>NZ_JBEOSZ010000005.1:0-250734 GCF_040303285.1 Streptomyces sp. NPDC096046 | reverse complement strand
AGTAGCTCCGCTACGAGGGCTTCCCGGCGCCTTGCGATGCACGGCACCAGACCACGTGCCCTGATCGGACGCTCATAGTGAAAGGACCCCTAAGGGCTGCCGGGTGCTCCCGCCCGTAAGACGGCTTGACCGCGAACAGACGGAGGGCGCAGCTCAGTTGCCGTGCGGGCGAGATGATCACGGCCGGGCCTCGGAAGTGGGACCGCGTCGCCGACCGGGTTAGCATCAGGCGACACGCAGTACTACAGGACGTCTACGGCAAGCGACGCGAAGGGGCCCGGAAACCCGATGCCGGTCAAGGTCAGCGTCATCGTCCCCGTGTACAACCCGGGGATCTACATCGAGGACTGCATTTCCTCGCTGCAGCGGCAGTCGCTGCCTCCCGACGAGTTCGAGGTGATCTTCGTCGACGACGGCTCGACCGACGAGACCCCGGCCCGGCTGGACCGGCTCGCCGCCGAGGACCCCCGGATGAGAGTCATCCACCAGGAGAACTCCGGCTGGTCGGGCAAGCCCCGCAACGTCGGCATCGAGGCCTCCCGGGGCGAGTTCGTGATGTTCGTCGACAACGACGACTACCTGGGCGACGAGGCCCTGGAGCGGATGTACGACTACGGCGTGGCCAACGGCGCCGACGTCGTGGTGGGCAAGATGGCCGGCAAGGGCCGCGGGGTGCCGGTGGAGCTGTTCCGCCGCAACCACCCGCGGGCCACCGTCGAGAACGCCCCGCTGATCGACAGTCTCACCCCGCACAAGATGGTCCGCCGGGCCTTCCTGGACCGCATCGGCCTGCGCTTTCCCGAGGGCAGACGGCGTCTGGAGGACCACGTCTTCATCGCCGAGGCGTATCTGCGCGCGGAGAACGTCTCCGTGCTCAGCGACTACGTCTGCTACTACCACCTGCGGCGGGACGACGGTTCCAACGCCGGCTTCGAACGCTTCGACCCGGTCGGCTACTTCAGGAACCTGCGCGAGGCCCTCGACGTCGTCGAGCGGTACACGGAACCCGGCCCGGTGCGCGACCGGCTGTTCCGGCGCTGGCTGCGCGTGGAGATGGTCGAGCGGCTGCGGGCGCGGCGATTGCTGAACCTGCCGGACGACTACCGCAGGGAGCTGTTCGCGGAGATCCACGAAGTCGTCGTGGAGCGCTTCGGGCCCGGTGTCGCGGCCGGTCTGCAGCCGACGCAGCAGGTCATCGCCGCGCTGACGGCGGCCGACCGCTACGACGACGTGGTGGCCTTCGCAAAGTGGGAGGCGGGTGTCACGCCCCGGGCGACCCCCGCGGACATCGAGTGGCGCGACGGCTCCCTCATCGTCGGCTTCACGGCCGAGTACCTGTCCGGCGGCGAACCGATGCTGTTCCCGGCCGGTGCCGAGTCCGTGCCGCTGACCGATGTTCCGAAGGACGTGACCGAGGCGGTGGGGTGGGTGGCCTCCGAGACCGCCGCGCGGTTCGGGCAGGCCACGGCCGATCTGCTGCTGCGGGAGCGCTCCAGCGCCGCGCAGTACTTCCAGCCGGTGGAGTTCACGCGCGAGACCGTGCCGGTCGGGGACGGCGAGGAGGTCCGGCTGGTGCTGCGGGCGACCGCCACGGTCGACCCGGCCGAGCTGCCGCGTGACGGCGCCTGGGACGCACTCGTCCGGGTGAAGGCGGGCGGCTGGACGAAGGAGTGCCGACTCGGCCCGGCGCCGCGCGAGGACCGGCCCACACCTGAAGTGGGCGTCATCGGTGACCGCCCGGTCCTGCCCTACTGGACCGAGCCGCACGGCAACCTCTCCCTGGAACTCGGCGCACGCGGCAAGCGGCTAGGGCTGGGCCGCGTGCAGCTGGGGGACGTCGCCGTCTCCGAGGGGCGCTTCCGCGTCCAGCTCCCGGTGCACGTCCCGGACGACACCGGGGTGCGGCTGAGGTTCGTCTCCGCTGACCGGATCCTGGAGGTGCCCGGCCATCTCACCTCCGAGGCGGGCCGGCCGGGCTCGGTGCTGTCCGCGGACCTGCCCGCCGAGGACCTCTCGGAGGACGTCTGGCGGGTGGCCGTGTGCCTGAATCCGGCCGCGGACCGGGCTCGCTTCACCGGCCTGCCGTTCGCCCTGCGAGCGGGGGGCGGAAGCCTGCTGGTGACGCCGCCGCCCGGGCCCGGTGTCGCGCTGCGGCTGGCCCGGCGTGCCCGACGCGTGCTCGGTGCCGCGCGCCGGAAGCTGAAGTCCCGTACCAGGACCGGAGGGCGGTGACGGCATGCGACCCATGGAGATAGAGGGCGCCTGGGTTCTGGAGCCCAAGGTCTTCCCGGACGACCGGGGCAGCTTCCACGAGTGGTACCGCGGTGCGGAGTTCCGCGAGGCGACGGGCCGTGACCTGTCCCTGGCCCAGGCGAACTGCTCGGTGTCGAAGCGGGGCGTGCTGCGGGGTGTGCACTTCGCGGATGTGCCGCCCAGCCAGGCCAAGTACGTCACGTGTGTACGCGGTGCCGTCCTGGACGTGGTGATCGACATCCGCGTGGGCTCCCCCACCTACGGCGCGTGGGAAGCCGCACGCCTCGACGACGACACGCGGCACGCCGTGTTCCTCGCGGAGGGGCTGGGACACGCCTTCATGGCCCTCACGGACGACGCGACCGTGGTGTACCTGTGCTCGGAGGGCTACGCCCCGGACCGCGAACACGGCATCCACCCGCTCGACCCGGCCCTGGGCATCGAGTGGCCGGAGGGCGTCACCCCGCTCCTGTCCCCCAAGGACGAGCAGGCCCCGACACTGGCGGAGGCGGAACGGCAGGGACTGCTGCCGTCGTACGAAGCCTGCCTGGCCTACTACGAGGAACTGCGAGGCGGGCAGGGGACCTAGTAGCCCGCCCAGGGGACACACCGCAGGCCCGGACGCGTCCAGCGTCCGGGCCTGTGTGCCGGAAAGCCGAGCAAGCCGGGAAGGCCGAGGAGGAAGGTCGTCGGCGCCGGCCGCCCCGGGCGGTGGCCGGCGCCGTCGCTCAGCGGCTCACACCGACCTGCTGGAGGGCCTTGCGCAGGGGCTCCCAGCCCATGGAGCGGGGCAGACCGCGGTTGCGGGCCTGGGCGAGGGGACGCCAGAAGCCCGCTTCCAGGAGGGCTTCGGGGCGGACGGCGCCGGCCCGCTCCAGGATCGCCTCGGGAACCTTCTGCGGGTCTGGGATCTTGTACTCCGCCATGATCTCGTCGTACTTGTCGTGCAGGACCCGGTTGTCCGGGTCGGCGCCGAAGACGACGAGCTGGCCGGTGGGTGCGGTGTCCACCTGCACCGTGACCAGGTCGGGGCGGTAGCGCGCCAGCACCTCGGTGATCTTGTAGACGTCGCCGGTCCAGGCGTTGGTGTGCCGGTCCCGGGCCGCCTCGTCGATGCTGCGCGGCAGCATGTCGTCCAGGACGATCACGCTGGACCAGTCCGAGTACTTCTCGACGTTCATGAAGTCGCGCAGCGCGAACTCGAACAGGTGCATGCCGTCGATGAACGACAGGTCCAGGGTCGTGCGGCGCCAATAGCCGATCGGGCTGCGGCCCCGGCGCAGGTTGCGCAGCGGGTGACGGCCGCCCTTGAGGTGCTGGAGCGGGTTGTCGCGCGCGAAGAAGTCGTCGCTGGTGGCCTTCACCAGGTGGACGTCGCACCTCAGCTCCGAGACCACCTTGAAGGCGGGGTCGATCGCGATGCTCGGGACGCGGGACAGCGTCAGGCTGCGGCCGTCGTTGACGCCGATCTCCAGGTAGTTGCGATTGGCGCTGACCTTGTGCAGTTCCCGGAGGAACTCATGGCGTTTCACGAGGAAGACCTTCCTTGCGGATGCGGGGCAGTGCTTCGTGCAGGGCGGAACGCCAGTCGCGCGGCAGTGGCAGGCCGATCTCCTGCCACCGGTGGTGTGCGAGGGCGCTGTACGCGGGGCGGGGCGCGGGCCGGGGGAAGGCCGCGCTGCTGGTGGGGCGCACCCGGTCCGGGTCGGCGCCGATGAGGGAGAACACCTCGCGGGCGAGGTCGTACCAGGTGGCCTCGCCGGAATTGGTCGCGTGGAAGACGCCGTGCGCGTCGGAGCCGAGCCGGGGGCCGAGGTCGGCGATCCGCTCGGCGACGTCGGCGCTCCAGGTGGGCTGTCCGCGCTGGTCGTCGACGACGTCGAGGGTGTCGCGGCGTGTTTCCAGTCCGATCATGGTCCGGACGAAGTTGGAGCCGTGGACGCCGTAGAGCCACGCCGTGCGCAGCACCGCGCTCGCCCCGGGAAGTTCCTCCAGGACGGCCTGTTCCCCGGCCAGTTTGGTGCGGCCGTAGGCGGTGCGCGGGCCCGTCGGGTGGTCCTCCGGGTACGGGCCGGTGCGGGACTCGCCGGAGAAGACGTAGTCCGTGGAGACGTGGAGGAGGCGGGCGTCGTGCGCGGCGCAGGCCCGCGCCAGCAGGCGCGGCCCGTCGCCGTTGATCTCCAGGGCGCGGGCCTCGTCGGTTTCGGCGTCGTCGACGGCCGTGTACGCGGCGCAGTTCACGACGAGGTCGGGGCGGTGCCCCCGTACGGCGGCTCCGACGGCCCCGGCGTCCGTGATGTCCAGGGCGGTGCGGTCGAGACCCGTGACGTTCTCGCCGCGCCTGGTGAGTTCCGCGACGACGTCCCGGCCGAGCATCCCGCCCGCCCCGGTGATCAGCCACCTCATGCCCGCTCCTGGGCGACGCGCCGCTTCAGGGGCTCCCACCAGGCCCGGTTGTCGCGGTACCAGGCGACGGTATCGGCCAGGCCGGCGGTGAAGTCGTGGGCTGGGCGGTAGCCGAGTTCGTCGCGGGCCTTGGACCAGTCGACGGAGTAGCGCAGGTCGTGGCCCTTGCGGTCCTCGACATACTCCACCCGGTCCCAGTCCGCTCCGCAGGCGTCCAGGAGCAGCCCGGTGAGCTCCTTGTTGGTGAGCTCGGTGCCGCCGCCGATGTTGTAGACCTCGCCGGGCCGGCCGTGGGTGCGGGCGAGGTCGACGCCCCGGCAGTGGTCGTCGACGTGCAGCCAGTCGCGGATGTTGCGGCCCTCGCCGTACAGCGGCACCTTGTGGCCGTCGAGGAGGTTGGTGACGAACAGCGGGATGACCTTCTCGGGGAACTGGTGCGGGCCGTAGTTGTTGGAGCAGCGTGTGACGCGCACGTCCAGGCCGTGGGTGCGGTGGTAGGCCAGCGCGAGCAGGTCGGAGGAGGCCTTGGAGGCCGAGTACGGCGAGTTGGGCTGAAGCGGGTGGTCCTCGGGCCAGGATCCGGACTCGATGGAGCCGTAGACCTCGTCGGTGGAGACGTGCACGAAGGGGCCCACGTCGTAGCGCAGGGCGGCGTCCAGGAGGGTCTGGGTGCCGAGGACGTTGGTGCGGACGAAGTCGGCGGCGCCGGTGATGGAGCGGTCCACATGGGACTCGGCGGCGAAGTGCACGACCTGGTCCGCAGCGGTCATCAGCTTGTCGACCAGCTCGGCGTCGCAGATGTCTCCCTGTACGAACTCCAACCGGGGATGGGTCAGTTCGAGGTTGTCGAGGGTGCCGGCGTAGGTGAGCTTGTCCAGCACGGTGATGCGGGGCGCGTCGGGCGCGTCCGAGGCGAGCAGTGCGCGCACGTAGCGCGAACCGATGAACCCGGCGGCGCCGGTGACGAGGAGGTTCATGAAGTGATCTGCACCTTGCTGTGATCTCCGAGGACGAAGCGGTGGGCGCTGGGCACGCTGGGGGCCGGGGTCACCTCGACGTGCCGGCCGATCAGCGAGGCCTCGATCCGGCCGACGCCCAGGATCGAGGAGTCCCGCAGCACGATAGAGAACTCCAGCTCGCTGTCGGTGATGCGGCAGTTCTCGGCGACGGAGGTGAAGGGGCCCACGTAGGAGTTGCTGACGAGGGTGCCCGAGCCGATGACGGCGGGCCCGACGATGCGGGAGCCGACGATCCGCGCGCCCTCTTCGACCACCACGCGTCCTATGGTCTCCGAGGCGTCGTCCACCTCGCCGTCGATGCGGCGCTCCATGACTTCGAGGACCGTGCGGTTCACCTCGAGCATGTCGGTGACGTTGCCGGTGTCCTTCCAGTAGCCCTTGACGACCGTGGAGCGCACGTCGGCGCGGGTGTCGATCAGGTGCTGGATGGCGTGGGTGATCTCCAGTTCGCCGCGCCAGGACGGTTCGATGGCGCGGACCGCCTCGTGGATGAGGGGCGTGAACATGTAGACGCCGACCAGCGCGAGGTCGCTCTTGGGCTGGTCGGGCTTCTCCTCCAGGCCGATCACCTGGCCGGACGCATCGAGTTCGGCCACTCCGAAGGCACGCGGGTCGGCCACCCTGGTGAGCAGGATCTGGGCGTCGGGCCGATGGCTGCGGAACTCGTCGACCAGACCCGTGATGCCGCCGACGATGAAGTTGTCGCCGAGGTACATCACGAAGTCGTCGTCGCCGAGGTAGTCCCGGGCGATCAGCACCGCGTGGGCCAGCCCGAGGGGCCGCTGCTGGGGGATGTAGGTGACGTCGAGGCCGAACTTCGACCCGTCCCCCACCGCTTCCTCGATCTCGTCGGCCGTATCCCCGACGATCATGCCCACATCGGTGATGCCGGCCTCGGCGATCGACTCCAACCCGTAGTACAGCACGGGCTTGTTGGCCACGGGCACGAGTTGCTTGGCCGACGTGTGGGTGATCGGCCTCAACCGCGTTCCTGCGCCGCCGGACAGCACGAGAGCCTTCATTCGGCTCACCTTAGTCGTGATCCGGCGGATGTGAACATCACTTCTTGTGGTTGTGGATGCGCGCAGTTGCTCGGATCGTCACCGGGCTGCCCCGCGGGGAGGGGTCAGTCCTCACCCCGGACGATGTTCCAGTCCGCCCCGGAGCGCACCGTCCCGGAGGTACCCCGGTCCTCGACGGCCGGGAGGCAGGTCCGCAGCGCGGCCTTGCCACGCAGCCGGCGCGCCTTCGACCAGCCGGTCTCGTGCTGACGGACGACGGGCTTCTCACTGGTGTGCATGGACTCCACGACTCATCATCTTCCTTCTGCTTGCGCTCCGTTTCGAGTCCCCAGCGAAAAGCCGACGAAACCCGGCTCGCCCTGCCTGCGCCGCGCTCCCCGGCCCTCTCCTCCCTGGCAGGAGTTCGGACAGTGGGTTCAGTGATCGTGGTGCGGCGGACGTACGACGGTCCCGCGCACGACGGGGTGCGCGGGACCGTCCGGTGGGTCCGGGTCGCCGCGGGTCAGGCGTTGGGACGCGCGGCGCTGATGTCGCCGAGCGCCGAGTCCGGGTCTCGCTCCATGGCCATGTCGCCCAAGGAGACGATGCCCACGGGATGCCCGTGGTCGACGACGGGGATGCGGCGCACGGAGTGCTCGCGCATCAGCTCCACCGCGTGCCCCAGGTCCTCGTCGGGACCGACGGTGACCAGGTCGTCGCTGCACGCCCCGGCCACGGTGGTCTCCTCCGGGTCGCCGCCCCGGCTGACGGACCGGACGACCAGGTCACGGTCGGTGACCAGGCCGCGCAGATCGTCGCCGTCCGTCACCAGAACGACTCCGAGATCTTCGTCGCGCATGATGCGCGCCACTTCGGCGACAGAGGTCTGCGGCCCGACGGTGACAGGGTCGCCGGTCATGATGTCGCGGACATGCTGAGCCATGACGTTCCTCTTCCCTCTTCCTTCGGCTGGTGGCGGTTTCTCCGTCCTGTGCCGCGTCGGGTACCCCGGTGGGCCCGCGGTGTCACCAGGTACGGCCGGCCTTCAGCAGACGGTCGCGGACGAGGGTCACATGCGGGTTCCCCGAGGCGCCCGGCCGCTGGACGAGGAAGCCGGTGTTGATCGGTACGTCCTCCGGGGCCTGCAGGAGCACCAGAGCACCGGACGCCAGCTCCCCGGCGCACAGGTAGCGCGGCAGCACACTGAAGCCGGCACCGGCGGTGACCAGTGCCAGGACGGCCCTCAGGTCCGGTACCGAGACGGCGGCGCGACACGTCAGACGCCGGCCGAAGACGTGCCGCCAGTAGCGGCGCACGATGGGCAGGTCCTCGGCGTACGTGATCAGCGGGATGTCGTGCAGCGCGGTGGGGCCGTCCGCGACGGGGCGCCGCGCGATGCGGTCGGCCCAGACGGGGGCGGCGACCAGGACGAACTCCTCGTCCGTGAGAGGCACGGCGGACAGTGTGCGGCCGCGGGGCCGGGCGGTGGCGATCACCAGGTCGTGGCGGCCGGCGCGCAGTTCGTCGAGCAGGGGCTCGGTCAGTCCCAGGGAGACGCGCAGCCGCACGCCCTCGGTGACGAGCGGGGCGAGGGCGGGCAGGGCCCGGGCCGACAGCAGTTCGGCGGGTCCGGCCAGGTGGACCGGTTCGGCGCGTGACTCCTCCCGGGGACCGTGGCCGGTGGCCTCGGCGAGGGCGTCGAGCGGGGCCGCGACACGGGCCGCGAGTTCTTCGGCCACGGCGGTCGGGGCGACGCCGCGCGGCAGCCGTTCGAACAGCTCACGGCGGGTCTGCCGCTCCAGCGTGCGGATCTGCGTGGTGACGGTCGGCTGGGAAAGGCCCAGCAGTTGCGCGGCGGCCGTGAAGGAGCCGGACCGGTAGACGGCCAGGAAAGTGCGCAGCAGGTTGAGGTCGGGCTGCGCGGGCGGGCCGGCCGCGCCGACGGGATCGATGGGCCTCACGCGATCCGACACTACCGCGCACCGCCATTGGATTTCCTATGGAAGCCATTGGTTCACCCATTGGAAAAACGGCGGTGCG
Source organism: Streptomyces sp. NPDC096046 (assembly GCF_040303285.1). Lineage (NCBI taxonomy): Bacteria > Bacillati > Actinomycetota > Actinomycetes > Kitasatosporales > Streptomycetaceae > Streptomyces > Streptomyces sp. NPDC096046. The sequence continues at coordinate 242,015 of NZ_JBEOSZ010000005.1, read as the reverse complement.
GACGCCTACGGTCGTCATCGTCCGAGTCATCGCCGCGCTGTCCGACCGCGGCCCGTCCCCCTGGAGATCACCCACCATGTCGAAGATCCTCTTCGTCGTCACCGGAACCGACACCTGGACCCTGGCCGACGGCACCGAGCACCCCACCGGCTTCTGGGCCGAGGAGGCCGTCGCCCCGTACGAGGCGTTCCGGGCCGCCGGACACGAGGTCGTCGTGGCCACACCCGGCGGGGTCGAGCCCACCGTCGACCGGGCCTCCCTCGCACCGGAGGCGAACGGGGGCCGGGAGAACGCCGACCGGATCGCGAAGGCGCTGGAGTCCTTCACCGAGCTGCGGCGTCCCGTCCGTCTCGAGGACGCCCGGCCGGACGACTACGCGGCGGTCTTCTACCCCGGCGGTCATGGCCCGATGGAGGACCTCGCCGTCAACGCCGCATCCGGCCGGCTGCTCGCCCGGGCCCTGGAGTCGGGCAGGCCGCTCGGTGTTGTCTGCCACGGGCCGGCCGCACTGCTGGCCGCGGTCGGGGCCGACGGCGCGAACGTCTTCGCCGGCTACGAGGTCGCGGCGTTCACCAACGCCGAGGAGATCCAGGGCGGCCTCGCCGACCGCGCCCCGTGGCTCCTCCAGGACCGCCTCACCGAGGCCGGGGTGACCGTCCGGGCCGGCGAGCCGTGGGCCCCGCACGTGGTCACCGACCGCAACCTGGTGACGGGCCAGAACCCCGCGTCGTCGGCTCCGCTGGCGGAGGAACTGCTGAAGCGGCTGGGCTGAACTCCGGGGCGGTGCGGTCACGCCCCGGGGGGCGCCGGGCCGGTGGAGCGTTCAGCGGCCAGCGTCAGTTCCGCCCACACCTGTTTGCCGCCGCTGACCGGCAGGGTGCCCCACGTCGCGGCCAGCGCCTCGACGAGGAGGATGCCCCGGCCGCCGGTGGCCTCCCAGCCGATGCTGGTCGGCCTCACCGGCGAGCGGGGGGAGGCATCGGCGACGGCGATGCGCAGGCGGTTGTTGACGAGGGTGAGGTCCATGCGGACCTGCCCGTCGGTGTGCACCAGGGCGTTGGTGACGAGCTCGGAGACGACGAGGAGGGCGGCGTCCTGGTCGACGGTGACGCCCCAGGAGCGCAGGGTGCGGCGGGCGAAGCGGCGGGCGTGCCCGACGGCCTGCGGGACGCGCCAGACCGTCCAGCCCTCTCGCAGCGGACGCAGCTCCATGCCGTCGTAGCGCAGGAGGAGCAGGGCGACGTCGTCGCTGCGCGGGGCGTCGCCCAGGAGGGCGTCGGCGACCAGCCCCAGGTCGGCGGGTGCGGCGTCGGCCAGCCGCTCGGCGAGGTGGTCCATGCCGTCGTCGATGTCGGAGCCGGGCGTCTCGACGAGCCCGTCCGTGACCAGGGCGATCACGGTGCCGGGCGGGAGCCGGAGCGGGCTCATGGGGAAGTCGGCCCGGGTGACCACCCCGAGGGGCGGCCCGCCCTCGGCCTCCGCGATCTCGGTCCGGCCGTCCGGGTAGCGCAGCACCGGCGGCAGGTGCCCCGCGCGCACACACCACGCCGCGCCCTCCTCCAGGTCGACATCGACGTAGCAACAGGTCGCGAAGAGGTCGCTCTCCATGTCCATGAGCAGCCGGTTGGCGTGGGCGACGACCACGTCCGGCGGGTGCCCCTCGACGGCGTAGGCGCGCAGGGCGGTGCGCATCTGGCCCATGAGGGTGGCGGCGCCGGCGCTGTGGCCCTGGACGTCGCCGATGACGAGGGCGACGTGGTTGTCGGGCAGCGGGATGACGTCGTACCAGTCGCCACCGAGTTCGAGCCCCGCCGTGCTGGGCAGGTAGCGTGCGACGGCCTCCGCGCCCGGCAGCCGGGGCAGGCTGCGCGGCAGCAGCTGGCGCTGGAGCATGCCGACGAGTTCGTGCTCGGCGTCGAAGGCCCGGGCCCGCACCAGGGCCTGTCCGGCGAGTCCCGCGCAGGCGGTGAGCAGGGCGCGTTCGTCGGTGCCGAAGTCGTGCGGGGCGTCCCAGCCGATCAGGCAGACGCCGGCCATGCGGTTCCCGGCGGGCAGCGGCAGGACGGCGAGGCCGCCGGGGCCGACCTCGGCCAGGGCGCGTTCCAGCGGGCTGCCGGCGGGCCAGATGCGGGCCCGGCCCTCGCGCAGCGCGGCGGCGAGAGTGGGCATGGCGCGCACGGGCGCGTCGGGCCACTCGGTGCGCCACTCCGAGCGCCACAGCTCGGGCCAGGCCTCGGGTTCGGGCGGATCGAGGACGGTGACGACGAGCCGGTCGCTCTCCAGCTCGGCGAGCGCGATCCGGTCGGCCCTCAGCGGCCGGCGCAGCGCGGCCACCACGGCCTTGCCCACGTCGCGGACGGTGACGGCGGTGGCCAGCGCGGCGGCCAGACGCTGGACGCGCGCCACGTCGGTGACGTCGGAGCGCAGGGTGGAGACGTCGACGACCGTGCCCACGAGCCGGGCCGGGCGCCCCTCGCCGCCGGCCAGAAGCCGCCCGCGCAGCCGGAGCCACTTCGGCGGCCCGGCGGGCTGGAGCACCCTGAACTCCAGCTCCCGGTCGCCGATGGACATGTGGTCGGCCTCCACCACCGACATCAGCGAGGGCAGGTCCTCGGGCACGGTCAGGCTGAGCAGCGTCTCGATCCGGCCGTCGAACTCCACGGGGTCCAGGCCGAACAGGTCCAGCAGGTCGTCGCCGACCCGGACGCGGCCGGTGTCCATGGCGAGGCTGAAGGCGCTGGGCGGCAGGTCGCCGGCCTCGGCGGGCGCGGCCGGGGCGGTGAAGGCCACTGCCCCGGAGACGAGCTCCAGGCACCTGAGGTCGTCGGCGGCGAATCCCTCGGGGCGCTCGCTCACGGCCAGCAGGCAGCCGCCGTCCTCCTGCACGGGCAGGACCGTGAGGAAGAAGCCCCCGGACGGCACGCGCCGCGCCTGGGCGTGCTCGGCGAGTTCCGCCGGGCCCAGTGACACCGGCCGTCCACCGCGGTGGGCCTCGGCGACCGGGGACCGGCCGGCGCGCGGGTAGCTGTCGCGCAGCCCGTAGAGCGTCCTCGGGACACCGGCCGACTCCATCAGGCACAGCAGCTCGCCGTCCTCGCTGGGCGCGTACACCGCGGCGAACGCCGCACCGGCGAAGACGAGCGCCTGTTCGAGGATACGGCGCAGCCGGTCGGGCGACTCGTGATCGACCGCGATCGCCTTGAGGGCACCTTCGGCACGCAACGTTCGCGTTCCGCGCTCTTGGGCGCCCTGACTGACCACGTTGGCCATTACAGCGCTATTGGGACACCTGCGCAGCCCCTGTGGGCGTTCCGTGGACCGGCGCCGAACACCGGCGCTCGAAAGAAGCCGAACGTGTCTGACGCATGCGGTGCCACGGTGTTCTCGTGACAGGAGTGACGGTCGGGGCACGGCGAGTGGCTGGGCGCCCCCTGCGGGGTCACCGTGCCTGGGGCCGAAGGCAACCAACCGGGGGCGCCGCGGGACCGCTCGTGGTGCGGGACGGGCCGCCAGGGGGGAGATTTGTTCCTGGACCCGGTCGCGCGGCCGTGCGAGGAGGTGGTCGGCGTGTCCGACGGGCAGTCGTCCGCGCAGGCGCCGGCAGCCGCCAGGACGCCGGTCGGCCGTCCCGTGCTCTCCCTGGCTCTGGCGTCGATGATGGACGAGGTGCACGCCCACTCCGGCGCGGTGTACCTGATGGCGCAGGACCAGCCCGTACTGGAGATGGCGGTGATGGCCGGTCTGCCGCGGGCGTTCGCGGCGCCCTGGGAACGGGTGGGCCTGAACGCGCCGATCCCGGTCGCCGACGCCGCGCGCGAACGGCGGCTGGTGTGGGTCGGCGGCGAGGAGCAGATGGCCCGCCTCTACCCGCGGATCGCCGTGGTGCTGCCCTATCCGTTCGCCCTGGCCGCGGTGCCCGTCGCCACCGAGTCCACGGTGTACGGCGCGGTCTTCGTGACCTGGCCGGGCTCACATCCGGCGGAGATGTCCGACCATGAGCGCGAGCATCTGACCGCGGCCTGCGGCCGGCTGGCCGTCCGGCTGGAGCGGGCCGCCGAGCACAGCGTCCTGCCGCACCCCGAGACCGATCTGCTCGCCGCGCCCCTGGTGGGTGGCATGGCCGGCACGCTCGGCACGGTCGAGGCCGCCCGGATGGTGAGCCGGCTGCCGTACGGGCTGGTCTCGCTGGATCTGCACGGCCGGGTCGGCTTCGTCAACGCGGCGGCGGGCGAGCTGCTGAACGTGCCGGTCAGCCGACTGCTCGGCACCCAGCTGTGGGCGTCGGTGCCGTGGCTCAACGACCCGGTGTACGAGGACCGTTACCGGGCCGCTCTGCTCAGCCAGCACGTCACGTCGTTCGTGGCGCTGCGGCCGCCCGGCGAGTGGCTGTCGTTCCGGCTGTACCCGAGCACGACGGGCCTGAGCGTTCGCATCACCAGGTCCAAGGCCGTGTCGCAGATGAACCGGACCGCGCCGCCGCCGGACGGGACGCCGTCCCGGCTGGTCACCATCACACAGGTGCTGGACCTGGCCGGCGCGCTCACCGAGGCGGTGGGGGTGCAGGACGTGGTGCAGCTGGTCGCGGACGAGATCGCCCCGGCGGTGGGCAGTCAGGCGCTGGTCGTGCTGGGCTCGCGGGCGAACCGGCTGCGGGTGCTCGGACACCGCGGGTACCGGGACCCGCACCTGGTGGAACGGTTCGACGGGATGCCCCTGACCGAGCCGACACCCGGCACCCAGGTGCTGCGGACGGGCGTCCCCGCGTTCTTCGAGTCGCGGGAGCAGATGGAACGGCTGTACCCGGCGCGGGTCGCGACCCCCGACGGGTTCGCGGCCTGGGCCTACCTGCCGCTGATCGCCCAGGGCCGCCCGGTGGGGACGTGCGTCCTGTCCTACGCCGAGCCCCATCCGTTCCCGACGGAGGAGCGGGCGGTGATGATCAGCATGGCGGGGCTGATCGCCCAGGCGCTGGAGCGGGCGCTGCTCTACGACGCCAAGCACCGGCTCGCGCACGGGCTGCAGGAGGCGCTGCTGCCGCACTCTCTGCCGTCGCTGCCCGGCATCGAGGCGGTCGGCCGCTATGTGCCGGCCACGCAGGGCATGGACATCGGCGGCGACTTCTACGACCTGGTCGGCACCCGGGGGACGGCCGCCGCGGTGATCGGGGACGTGCAGGGCCACAACGTGACGGCGGCCGGGCTGATGGGGCAGGTCCGCACCGCGGTGCGCGCGTACACGACCGTGGGGCAGGCACCCGAGGAGGTCATGCGCAGCACCAACCGGCTGCTGCTGGACCTGGGGGCCGACCTCTTCGCCAGCTGCCTGTATCTGCGGCTCGACCCGGCGCGCGGGCGGGCCGTGATGTCCCGGGCGGGGCATCCCCCGCCGCTGCTGAGACGGCCGGACGGACGGGTGCGCGTCCTCGACCTGGCGGGCGGGCCGTTGCTGGGCATCGACGCCGCGGCGGTGTATCCGACGACGGAGGTCGCCCTGCCCCCCGGTTCGCTGCTCGTCCTCTATACGGACGGGCTGGTCGAAGCCCCCGGCACGGACTTCGAGGAGGCTCTCGCGGATCTGGGCGGGTGGCTGGCCGACGCCGGGGACCGGCCGCTGGACGAGCTGGCCGACAGCCTCGTCCACCAGGAGCGGCACCACGCGGACGGGGAGGAACGGCGCGACGACATCGCCCTGCTGCTGATCAGGGCCCTCGGCTGACGCCGCGGGCTCGAGAACGCAGGTGGGCCGGCCCGGTCCCGCCAGGAAGGGGGCGGAACCGGACCGGCCGCGTCGGACCGGCTGCCGACGGCTGAGCGGGGGTCAGCGGGACTCGGTCAGACCGGAGTCGTCCTCGCCGTCATGACCCGTGTCCTGACCGGCACCGGCTCCGGCACCCGCTTCGTCGCCTCCGGCCTGCTCACCGGCACCGGCACCCGCCTCATCACCGGCACCGGCTTCCGCACCGGCGCCTGCCTCTTCACCGGCACCCGCTTCGCCGCCCGCACCGGCTTCCTGGCCCGCGCCCGCTTCGCCGCCCGCACCGGCCTCGTCGCCGGCGCCGCCGCCCGCGGCACCGCCCGCGCCGAGGGTCGCGCCGACCGCTTCCAGGGCGGTGGTCACCGGCTGGAAGAACGTCTCGCCGCCGACCGTGCAGTCACCGCTGCCGCCGGAGGTCAGGCCGATCGCGAGACCGTCCTGGGTGAACAGCGAACCGCCGCTGTCGCCCGGCTCGGCACAGACGTTGGTCTGGATGAGGCCGGTGACGGTGCCCTCCGGGTAGTTCACCGTGGCGTCGAGTCCGAGGACCTGGCCGTCGGCGAGCCCGGTGGTGCTGCCCATCCGGAAGACCTGCTGACCGACGGTCGCCTCGGCGGCCTCAGTGATCTGGACCGTCTGGTTACCGGTGTTGACATCGCTGGGGGCCTGGGTCGCCGGGTCGTCGTACTTCACGAGTGCGAAGTCACCGGCGCCGGGGAAGGTCGACTGATCGACGGTGGCGATCGGCTGGCCGCCCTGCGTGTCGGACCACTCGTTGCCGCCGAGGGTGCAGTGACCGGCCGTCAGGAAGGCCGCTGAACCGTCGCCCGCGGTGACGTTGAAACCGAGGGAGCAGCGCGAGCCGCCCGCGAAGATGGCGTCCCCGCCGGAGACGAACGGCTTGAAGACGCCGGAGGACTTCTTGAGCGTGGCCATGCCGGAGCCGAGCTCCTGCACGGTGGATTCCAGTCTGTCCCACTTGGCGCCGGTCACGGTGCTGTCGGCGGTCACCAGCAGCTTGTTGGTGCGCGGGTCGATCGACCACGAGGTGCCCGCGATGGTCGCCTCGGACTTCAGCGTCGACGCCCCCTCCTGGAGCTCCGACCAGCTGTTGTCGACCTCGCGGACCTTCGCACCGGCCGCCTTCGCCTGCACGATCACGTTGTTGTTGTCGCCCGGCACGACGTTGACGACCAGCTGCTGGCCGGCACTGTCGTAGTAGGAGCCGCCGAACGCCTCGCCGAGGAGCCCGGAGAGCTGCGAGGCGAGATCCGAGGCGTCGCCCGCCTTCAGGGTCTTCGGCGCTGCCGCCGCGTCACCGGACGAACCGTCCTGGGAGGCGTTGGCGTTGGGGAGCAGGATCGCGGCCGCGCCGAGCGCCACCACGCTGCCCGCCGCTATCGCGGCCTTGCGCTTCGGAATTCGCTTGTGACTCAAACTTCTCTCCTCCTGGGGGACGGAGTACGTGCCGCCGTCCGGCAGCTTCTGGGGGGCGCCTGGATGGCTGTTGGTACGCACGGGCCGCACGGGGCGTTCAATTCCGTTTGCAAGTGATCCCTTCGCATCGCGGAATCGGCCAACTCCCGTCCTCCGTACGCCGGCCGCTCGGTCCGGAAGCGGCCTGCTCACACGGACCGGTCCGACGGGGCGGGTCCGGCGGTCTCGCGGAGGGCCATGGCCGGATGCCGCCTTTCAGACAGCGGGGTCCCGCGTCACAGCGGAACGGAACGCTCCGTATCCGCCCGGGAACGATCCGTTGTCATGACGGAGTCGAATCCCGGCTTCAGTGAATCTGCACATCGAATGCTCAACCCGGTCACCGAAAGAAGGGTTGTCCACACCCCGGCGGGGTGGGTCACGCCTTTGGGGCGGGAGTGCCGGATTCGCCGCCCGGAGAAGCAAGGGCCCGAACGCGCTGATGCGGTGCCCCATGTGAAGAACTCGCTCCCATGCGGTGTCCAGACCTGCACGGGTCGGTGCCGCTGAGGCGCAAGTTCCCTGGTGGGGCAGATGGTTGATTGGAAGGGCGGACCAGCAGCGTGCTTTGATCCATCGCACCGCGGGGGCCGCCCAGGGCATTCGGTGACGAAAGCCCGGCACTCGCGGTCGCGGCCGTCATCTGTCCCCAGAGGGGGCCGCTCCCCCCTTGTGAGATATCCATATGAAGGGAAGTTCCATCATGAACTCCACCCCCCAGGTTGAGACCGTCGAGATCGCCGACACCGAGCTCGACGCCGTCTCCGGCGGTCTGGCCGTGAACGCCCTGAACACCGTCACCGACACGGTGAACGGCATCGCTCCGGTTTCCGGCCTGGCCGACACGGCCGTCGGCACCGTCGAGGGTGTCACCGGCCTGAACACGGCCCCGGTCACCAACCTGGTCGCCGGTCTCTGATCGAGCCCCAGTGCCGTTGAGTCCCGGAGCCGCAGCCGGCGGTTCCGGGTTCTTCGGGTGCCGTGACGGCTTCCGTCGCGGCCGTCGGTACCTCTTCTACGGGTGAGGGAAGTCCCCTTGCAGTTCCGCCAACAGGCCCTCGCCAGGCTCCAGTCACCGGAGGAACTCGACCTGCCGGTGCGGTTCGCGCGCCCGCAGGGCTGGCTCGTGCTCTCGGTGACGGTGGTCGCGATGGCGGCCGCCTCGGTCTGGGCGGTGACCGGTTCGGTGACCTCCACCGTCAGCGCGCCCGCCATCCTCACGCACGGGCGGGGCAGTTACGTCCTCCAGAGCCCCGTCGCGGGCCAGGTCACCGCCGTGCTCGCGAGACAGGGCCAGCAGGTGCCCGCGGGCTCTCCCGTGCTCAAGGTCCGTACGGCCGAGGGCGAAGCGGTCGTGCGCACGCTCGACGCGGGCCGGGTCTCCGCGCTCGCCGCGACCGTCGGGCAGATCATCCGGACCGGCGCGAACGTCGCCGCCGTCGAGAAGGTCGCCCGCACCGGGGACCCGCTCTACGCGACCGTGTACGTGCCCGCCGCCAACGCCGCCTCCATCCCCGACGACGCCGCCGTGGACCTGACCGTGCAGTCGGTGCCGACGCAGGAGTACGGCGTGCTGCGCGGCCATGTGAAGTCGGTGGACCGTTCCGCCCAGTCTCCGCAGCAGATCGCCGCGTTCCTCGGGGACAGCCAGCTGGGCCGGCAGTTCACCGAGAAGGGCAGGCCGGTGGCCGTGACGGTCCGGCTGGACAGGTCGTCCGCCACGAAGAGCGGCTACCGGTGGTCCTCCGCTGACGGGCCGCCGTTCAAGCTGACCTCCATGACCCTGGCCTCCGGCTCGATCCGGCTGGCCGATCAGCGCCCCGTCGACTGGCTGCTGCCATGAGCGCCACCGCACAGGAGCCCCGGAGCAGGAGACGCGCCGCCCCGCCGAAGCGCAAGGTGCCCAAGGCCCGGGCGAAGACCGTCCGCACGCCCACCGTGCTCCAGATGGAGGCCGTCGAGTGCGGCGCCGCCTCCCTGGCGATGGTGCTCGGCCACTACGGCAAGCACGTCCCGCTGGAGGAGCTGCGCATCGCCTGCGGGGTCTCCCGGGACGGCTCACGCGCCAGCAACCTGCTGAAGGCCGCCCGCGGTTACGGCCTGACGGCCAAGGGCATGCAGATGGACCTGGCCGCCCTCGCCGAGGTGACGTCACCGGCCATCCTGTTCTGGGAGTTCAACCACTACGTCGTCTACGACGGCATGGGCCGCCGCTTCGGCCGTCGCGGCGTCTACATCAACGACCCCGGCAAGGGCCGCCGGTTCGTGCCCATGGAGGATTTCGACGGCAGCTTCACCGGTGTCGTGCTGGTGATGGAGCCCGGCGAGGACTTCACCCGGGGCGGCCGCAAGCCCGGAGTCCTGGGCGCGATGCCCGCCCGGCTGCGCGGCACGGCCGGCACGATGCCCGTGGCCGTGCTGGCGAGCCTGCTGCTGGTGGCGGTCGGCGCCGCGGTGCCCGCGCTCAGCCGCACCTACATCGACGCGTTCCTGATCGGCGACCAGACCTCGCTGCTCGGCGTGCTGTTCACGTCGATGGCCGCGTGTGTGCTGCTCACGGTCGTGCTGACCTGGCTCCAGCAGGCCAACCTGCTGCGCGGCCGCATCATCTCCTCCACGCTCTCCAGCGCCCGCTTCCTGCGGCATCTGCTGCGGCTGCCGGTGACGTTCTTCTCCCAGCGCAGCCCGGCCGACCTGGTGCAGCGGCTGCAGTCCAACGACGCGGTGTCCGAGACGCTGTCCCGCGACCTCGCGGCGGCGGGCGTGGACGCGGTCGTGGTCGTCCTGTACGCGGTCCTGCTGTACACCTACGACCCGCAGCTGACGTTCGTCGGCATCGGCGTGGCGCTGCTGAACATCGTGGCCATGCGTGTGGTGATCCGGCTACGGGCGACGCGCACGGCGAAGCTGCGCGCAGACACCGCCCGCCTCACCAACACCGCCTACACCGGCCTTCAGCTCATCGAGACGATGAAGGCGACCGGCGGCGAGGACGGCTACTTCCGCAAGTGGGCCGGGCAGCACGCCACCACGTTGGAAGAGCAACAGCGCCTGGGCGTGCCGAGCGCCTGGCTGGGCGTGGTCGCGCCGACCCTCGCCACCCTGAACAGCGCGCTCATCCTGTGGATCGGCGGCATGCGCGCGGTCGAGGGGCACATCTCGGTCGGTCTGCTGGTCGCCTTCCAGGCCCTGGTCACCCGGTTCACGGCACCGCTGACCCGGCTGAACGGCGTCGCGGGCCGCATCCAGGACTTCGCGGCGGACGTGGCCCGGCTGAAGGACGTGGAGAACTTCCAGGCCGACCCGCTCTACGGCCGCCCCGGCGCCGGCGAGTCCACCCGCCGCCTCCAGGGCCATGTCGAGCTGGAGAACATCACGTTCGGCTACAGCCCGCTCGACAAGCCCCTGCTCAGCGGCTTCGACCTGACGGTCGGCCCCGGGCAGCAGGTCGCGCTGGTGGGCGGCTCGGGCAGCGGCAAGTCCACGGTGTCCCGCATGATCTCCGGGCTGTACGCGCCGTGGGAGGGCGTGATCCGCATCGACGGGCAGCGCATCGAGGACATCCCGCGCGGGGCGCTGGCCGCCTCGGTCTCCTTCGTCGACCAGGAGGTGTTCCTCTTCGAGGGCACGGTGCGCGACAACGTGGCGCTGTGGGACCCGTCGATCCCGGACGACGCGGTGGAGGACGCGCTGCGTGACGCCGCCCTGTACGACGTGATCACCCGCCGCCCCGGCGGCATCCACAGCAGGGTCGAGCAGGACGGCCGCAACTTCTCCGGCGGGCAGCGCCAGCGCCTGGAGATCGCGCGGGCGCTGGTGCGCCGCCCGAGCATCCTGGTGCTCGACGAGGTGACCAGCGCCCTGGACGCCGAGACCGAGCAGGTCGTGATGGACAACCTGCGCCGGCGCGGCTGCGCCTGCGTGGTGATCGCGCACCGGCTCAGCACGGTGCGCGACAGCGACGAGATCGTCGTCCTGCAGCACGGCACGGTCGTGGAGCGGGGACGGCACGAGGACCTGGTGGCCCGTGGCGGCGCGTACGCGGCACTGGTCAGGGAGCGATGAGATGACGGCCGTGCACGAAGGGCACGACGGCGACCTGGTGCTGGGCGCCTTGGGGCAGTTGGGCTCGCGCATCGACTGCGCCGGGTTCAACCGCCTCGACCTCGAAGGCCCGCAGGTGCTGTGGCTGGTCGCGTCCGGGGCCGTGGACCTGTTCGCGGTCGACGCCGGGCAGCAGGGCCACTGGCATCATCTGGGCCGGCTGGAGGCGGGCTCGCTGGTGCTCGGCCCGGTGCCCGGCCCGCAGCACACCCTGGTGGCCCGGCCGCTGCGGGACTGCGTGGTGCACCGCGTCGGCCTGCGCGAGCTGTACCAGCCCGCCGACACCACGACCTGGTCGTACGACGCGTACGGCAACCCGCGGTACGTGCCGCCGACGACGAGCCCGCTGGAGTACGCGCTCGCCCTCGGCGTCGGCCGCAGCCTGTCCATCCTCTTCCAGGCGCCGATGGCCACCGAACGGGCCGCGGCGCCCACGGACGACGACGTGTTCTGGATGCAGGTGCCGCCCGGCAGCGTCCAGTACGGCTCGCTGTACGGCGCCGAGGCCGCGGCCGACCTGCTGATGGACCCCGCGCTGTGGCAGTCCATGGTCGACCAGCAGTACCGGCTGCTCACCACGCTGGACCGCTGGATCGAGCAGCTGGAGCGCACCCACGAGACGCGCACGGCGGAGGGGATCAAGGCCGGTGAGGCGGTGCGCGTCCAGGCCGACCGGACGCTGCTCGCCTCCATCGGCACGCGTTCCTCCCAGCGCACCACCGCGGCCGACGCGGACGCCACCTACGCGGCCTGCAAGCTGGTCGGCGAGGCCGCCGGGATCCGCCTCACCGAGCCGGCCCGGAAGGACACCGGCGGCGACCGCCTCGACCCCGTCGAGCAGGTCGCCCTGGCCTCCCGTGTCCGTACCCGGGCCGTACGGCTCGACGGCCGCTGGTGGCGGGACAACGTGGGGCCGCTGGTGGGCCGGCGGGTCCTGTCGGGCGCGCCGGTGGCGCTGTTGTGGCGGCGTGGCGGCTATGTCGCGGTGCACCCCTCGACCGGTCGTGAGACGCCGGTCGAGAAGGCCAACGCCGAGGAGTTCGAGCCGCGCGCGGTGATGTTCTACCGTCCGCTGCCCGAGCGCGGGCTCAGCCCGCTGAGGCTGCTGCGGTTCTGCGTACAGGGCATGCGCGGCGACCTGACCGGTCTGCTGCTCAGCGGTCTGGTCACGGTGGCGATCGGCGCGCTCGTGCCCGTCGCGACCGGCCAGGTGCTGGGCGAGTTCGTGCCGAAGGCGCAGACCGAACTGATCGTGCAGGTGTGCCTGGCGGTGATGCTGAGCAGCGTGGTGGCGGCGGCCTTCATGCTGTTGCAGAACCTGACCATCCTGCGGCTGGAGGGCCGGATCGAGGCCACGCTCCAGCCGGCGGTGTGGGACCGGCTGCTGCGGCTGCCGACGAAGTTCTTCACCGAGCGCTCCACCGGTGAGCTGGCCAGCGCGGCCATGGGCATCAGCGCGATCCGCAGGCTGCTGGCCGGAGTCGGGCCGACGGTCGCCCAGTCGGTGACGGTCGGCGCGATGAACCTGGGGCTGCTGCTCTGGTACAGCGTGCCGATGGCGATGGCCGCGATCGGCATGCTCGTGGTGATCGCGGCGGTCTTCCTGGGGCTCGGGTTGTGGCAGGTGCGCTGGCAGCGGCGGCTGGTGGTGCTCTCCAACAAGCTGAACAACCAGGCGTTCCAGACGCTGCGCGGTCTGCCCAAGCTGCGGGTGGCCGCCGCCGAGAACTACGCGTACGCCGCGTGGGCCTCTCAGTTCGCGCGCAGCCGGGAGCTCCAGCAGAAGGTCGGCACCATCAAGAACCTCACGGCGGTGCTGGGCGCGGTGTACCTGCCGTTGTGCACCCTGCTGATGTTCATGCTGCTGGCCGGTCCGGCCCGGGGCTCGATGTCGGCGGCCGCGTTCCTCACCTTCAACACCTCGGTGACGATGCTGCTGACCTCCGTCACCCAGCTGACGGGCGCGTTCGTCTCGGCGGTGGCCGCGCTGCCGCTGTTCGAGGAGATCAAGCCGGTGCTGGACGCCACGCCGGAGGTGCGTACGGCCAGCACCCGGCCGGGTCCGCTGACCGGGGCGATCGAGGCACGGCGGGTGTCCTTCCGCTACACGGACGACGGTCCGCTGGTCCTGGACGACGTGTCGTTCGTGGCGCGGCCGGGCGAGTTCGTCGCGATCGTCGGCCCGAGCGGCTGCGGCAAGTCGACGCTGCTGCGGCTGCTGATCGGCTTCGACCGGCCCGTGTCGGGCAGCGTGCTGTACGACGGGCAGGACCTGGCGGCCCTGGACCAGTCGGCGGTGCGCCGCCAGTGCGGGGTCGTGCTCCAGCACGCGCAGCCGTTCTCCGGCTCGATCCTGGACGTCATCTGCGGCACCGAGCCGTACACGCCGGAGGAGGCGATGGCGGCCGCCGAGATGGCCGGTCTGGCCGAGGACATCAAGCGGATGCCGATGGGCCTGCACACCATCGTGGCGGGCAGTGGAGCCGTCTCCGGCGGGCAGCGCCAGCGGCTGATGATCGCCCAGGCGCTGATCCGCCGACCGCGGATTCTCTTCTTCGACGAGGCGACCAGCGCCCTGGACAACGACACGCAGCGCACGGTCATCGAGAGCACCAAGACCCTGCACGCGACCCGGATCGTCATCGCCCACCGGCTGTCGACCGTGATGGACGCCGACCGGGTCGTGGTGATGGAGGAGGGCAAGGTCATCCAGCAGGGCCCGCCCGCGCAGCTCCTGGCCGACACGAGCGGCCGCCTGCACGAGCTGGTCCGCCGCCAGCTGGCGTGACGCAGGGCACTCCCCCGCAGCCCCTGGTCCTGCGGCGCTGCTGCCGGCACTCCCGGTCGTCCCGGGATGCCGTTTCTCGTGCGATCCCGCCTCCCCCGGCCCGGCGTGCCCGGACGGGCCGCACGAGTCCGGCACCGGCGTGGCGCGTGCCGGAGCGGGAAGCGCCGCCGGTGGCGGACATGCGACCGTCAGGAGCTGCGGCGGCCCCGCCGTCCGGTGGCGCGTCCTCGCCGGTGCGGAGCGTGCGGTCTGTTGGCGGGCCCCGTATGTGGGTACCCACCGCCCATGCGAATCAGCGTGGTGGACGTGGGATCGAACACGGTCAGACTGGTGGTCGCGGACGCGGCGGGCGGGGTGCCGCTGCCCGTGCACACCGCCAAGTGGCGGCTCAGGCTGTCCGAGCAGGTCCCACCGGGGGGACCCATCCCGGAGCAGGCCGTGGCGCAACTCGTCGACGCGGTGGCCCAGGCGAGCAGAACCGCCGCCAAGTGGGGCGCGGCGGGCCCGCTGGCGTTCGCGACCGCCGTGGTGCGCAACGCGCCGAACCGGCACGAGGTGCTGCACACCGTCCGGGCCCGCACGGGCGTCGACCTGTGCACTCTGCCGGGCGAGGTCGAGGCCGAGCTGACGTTCCTCGGGGCGCGGCGCTGGATGGGCTGGCGCTCGGGCCCGCTGGCCCTGTTCGACGTCGGCGGCGGCACCCTCGAAGTCGCCTTCGGGCGCGGCCGACTGCCCGACTTCGTGGCGTCACTGCCGCTGGGTGCGCGGCGGCTGACGCACGAGTTCTTCGAGGACGGGGACCCGCCCTCGCCGGAGCGGGTGCGGGCCCTGCGCCGCAAGGTCCGCCATCAGCTGCGGGACGTCGCGGCACGCATCCGCTGGGAGGGCCCGCGCACCGCGGTCGCCACCTCCCGCACCTTCCAGCAGCTGGGGCGGCTGTGCGGCGCGGCACCCGGGCGGCACGGCCCGTTCGTGGACCGGCAGATGCGTCGCTCGGACATGCGCGCGGCGATCACGCAGCTGGCCGCCCTGCCCGCCGCCGAACGCGCACATCTGCCCGGCATCTCCGCACCGCGCGCCGCGCAGAGCCTGGCGGGAGCGGTGGTCGGGCACACCGCGCTGAAGCTGACCGGGATCAAGGCCGTCACGGTCTGTCCCTGGGCGATCCGCGAGGGCGTGCTGTTGCGCCACATCGAGGACGGCCCCTCCTGGTGGGCGGAGGTCGTGCGCCGCAGCGAGGCGGCGGCTCCGGCGGACCCGGTGCCGCTGCGCATCGCCTCCTCCGCCACCAGTTGAACACCCACTCCGCCATGAGCGGACGTACCGAACGCAGGAAGGAGACCGCCGTGTCCGAGCACAAGGATCACGACCGGGACGAGGACCAGCACACCACGCCGCCCACGACGGCGCTCGAAGAGGTGTTGCGGGAGGTCGAGGAGGCCGAGACCCGCACCCGGGACTCCGCCGACGAACGCCGCCACCGGGGCGAGGCCGGCGACGCCACCACCCCCAATGCCCGAGCGCAGGAGGAGTCACAGGGCGACTGACGGGGCCGGTCGCGGCCGCCGTGCGCAACGGACACCGCGCGGGAGGTCACCCGCCCCGTCGGGCGCGCTCGCGCATCAGGCCCGGGCCACCGGAGGCGGCCCGGGCGGCTGCGCCCGCGCGACGGGGCGGGTGACCTTCGCCGCCGGGCGGGTACCCGGCGCGCATGGAGCACGAAGGACCACGACTGCCCACCCCGCGCGGCCCGCTGAGCAGGGGTGTGGACGCCCATCTGCGGGGCGCGGGCCGGCTGCCCCGCCCGGAGGACGTCGCCCGGGCCGAGGTGTACGGCGACGACCTCCAGCTCGCGCTGTACCTCTGTTACGAGCTGCACTACCGTGGCTTCGCGGACGTACCCCCCGAGCGCGAGTGGGACCCCGACCTGCTGCGCGTCCGCGCGGCCATGGAGCACCGCTTCCTGTCCGCGCTGCGCACCGACGCACACGCCCACGACACCGTGGACGAGGCACTGGCCGACCTGCTGGTCGAGCCCGTCGACGGCACCGGCGTCAGCCACTTCCTGCGTGACGAGGGCGAACTGTGGCAGTTGCGCGAGTACGCGGCACAGCGCTCCCTGTACCACCTCAAGGAGGCGGACCCGCACGCCTGGGTCCTGCCGCGGCTGTACGGGCGGGCGAAGGCGGGAATGGCGGCGGTGGAGTTCGACGAGTGGGGCGGCGGCCGCGCGGACCGCGTGCACGCGGCCCTGTTCGCCGACCTGATGACGGACCTGGGCCTGGACACCACGTACGGCCGCTATCTCGACGCCGCGTCCGCCGAGGCCCTGGCGACCGTGAACATGATGTCCCTCTTCGGGTTGCACCGGGCCCTCAGGGGCGCCCTGGTCGGCCACTTCGCGACGGTGGAGATCACCTCGTCACCGGGGTCGCGGCGGCTCGCCGAGGCGATGCGCCGCACGGGCGCCGGTCCCGCCGCCGAGCACTTCTACGACGAGCACGTCGAGGCGGACGCCGTCCACGAACAGGTGGTGCGTCACGACGTCATCGGCGGGCTGCTGGAAGAGGAGCCGCATCTCGCCGCGGACGTCGCCTTCGGCATCGACGCCACGGAGTTCGTCGAGGAACGCTTGGGCACCCGGCTGCTCGCGGACTGGCGTGCGTCCCGTTCGTCACTGCGTGAACCGCTGGCGCGGGAAGCCACTCATATCTCCTGATGGCCGGGGTACCCGGCGTCTGTGATTGCACTGGTACCCCCGGGCGTGTACGCCCCGCAGGAAGACACCGAGCTGCTGGCCGGTGCCCTGTCAGACGAGCCGTTGCCCCCTGGCACGGAGGTCCTCGACGTGGGCACCGGCAGCGGAGCACTGGCGCTGGAGGCCGCGCGCCGGGGCGGCCGGGTGACCGCTGTGGACGTGTCCTGGAGCGCCGTATGGGCCGCCCGGCTGAATGCCCGGCTGGCGGGGCTCCCGGTCCGCATCCGGCACGGGAACCTCTTCGACCCCGTGCGCGGAAGGACCTTCGATCTGATCCTCGCCAATCCGCCGTACGTGCCGGCGCCGGACGGTCATCGCAGGCCACCGCGTGGCGCGGCCCGGGCCTGGGACGCCGGCGACGACGGACGCCTGGTCGTCGACCGGATCTGCCGTGAGGTGCCCGGCCTGCTGCGCCCGGGCGGAGTGCTGCTGCTCGTGCAGTCGGCGCTCAGCGGCCCGGACGTGACCGTCGGACAGTTGCGCGCCGCCGGTCTGAAGGCCGCGGTGACCCGTCGGCACCGGATCGAGTTCGGGCCGGTGCTGCGCGGCCGGGAACGCTGGCTGCGGGAGCGGGGGCTGCTGCCCGCCGCCGATGACAAGGAAGAGCTGGTGGTCGTCCGTGCCGAACTCCCCGTCTGACCGGTCGGCGGCGGCGCGTCGTGTCGCCGTCCAGCGCAAGGGTCCGCTGCTGATGGAGGGCCCGGTGGAGGTGGAGCTGGAGGACGGCTCCGTGGTCACCTCCGACCGCTTCCGCGTGGCCCTGTGCACGTGCCGCCGCAGTCGCCGCTACCCGTGGTGCGACACCAGTCATCGCGACCGGGCATGAGGCCCCGGGCGTAGCAAGCCCAGGAGCCGGCGGGCGGCCCCACTCCGCCCGCCGGCTCCCTTGCGCGAGATCGCGCGTTCCCGTGACAACGGCCCGGCTCCCCAGCCACGGCCCGCTGCGCTTCACGGACTCAGCGCGATCCCGGTCTGTGGGCCCGGCCCTCTCAGAAGGAGAAGACGCCGGTGCCGTAGGCGTTCTTCATGCAGTCGTTGGAGAAGGTGCGCTCGTAGGAGACGCGCTGGCCCTGCCAGACTCCGTCGACGGTGACGACCACCGGGTCGTACTGCTTGGTGCACATCACGCCCTCCTTCGCCTTCAGGGCGTCGAAGTCCCCGCCGACGCCGCGCAGTTCCGCGCAGGCCGGGCCGGCCGCCGGGTGCGTGCCGGCGGGCGTCGGGGCACAGGTCAACGTGACCGCGCGTTCCGGAGTCGCTGTGTTCGCGCTCTCACCGTGGCCCACCGTGAGGACGAGGGCCGACGGGGCGTAGAGCGCGGTGGGGGCCTGACCCGGGGCGGCGAGTGCGGCCCCGGAGAGAGGGCCGCAGACGGCGGTGGCCGTCAGGCCGAGGGTCATGGCCCAGCGCGCGGTGTTCCGCATTGTGTGCATCCTTCCGCATCGATTACAGGGGGTGCCGGCCCGTGCTCGATCGGTGCCCGGAGCGGCGAGCGCGAGTCTGCCGAGTCCGCCGCGGAAACACACATCGACCCCACGGGTTTCAGTAACATTGCGTATTGAATCAGTGGCGCGAAGCTACGGAATCCGCCTGGCCGAAGCCCGTAACTGGGCGGCCGTCGGAGGCACGAAGCGGCCAGATGGCCGAATTCCAGGTGTCCGTTAATCGGCCTGAAACATTCCGATTTCGCTCTCGGCCGACCACTTGGTGACCTCTTGTGTTCATGGCTCGGTCGGCACCCCGGTGTCACGCGGACCGAACCGGCCGTCCTCGGCCGCCCCCTCGGCGAACTCCCGGCGACGTATGTGAAATGTCTCCTCGACGGGCACGAGCCGATGCCGACGGTGGCCGCACTCCTGAAGAGCGACTCCTGGGAGCCGGTGGAGCTGGACACCGGGCACCGGGCACCGGGCACCGGGCACCGGGCACCGGCCGATGTTCCCGCAGCCGCGCGCACCGGCCCGCCTGCCGCACACGGCGGCGGACGGTCCCTGATCCGCCCCGCGCATACCGCTCGGTATCGTCGCCCGTACGGCACGGTCTCGACGAGGAGACGACGAGAGGCGGGGCGTTACGGTGGGCAAGCACTGGGCGGACTTCCAGTACGAGATCTATCTGAACGGGATGACGGGTGCCGTGCCGCGGCTGCCCACCGATCTGACCCGGCTGGAGGAGCTGACCGAGCGGCGGCTCGGGCCCGGCCCGGTCGGCTATGTGGCGGGCAGCGCGGGCAACGGCAGTACGGCCCGGGCCAACCGGGCGGCCCTGGACCGCCGCAGGATCGTGCCCCGCATGCTGCGGGACGTGCACGAGCGGGATCTCTCGGTCGAGGTGCTGGGCCGTGCCCTGCCCGCCCCGGTCGCGCTGGCCCCGGTGGGGGTGCTGTCGATCATGCACCCGGGACGCCGAGTCCGCCGCCGCCCGGGCCGCCGCCGCGCAGGGCGTGCCCTACATCCTGTCGTCGGCGTCCAGCACGCCCCTGGAGCAGGTCGCCGAGGCGATGGGCGACGCCGAGCGCTGGTTCCAGCTGTACTGGCCGAGGGACCCGGAGGTGGCCCGCAGCTTCCTGCACCGGGCGAAGGCGGCCGGGTTCAGCGTGCTGGTCGTCACCCTGGACACGCCGCTGCTGTCCTGGCGCCCGCGCGACCTCGACCAGGCGTACCTGCCGTTCCTGCACGGTGTCGGCACCGCCAACTACTTCTCGGACCCGGCCTTCCAGGCCGGTCTGGCCAAGCCGGTGCACGAGGACCCGAACGCGGCCGTGACGCACTTCGCCGGCATGTTCTCCGACCCGGCCAAGAGCTGGCCCGACCTCGCGTTCCTGAGGGAGAACTGGGACGGCCCGATCGTCCTGAAAGGCGTCCTGCACCCGGACGACGCACGCCTGGCCGCCGACGCCGGGATGGACGGCGTGGTCGTCTCCAACCACGGCGGCCGCCAGGTGGCCGGGGCCGTCGCGGCGGCCGACGCGCTCCCCCGCGTGGCCGAGGCGGCCGGTGACCGGCTCACCGTCCTGTTCGACAGCGGTATCCGCACCGGCGACGACATCTTCAAGGCCCTGGCCCTCGGCGCCCGCGCGGTCCTCGTCGGCCGCCCGTACGTCTACGGCCTCGGTCTGGACGGCCGGTCCGGCGTCGAGCACGTCATCCGCTGCCTGCTCGCCGAACTCGACCTGACGCTCGCCCTGTCGGGCCATGCGACACCGAGCTCGATCGGCCCGGCCGACCTCGTCGAGGCCCCGTTCTGACGTCGGGGCCGCACGGCGTGCGCGCGCGGCCCCGCTCGGACTCCGGGACCCGTCGTCACGCCGTCCGGCCGTCGGACAGTGTCACACGGCGGGCCGCCGGGCCGTCCTGCTCCTCGATCGACAGCGAATCCGACGCAGTCGGCAGGGGATCCGGCTGCCAGCGCTGGATACCGGCGGTGCGGTCGCGGACCTTGACGACGATATCGGCGTCCGGATCGTCGTCAGCCGGGGCGATGGCGAGCTGCTCGTCCCAGCGGGGCAGCAACTCCCCCTGCACGGTGAGGTCGTAGCGCACGTCGTCGCCCCGTTCGGCATCCTCGTCGGCACAGGTACCGAGCACGACGACGCCGGCGTCCTTGTGCGAGTCCAGGCACAGCCCGGGATCGGCGACGCTGCGCAACAGCCCGTCGTCCTCGTAGGTCCACTGCTGGGTCCATACCTTCGAACACTCCGCCAGCTTCGCGCCCGAGCCCTCCTTCGGCAGGCCCCGGATGTCGAGGCACAGGTCGGCACCCGCGTTGCGCAGCCGTGTCACCCCCTGTGCCGCGGGAAGTCCCGCGGTACCGGGCGGTGCCGACGCGGAGCCCCCGCTGCCGGCGGCGCTGCCGGAGCCTGCCGGGTCGGCCTCTCCTCCGTCGTAGGAGGACGCGCTGATGATGAGCACCGTCACCAGCACCCCGGCCGAGAGCGCGCCGATGCCCGAGAGCAGCGCCCGTGAGGAGCGCAGCGTCTGCGGAACCCGGACGGGCACGGGAAGCCGGGACAGCAGCCCGGGCCGTCCGCCGTCACGCCGTCCGCCACCGCGCCGGCCCGAGCGTGCGCCCCGCGTGCCGTGTGACGCCCGTCCCGGGCGTGAGTCGAGGTAGCGGCGGGCGCCCCAGCCGAGCACCGCCTCGGCGATCAGCGGCCCCAGCGAGCCCTCGAAATGGCTCAGTTGCTCTGCCGCGTGCAGGCAGTAGCGGCACTCCGCCAGATGCTGCTCGACGTCGGGCAGCAGGGCACCGCCCCGGCGTATCGGGACATCCAGGAGGCGGTTGTAGAACCGGCAATCGTGGGTCGGCGCGAGTTCGCGATGGGCGAGGACACAGCCTTCACGGAATGCGGCACGCGCCTGTTCGAGAGCCGCCGAAGCGAGGTCGGTGTCCATGCCCAGCAGCCCGGCGGGGACGCTTATCGGCTCCGCCTCGACCTCGACATGCCAGAGCAAACAGCGTGAGGCGGCGGGAAGTGCCTGGAATGCCCGCTCCGCGAGGGTGCGATTCTCCGGGGTCATGGACGTCGCCGCGCGCAGCCCGCGTCCTCCGGCCGGTTTCTGCAACGCGGGCAGAACGGCTGATATTCGATCGTCGCCGGACCACTCGCGGATCGTGTCGCGCACGGTCACCAGAAGGGCCGGGCGCAGCGCGACGGCCGACTCGCCGAAGGCGAGACGGTTGAGGGTCCGGTGCAGGGCGGTCCCGGTCACCATGGCGGCGACCTGCGCCGACGAGGCGAGACAGATGACCGCGTAGTCGTGCGCCGGCTCGTAGTGCCGTGCCATCAGCAGCGCGACGGAATGGGCGGCTACCCCACCCTCCGGGCTGCCTCTCAGTGGGGCGGCGAGTGATTCATCCGATTCCCCGGGATCCCCGCCGGGCGGGGGATACGGAGGACGAGGGGGGTGGGGGGTGGGCACTGAGATGGTTCCTTCCCACGCATGTGAGACACACAGAAGTCCTGCCGCCGAAAAGGGAGGCCCGGTTGGTGCACACCTTTTAGGCGTGGCGCGGGAGGTGCGAATTCACCGACGACACATCGGACGTGGTCCACAAATCACGCGCGACATCCGGCCATTCCCCCCGCACGCGCGTTTCACTCTTGCACAACCCCCACACGGCCAACAAGGCGCCCGGACCACATCCCCGCCATTGACAGAAAGTCAGAAACGGGGGAACGGATGCGCCTGACTCGCGCCCGTTTTCGACATTTCCCTGCGGCCCGTGTGAATCGGGCGGGCCCTCAGATCTGCCAGGAGCGCAGCCGGTCCGCCGCGCCGTAGACGTCGGTGGTGCCGGACAGGAGGTCGCGGGCCAGGTCGACGAGAGCGCCGTAGGGCGGGTCGATGCCGACGCCGCTGACGAACATGTACGCCACCGCGGTCGCGCAGGCGAAGCGGGCGTTGGCCGCGGGCAGCGGCCGGAGCACGGTGATGGTGTGCAGCAGCGCGGCGGCCCGCCAGGCCGGGTCGGAGTTCACCCCGAGGCGTGGCGGGTCGACGCGGTGCCGGGCGACGGCGGCGACCAGCGCGGAGAAGTCGTTGACGGTGGGCTGGTCCGGCAGGACCTCCTCGTGGCGCTGAAGCAGCCAGGGCACGTCGATATGGATCACGGGTGCCATGGGTCAGGCGGCCCGCCCTTCACCCTTGGCGGGCCGTTCGTCGTCGGGGAACGCGGCGGCGAACTCGTCGGCGTGGGTGGCGAAGAACCGGCGGAAGGCCTCGGCTCCCTCCTGAAGCGCCCGGTGACGGGCTATGTCGGCCGCGGCCGCCTCCCGGACGAGGGCCTTCATGGACGTACCCCGCTCCTTGGCGATCTGCCGCAGGTCCTCAAGTTCGCGGTCGCTGAACTCGACGTTGAGAGCTGGCATGCCCTTACGGTACCGCTCGGGTACTTACTCGTAAATATCCCCAGCTCAGGCAGGTATCCATGAGGTACCGGCGAGGTGGCGGGCGTGAGATGTGGGTCACATCGGGCCGCGCGATGTCACCTTGCGGTGCCCTGCCCGGCTCGCAGTGGTGAGCGCGCCCGAGGGAGGCCCACGCATGACCGAGATCTCCGCACCCGGCACCGACGCCCCGCTCGACGCGGCGACCGGGGTGTTCGTCGCCCATCGCGAGCTGCTGTTCGGCGTCGTCTACAACATGCTCGGCGGTGTCGCCGACACCGAGGACGTCCTCCAGGAGACCTGGCTGTCCTGGACGGCCCGCGGCGGGGGCGCCCCCCTGGCCGGCGTCGACAACCCGCGCGCCTACCTCGTGCGGGTCGCGGTCAACCACGCGTTGCGCCGCCGTGCCGTGATCAGCCGCCGGCAGGAGACGTACGTCGGCCCGTGGCTGCCCGAGCCGCTGGTCTCCGCGGAGGGCACCGAGACGGCCGAGACCCCGGTGCTGCGTTCCGAGTCGGTGTCGCTGGCGATGCTCGTGGTCCTGGAATCGCTGACACCGCTGGAACGGGCCGTGTTCGTGCTGGGTGAGGTGTTCGGCTACCCCCATGCCGAGATCGCGGAGATCATCGACCGCTCCCCCACTGCCGTACGGCAGTTGGCACACCGGGCCCGGGAGCACGTGCACGCGCGGCGGCCACGGTACGAGGCGCATCCGCGGGTGCGCCGGGAGGCGACCGAGCGGTTTGTGCGAGCGGCGCTCGGCGGGGACATCGCGGCGCTGATGGAGGTACTCGCGCCGGATGTCACGGCGTGGACGGACGCCGGTGGCAAGCGCCGGCGGGCCGGCCTGCGCCCGGTGCACGGCCGGGACAAGGTGGCCCGGCTGCTCACGAACGGCCAGGGCGGCCCGGACCACCCCGTCTGGCACTACCGGCGGGTGAACGGCGACGACGCGGCGGTCCTGTTCGACGGCGACGCGCCGTTCGCCGTCCTGGTCCTGGACCTCACGCCGGAGGGCGACCGGGTGCGCGGCATCTATGTCGTGGCCAATCCGGACAAGCTGGCCCATCTGCCCGGGGCGGCGGTGTGAGCACCGGGCGCGGCGAACACCCGGCCGACCGGTTCGACGGGCGGCTCGGCACCCACCCGCTCGCCCGGTGCTGCCGGCGGGCGGCGACGACGTCGTGGCGGTCCGCTTCCACCTACCGGTCGCACGGTGACGTGGGGGGTACGCGCCGGGATGTTCGTCGTCCCGGCGGCCGCCTTCGTCGCCACCCGGCGAATCCGCCGGGGACCGCGGTCGCGCGAGGGGGGACTCGTGGCGCACGGCCGGGCGACCGGTGTGGTCAAGCGGCCGCCGTACGGCGAGTGCGCCGAGGTGCGCCGTCCGCTCGACCGGGCCCGGCCGCACACCCCGACCGCCCATGAGCGGCCCCGGGGAACCCGTCGGCCCTGAACCGCGGCGCCGGGCGGTCGCGGGCCCGGTCAGGAGTGGGCGCGGCAGAACTCCCGGACGGTCCGGTTGAACGGCTCCGGCGCCTCGACGTTGGTGAGGTGCCCGACGCCGGGCAGCACGACCAGTGTGGCCCGCGGGATCGCTCCGAGGAACTGGTGGGCGACCGGCTCCACGGGCGAGCGCGCGTCGAGCTCGCCCCACAGCAGGAGCGTCGGGACCTCGATCTTCGTCAGCAGGTCCCGCTGGTCGGCCCCGGCCATGGCGGTGAGCTGGGCACGCATGCTCTGGGCGCGGGTGTCGGCCGACATCACGGACAGCAGGCGTACGGCTTCGGCGGGTGGCTGCCGGGCGAACAGGCCCGGCATGGTCGGTGCGAACGCCTCCGCCGGGACCGCGAGCATCCGTTCCGCCCCCTCGACCCGGGACCGCACCTCCGCCGCGGGCAGTGAGCCCTTCCACCCCGCGTAGGTGTCGACGAGCAGCATCGTCCTCACGAGCGCGGGGTGGTTCCGGTAGAGCTCCAGCACGACGGTTCCGCCCCAGGACAGGCCGAGGACATGGGCCGGGCCGAGGTCCACGTCCTCGATGACGGCCGCCAGACAGCGGGCGTAGTCGGCCAGGGTGAACGAGGGCGGTACGTCGCGGGAGCGGCCGGCGCCGGGTTCGTCCCAGGCGACGACGGTGAACTCGTCGGCCAGGTCCTCGATCTGGCCGCCGAACAGCCGGGCGTCCGTCGTGGCGCCGTGCGCGAGCACGAGGGGCGGGCCCCGGCCCGCCCGGTCGTACGCGACCTCGATGCCGTCGACCCGCACCGCTGGCATGACACCAGGCTACGCGCGCGTGCCGGGGGCGTCCTGTCGGACGACTCCCCCGGCACACGGCACCATGGTCCGGTCCCTATGCCTGGTCCGCCACGAAGGAGGCCATGCGGACCAGGGCGGCGTTCCAGTTGATCGTGTGCTCGTTGGTCGACCAGGACTGGATGTCGTCGATGTAGCAGAACTGACCGACACATCCCTGGAGTTTGCTCTGTGCGTAGGGGTCCTGGATGCTCGAGTTCGGCCCGCCCGCGAGGGTGCCCTTCGGCGGGGCGGGCTGGTTCGGGTCGAGCTGGCGGGCGTACCAGCGGCTGTGCTGGTTCTGGGCGCTGACCTCTCCGTAGCCGGTGACGTAGGAGATGTTCAGCGCGTTGCGGCCCAGGATGTAGTCCATGCTCTGCAGCGCCCCGTCACGGTACTTCGAGGCTCCGGTGAGGTCGTACGCGGTGGCGAGGACGACCGCGTTGTTGAGGACCTGATGGCTGGAGCCCCAGTCGTACGTGTTGCCGTCCGGGGCGTACGGCATGCCGTAGGGGTGTGCCTTCAGCGTGGCCAGGTAGCGGTCGGCGCCCTTGATCACGGACTGGCGCACCGTGTCCCGGCCCGGGAGTCTGCTGGGCACCGTGGCGAGGTCGAGCCGGCCGGCCGCACCGGTGCGGGCCCAGTCGAAGCCGATCGGCTTGAAGAGGTCGGCCGTGTGGACCGGGGACTTCAGGATGTACTCCTCGAACTGCCTCTCCCGTGTCGACAGGTAGAGCTCGGCCGCCGCCCAGTAGAAGTCGTCGTTGACGTCGCTGTCGGCGTAGGCACCGCCGCCGATGCCGTCGCTCTCGGAGGCGAGGCGGTCGGGGTGGGCGAGCGCCGCCGACCAGGCCTTGCGGGCGGCCGCCAGCGCCTTGGCGGCGAACGGCTTGTCGTAGGAGCGGTACAGGCGGGCCGCCTGCGCGGCCGTGGCGGCCAGGTTCAGGGTGGCCGCCGTGGAGGGCGGGTGCAGCTCGCGCTTCTGCGGGTCGTCATGGGGCATCAGCGGCAGGCCGGTCCACTGCTCGTCGTGCATCTTGTGGTGGGCCATGCCGGCCAGCGGCTTGCCGTCGGGCACCTGCATCTTCAGCAGGAAGTCCAGCTCCCAGCGGGCCTCGTCGAGGATGTCCGGGACCTTGTTGCCGCTCTCCGGGATGGCGAGCGTGCCGTCCTTGAGCTTGTCCGCCTGCCCGGTGCGGGCGTGCCGGGCGCGTTCGTAGGTGCTCAGCAGCTCCCAGGTGGAGATGCCGCCGTTGACGACGTACTTGCCGTGGTCGCCGGCGTCGTACCAGCCGCCGCTGACGTCGAGGGTGTAGTCGCAGACACCCGGCTGACAGGGCACGTCGGTGTCGCCCTTGTTGGGGGCCACGCCCAGGTGACCGGCCGGGCGGCCGTAGCCGGGCCGGAGGTCGTCGCGTATCGCGAGGCCGCTGCGCTGGGTGTAGTAGTACTTCGCCGAGTCCAGCCGGAGCCGCTCGTAGGCCCTCGCGCCGATGTCGAACGGACGGCTGGTCTCGCCGTCGGCGACGAGGGTGAATCCGGTGCCCTTCCTGTGGTAGGCGCCGAAGTCGATCGAGTGGACGTTCTGCCCGGAGGAGGCGTCGATGCCGCGCGGCAGGGTCGTGCCGCGGGCGACGACCGTCCCGCCGGAGTTCTTGAGCTGCCAGGGCAGCTTCGCCGTGGCGTCGGTGACCAGGGTGGCGTTCTTCGGGCCGGACGGCAGGTAGCCGACCTGGTTGACGCGGACCCGGGGCCCGGTGTCGGGCTCGTACGGTTCCGGCGTCACTCCACCGAGCAGCGAGACGTCGTCCATGCAGAAGCGCCAGGCGTCCGCGCTGCCGCCGAGCTGGAAGCCGACCTGGGCCTGCGCGGTGTCGACGGGCGAGGTGAACGTGTACGAGTAGGTGTCACCGGAGACGCTGAGCTGCGGTGACACCTCGTGGTAGGTGTCGTACGGCGACACCGACAGGCCCACGATCGCCCGCACCACGTGCCCGGCGGGTGTCCCGGTCGCGCTGAACGAGAAGCGGTACGACTCCCCCTTCACCAGGGTGATGTCGTTCTGCCCGACGGCGGCGTCCCAGCGGTTGGCGGTGCCGCCGGGGACATCGGCGCAGAGCCGGCCCTCGGACAGGCCCGCGGTGACGTTGCTGGTCGTCCACCAGGGGTCGGTGACCGTGTCGAAGGTGCCGTTCCTGACCTGCTCGACCTCGTCGGCCCCGGCCGGCGAGGAGGGCAGCGCGGTGAGCCCGGTCGCCAGCAGGGCCGTCAGGGACAGCAGGGCGGTTCTCCGTCGTTTCACGTCTGGGCTCCTCCGGGAGGTGCGGGTGGCGCTCGGCGTGGGAGCGCTCCCAGATGCGGACGCAAGCCATGGTTGTTGCTGATGTGACGCGCCGTCAACGGTCCGGACAGGACTGGCTGTTCGCCACCCGTCCGAACCGTGGCGCCCGGGGGTCAGGCGGCCGGGGTCTCCAGCCGGGTGATGCGGATCGCGCCCCGGGGCTCGCCGGGATGGCGGCTCGTCAGGGTGAGCCGGATCCGGGAGCCTCGTACGGCCTCGAAGGTGATCACGGTGGGAGTGTCGGAGGCGGTGGCCCAGCCGGTCTCGGTGTTCCGCGCGTCCTGCCAGGCGCGGCCGTCCCACACCTGCACGCCGACCGCCGCGGGCAGACTGTGCGTGGCGTCCACGGTGAAGGAGACGTCCACCCGGTCGAAGCGGCGGGTGCGCCCGTGGTCGACCGAGACCCAGTCCTCGGCCCGTGCCCCGTCGAAGGCGGGCAGCAGGGCCGTGGCCTGCTTGAAGAAGCCGTTGGACCAGCCGGTGGCGGGGTCTGCGTCGAGCATGGCGGCGGGCAGGGTGTCCGGGCGTCCGGAGTAACTGGCGTCCGCGTGCGGGAAGCCGACGGGGGCCGGGTGCTCGGGCTCGAAGGCGGCCGGGGCCGTCTCGGCCCGGTCCCGCGCCCGGGTGGCGCGTACGGTCGCCGTGCCCGCGCGCAGACCGTCGGCACGGGCGGTCACCTTCACAGCGCCCGGCGCGGTGCCGGACCGGACGATGGCGAGGGCCTTGCCGTGGAAGGCCGTCCGGGTGCTCGCCCGGTACCGCTCGGCGCTCTCCTGGCGGCCGTTGTCGAGCCCCGCGAGGGAGCCGTTCGCCACCTCGAAGGAGAGCGGGTGCTCGGCGTCGGGCACCACCACACCGCGCCGGTCGACGACCTCGGCGGTCACGAAGACCAGGGACCGGCCGTCCGCGGCGACGGCCTCGCGGTCCGCGGTCAGGCGTATCGCGTGCGGGGCACCGGCGGTGCGCAGCACATCGGTGGCGACCACCTTGCCGTCCCGCCGTGCGACGGCCTTCAGCTCGCCCGGCGCGTAGGGCACCTTCCAGGTCAGGTGGAGCTTGCCGGCGCTGCCGTTCGGGCTGGTGTAACTGCCGGGGTACGGGCCGCCGGTGAAGGTCTTGTCGTCGCCGGTCGCCTCGGTCGTCTCCAGGTACACCCGGCCGTCGAGGGTCTTCTTGGTGTCGAAGCGCCGTACGCCCAGGGACTTCCCGTTGAGGTACAGCTCGACGGTGTCGACGTTCGCGTACGCCCAGACCTCGACCGTGTCGCCCTTCGCGTGGTTCCAGGTCATCGGCAGCAGATGGACCATCGGCTCGCCGGTCCACTGGCTCCGGAAGAGGTAGTACATGTCCTTCGGGAAGCCCGCGGTGTCGACCGCGCCGAAGAAGGACGCCTTGACCGGGAAGACGTCGTACGGCGTGGGCTCGCCGAGGTAGTCGATGCCCGACCAGAGGAACTGTCCGGCGAACCACTTCCGGTCCCGGTCCTTCTTGTGGCCGTACTCGCCGCTCATGGTCCAGGAGGCGAGGTTGTTGTCGTACGAGGAGGTCGCGCGTTTGCCGGGCGTGTGGTTCTCGCCGGTGTTGAGGTGCTCCGGTTCCTGGTAGGCGCCGCGGGTGGAGGTCTCTGAGGAGGACTCGGACTCGAAGAGGAAGAGGTGCGGGTAGGCCGCGTGCAGTTGGTCCACCGACGCGGCGGTGTTGTAGTTGAGGCCGAGCCCGTCCAGCTTGGCCAGCATCAGGTCGGCCGCGGAGCCCTTGGCGGGCAGGCGGCGGTACTTGTCGGAGCCGATGACCAACGGGCGGGTGTCGTCGGCGGCCCGGATCGCCTCGATGATCCGGTCGGCCATGGCGAGGCCGGCGGTGGAGGTGGAGTCGGGGACCTCGTTGCCGATGGACCAGCTCAGTACGGCGGGCGAGTTGCGGGCCGCGAGCACCATCTCGGTGGCGTCCCTCTCGCCCCACTCGTCGAAGAAGCGGCCGTAGTCGTACCTGTTCTTGCCGGTGCGCCAGCAGTCGAACGCCTCCACCAGCAGGACGACGCCCAGTTCCTCGCACACCTGGATCACCTCGGGCGCGGGCGGGTTGTGGGAGGTGCGCAGGGCGTTGACACCCATGGACCGCATGATCTCCAGCTGACGGCGGACGGCGTCGACGCTGACGGCGGCGCCGAGTGCGCCCAGGTCGTGGTGGAGGTCGACGCCCTTGATCTTGTGGTGGGCGCCGTTGAGGAAGAAGCCCTCGTCCGGGTCGAAGCGGAAGGCGCGGAAGCCGAAGACCGTGCGGTAGGTGTCGGTGGTCCTGCCGCCGACCCGCAGTTCGGTGTGCAGGGTGTAGCGGTGCGGAGCCTGGAAGTCCCACAACTCCGGGCGGTGGACCGTGAGTTCGTGGGTCTCGGTCCGCTCGCCGGTGACGGTGGCGGTGGAGGAGGCACGGGCGACCGTCCGGCCCTCGCGATCGGCGATCCGGGAGACGACCTCGATGTCCGCGTCCCTGCCCGAGGCGTTGACGACAGAGGTGGCGACCCGTACGACACCCCGCTCGGCGGTGATCTCGGGCGTGGTGACGCGGGTGCCCCAGCGGGCCACGTGCACCGGCTCGGTGATCACCAGGCGGGCCTCGCGGTAGATGCCGCTGCCCGAGTACCAGCGGCTGCTGGGGAGCCGGTTCCGGACCCTGACGGCGATCACGTTCTCGGTGGTCCCGTCGGTGTGCAGCAGGTCGGTGAGGTCGAGGGCGAAGCCGGTGTAACCGTAGGGGTGGCGGCCCGCCTCCTCGCCGTTGCAGTAGACGGTGGAGTCCATGTAGACGCCGTCGAACTCCACCGAGATCCGCCGGCCGGCGAGGGTGGACGGCAGAGTGAAGGCCAGCCGGTACCAACCGAGCCCGCCGGGCAGGAAGCCGGTGCCGCTGGTGGTGCCGTGTTCGGTGGTGGGGGTCTGTTCGATGCTCCAGTCGTGCGGGACGGCGGTCTCGCGCCATCCGGAGTCGTCGTGGCCGGGCAGGTGGGCGTCGGCGTAGGCGCCGGTGGGGTCGGTGATGCCACCCGGATTCACCAGCGCGAAGCGCCAGCCGTCGCGCAGGGCGACGGTACGGCGGCCGGACGCTTCCCGGCCCTCCCCGGCGGCCCATGCCTCCGGGGTACCGAGCAGCGTTCCGGCCGCGGGTGCGGCAGCGGAGGCGAGCAGAACCGATCTGCGCGTGACCGACATGGGGGGTTCTCCCTCATCAAGACCCAGAAGTACTCACAACGGATCGCGAACAAACAGATTCTGTCGAGGTGTCACACCGAGCCGTCAAGGGTGCGGAGGCGTCCTTCTGCCCCACGGGCCGCTCGGGCCGGATGGGCGCCTTCACCCGGCCGGGGAGGCGGTCCAGGGGTTACCGGTCCACGCCGGGCACCTACGGACTAGGCTGGAACTCAACTGACTTCCCTGTTCACTGTGAGTGTCCGTATGGAGTCGCGACGATGAGCCCGGACGAGCCGTTCGACGATGGCCTGGCCGCCCGTGCCGTCATCGCCGCCGACGGCACACTCACCGGTTGGAGCGAGGGCGCCCGCCGTCTGCTGGGGCACACGGCCGCCGAGGTCGTGGGCCGCCCGGCCGTCTCGCTGCTGGCCGACCGCGACGACCCGCCGCCCGTGCCGGACGACTCCCGCTGGAGCGGCACACTCACCCTGCGTCACCGCGACGGCCACCTCGTCTCCGTATGGGTGGTCGCCCACAGCAGACCGCCGGACGCGGCGGAGACGACCGACTGGCTCGCGGTGTCCCCGCCGGACTCCTCCGGGCAGGGACTTCCGGACGACCCGCTGGTGCGCATGGCCCTGACCCAGTCGCCCTGCGCCACGATGGTCTACGACGAGCGGCTGCGGCTGCGCGGCGTCAACGAGGCCATGGCGGCCCTGTTGGGGCTGCCCGCCGAGCGGCTGCTGGGCCTGCGGCCCACCGACATCGGCAGCCGGCCGCAGAACACCGAGCTCGAGGAGCATCTGCGGCGGGTGCTGAACACCGGGCGGCCCTACGACATGCAGACGTACATGAAGGCGACCGGCGAGAGCCGGGGCCCGCACGCCTGGCTGGCCCGGATGGCACCGCTCGCCGACGGCACCGGCCGGGTGCGGGGCGTGTGCGTGACCGCCCACGACTTCTCCGACCAGTACCGGTCCAGGGAGCGGCTGCAACTGGTCAACGAGGCGAGCGTGCGCATCGGCACCACCCTCGACGTCAACCGCACGGCCCAGGAACTGGCGGACGTGTGCGTCCCGGCGCTCGCCGACTTCGTCAGCGTCGACCTGCTCGACCCGCGAGAGCACGGCGGCGAGTCCCACGGACCGCCGGTCCCGCCGGTGAACCTGCGCCGGGCCGCCCACCGGTCGGTCACCACCGGCAGCCCCGAGGCCGTCGACAAGCCGGGGCAGGTGGACGTCTACCCGGAGAGCTCCCCGCAGGCCGCCTCGCTGGTCGCGGGGCACACGGTCGTGGCCCCGGGAGCCTCCGGCGACCTCGAGCAGTGGCTCACCTGGGACCCGGTCCGCTTCCGGCAGATCCGCGAGTACGGCATCCACTCCACGATGTCCGTTCCGCTCCAGGCCCGGGGCACGACCCTCGGCGTCGCCGTCTTCACCCGCTTCCGGCGTCCCGAGGCGTTCACCGACGACGACGTGCTGCTGGCCGAGGAGGTCACCGCCCGGGCCGCCGTCTGCATCGACAACGCGCGCCGTTACTCCCGCGAGCGGGAGACGACCCTCACCCTGCAGCGCAGCCTGCTGCCCCGCACGCTGCCGCGCACGGCGGCGGTGGAGGCGGCCTCCCGCTATCTGCCGGCCACCCGCTCGGGCGTGGGCGGCGACTGGTTCGACGTGATCCCGCTGTCCGGGATGCGGGTCGCCATGGTCGTCGGCGACGTCGTCGGCCACGGCATCCAGGCCTCGGCCACCATGGGCCGGCTGCGCACCGCGGTCCGCACCCTCGCCGACATCGACCTGGCCCCCGACGAACTGCTCACCCACCTCGACGACCTCGTCGTCCGGCTGTCCCAGGAGTCCGGCGGCGACAACGGCACCGGAGAGGTGGGCGCGACCTGCCTGTACGCGGTGTACGACCCGGTGTCGCGGCGCTGCACCCTGGCCCGGGCCGGTCATCCGCTGCCCCTGCTGGTGCCGCCGGACGGCCCGGCGCACCAGCTCGACCTGCCCTCGGGCCCTCCGCTCGGCGTCGGCGGGCTGCCGTTCGAATCCGCCGAGGTGGAGCTGCGGGAGGGCAGCGTCCTGGCGTTCCACACCGACGGGCTGCTCGTGAGCCCCGAGCGGGACGTCGGCGCGGGCAGCCGGATGCTCCGCGACGCCCTGTCGGCGCCCTCCGACTCCCTGGACGAGACCTGCGACCGCGTGCTGCACACCCTGCTCCCGCCGGGCGGCTCCACCGACGACGTGGCCCTGCTGCTGGCCCGCACCCGTGGCCTGCCGTCCGCGCAGGTCGCGACCTGGGACATCCCCGCCGACCCGGCGCTGGTGGCCCCGATCCGCAAGCAGGTCGTCGACCAGCTCGGACACTGGGGACTGCTGGATGCCACGTTCACCGCCGAGTTGGTGGTGAGCGAGCTGGTCACCAACGCCATCCGCTACGGCGCCCCGCCCATCCGGCTGCGGCTGATCCACGACGCGTCCACGCTGATCTGCGAAGTGTCCGACACCAACCACACGGCGCCGCACCTGCGCCGGGCCAAGACGTGGGACGAGGGCGGCCGCGGTCTGCTCCTGGTCGCCCAGCTCACCCAGCGCTGGGGCAGCAGGCACACCGCCGAGGGCAAGACGATCTGGGCGGAGCTGGCCCTGCTCGACGACGAGATCTGAGCGCCTCCACCGAGCCGGCGACCGTGCGGCCCGCGCCGGGGTAGGGCGTCGACACCGTCCACGGCGGGCCGCGCGCTCCGGGCAGCACCGGGGGGCCGCCGAGGATCTCTTGCCGTCACCGGCTCCGGCCGGCACCGCGGGGCCGCCGAGGGTCTCTTACCCTCGCCTGGTTCCATGGGCGCGCACGACCTGATCACGCCCCGGAGGACCCCGCCAGGGCCGGACTCGGGGAGTTCACGCGGCTCGGGCTGCTCGCCGTACCGGCAGCGCTGGTCCCGGCCGTGGGGGCGTTGTGGCTGTCCCTGGGCGTCGTCGGGGCCTGAGCGCGCACCGGGTCAGCGACGGCCGCCTCCGTCGGCGTCGTGTCCGTAGCCGTCGTAGCCATAGCCATCGCCGCCGTAGCCGTAACCGGGGTAGCCGTGGTCCGGGTTGCCGTACCGACCGTCGGCATCGCAGTAGTAGCCGTAGCGGTAGCAGGGCGAGTCGGTGGCGGCCGGGGTGCTCGGCGCCGGCTGCGGAGCCGAGGAGGTCGCGGACGGGGTCGGGGTCGGCTCGGGCGCCTTCGACGGGGTGGGGGTGGGGCTCGGCGTGGGTGTGGGGTGCGGCGCCGGTACGGCGGCGTTCCAGTTGACGGCCTCCATCTGGAGATCGGCCTTGGAGGTGTCGATCACCCAGCGCTGCGCGTCGTCGTCCGTCCGGGTCTTGACGACGAGGGCTCCGGAGCCGTCGGTCGCCGCCGGCGCCAGGGCGAGGTCCTGGTCCCAGCGGAGCACCAGGGCGCCCTGGAGGGTGAAGTCGTAGTGGATGTTCTTCGGGTCCGGCCGGGAGGCGCCCGTGCAGGGGGCCAGCCGCACCGAGTAGCCGAGCTGCGAGTCCAGGCACAGGTCGGGGGCGGCGCCGTTGCGCAGCAGCCCATCGGTCTCGTACGTCCACTGCTGGGTGGAGTCCGCGGAGCACGCCGTGAGCTCGGCTTCCCCGCCCGCGACGGCCTTCTTGCCGTCGATGCCCACGCACAGGTCCGAGGCGACGTTGTGCAGCCGGCCGCGCAGTGCGCCCTTCCCGGCGTCGCCCGACCCGGCCCGGGACGGATCGGTGGCCGACATGTCCGCGGCGGAGTCGGGTGCCTCTCCGGCGGGCCGGTCCGCGCCCGTCGAGGCGCCGTCGCCGGAGTTGCCGGTGGACCACAGCACCAGCGGCAGGACGACGAGGCCGCCGGCGGTCAGGATGCCCGCGGTGAGGTTGCGCCGCCGGGCGGCCCGGCGGGCCGCCTTGTGGGCGGATCTCCGGGCGGCGGTTCGGGGGCCCTCGGGTCGGGGGCCAGGGGGCGCGGTGGGGGGCGGAGCGGAGACGTCCGCGGGGGCCGGAGCCCGGTCCCTGTCCACGGCCGGGTCCGCGCCGCCGGCTCCCGTGGGGGGCGGCGGCACGGCCACCGGGCCGCCGCCCGGATCGGTGAACGACTCCCCGACCGCGCCGGCGAGGGCGACCGGGTCCGGGAAGACGTCACGCGTTTCTCCGGCCGGATCGGCGAAAGCGCCGCGCGCCGCACGCGCCGAATCCGGGTAGACCTCGTGCGCCGCAACGGAAGGGTCCGGGAAGCCCGCACCCGCCTGCTGCCCGGAAGCATCCCGCAAACCCCCACGCGCCTGCCGCCCGGAAGCATCCGAGAAACCCCCAGGCGCCTGCCGCCCGGAAGGAGCCGAGAAGTCCGCACCCGCCTTCCGCCCGGAGGCATCCCGCAAACCCCCACGCGCCTGCCGCCCGGAAGCGCCCGGGAAACCCGCGGGCGCCTGCGGCCCGGAAGGGTCCGGGAAGACTTCGCGCGCCACGCCGACCGCATCCGGGAACCCCCCGTGGGCCTGCCCGGAAGCACCCGGGAAGGCCTCGGGCGGCACGCCCGCCGCGTCCGGGACCACCTCACGTGCGCTTCCGGCCGGGGGCGGGATGATCTCGTGCGTCACACCGGCCGGGTCCGGAAAGACCTCGCGTGCCAGCGCCACCGGGTCCGGGAACAGGTCGCGTGCCGCAACGGCAGGGGCCGCACCGGCCGCTTCCCGAGGCCGTCCCCACTTCCCGGCACGCCCGCCACCGGCGCTCTCCCCCGCCTCGCCCGCGCGGCTCTCCGCGTAGCCCCGGCCGCCCCAGCCCAGTACCGCCTCCGCCAGGGCGACACCCAGGGCGTGGTTGAACTGGTCGAGCTGGTCGGCGGTGGCGCTGCAGTGCCCGCAGCCCTCGATGTGCGCGCGTAGATCGGGGTCGATTCCTCGACCGCCGCGACGGTACGTCACGTCGAGCAGACGCAGATAGCGTCGGCACTCCTCGTCGGGGGCGAGTTCGCGGTGCAGCTGGAGGCACTCCTCACGCAGCCGGTCCCGGGCCCGGCCCAGTTCGACCCGCGCGCCCTCCTCGTCCAGGCCGAGCAACCCGGCCGGGGCGGTGAGCGGTTCGGCCTCGACCTCGACATGCCACAGCAGGCAGCGGGCGGACTGGGGCAGCCGCTGGAACGCCCCGGACAGCAGTCGCCGGTGCTGCGGCGGCAGCAGACGGGCGGTGGGCCGCTCCCTGTCGCCGGTTCCGGAGAGGAGCTCCGGGTGGAGCATGTCGTGCCGGTGGTCGGCGGCCCACTCGGCCGCGATACGCCGTACGGTGACGAGCAGATGGGGCCGCCAGGCGGAGGTCGGGCCGTTCTGGCGGAGGGTTTCGCCGAAGAGCCGGGTGAACGCGGCCGTGGTGAGAATTCCCGCGGAGCGGGGACCGTCGGTGCACAGCCGGGCGTAGGCGAAGGCCGCCTCCCAGTGCCGGTCCAGCAGTTCGCCGACGGGCTGGAGCGCGGGCGTCGCCCCGGTCCACTTCCTGAGCTCCGCGCTCAGTTGCTCGTCCGTCGCGCCGAGCCCGCGGGCCGAGGCCGGAGAATTCGACGGGCCTGCGTCTTTCACGGCTGCATTCCTCTCAAGGACCTGCGGAAAAAGTCCGTACCAAGGGGTATGCCGGCCCGGCGGCCTCGCGCATACGAAGAAAGGCATGTGGGGACACGCCGACACGGCACACCTTTGCACAGGTCAGGGACAGGGAACAAGTGATGTCACGGTTTCATGCATTGCATGCGAGGCCAGCGCCTTTTGACAAAGTGTCAATCAGTCGGGGGAAAGTCATTTCCGAACCGTCCGCTACCTTTAGCGGCTCACATTTTGTCCGTTTCCGGAAGCCGGTCCGGAAACCATTGGGACAGCCCCGCACAGCAGCTCATACCGTCGGCCGCCTTTCCGCGCCGTCCTTTCGGCACCTCCCGCGCAACCATTGGCGGCGCTCAGCCGGGCGGGCCGCCGTGCGTCTGGCGGTACGCCCCGGGAGGTGCACCGTAGCGTCCGCGAAAGGCGCGGTTGAAGTGGAAGGGGCTGACGAAACCCGAGGCCGCGCCGACGCGTTGCACGGGCAGATCGGTGTTCTCCAGCAACTGGGCGGCGTGGCGCAGCCGCGCCTCGCGCAGGGCACGCATGGGTGGCCGGCCGAGCTGCCGGCTGAACAGATGGGCGAACCGGGACGGCGACAGAGCGACCTCCCGGGCGAGCGAGCGGACGGTGTGGGGGGCGCCCGGGTCGGCGTCGATCAGCTCCTGGGCGCGGCGGATCCGTGCGTCGAGTCCCGGCCGGGGTGCCGTCGGCCGGGCGCCGGCGGCGGTGAGGAGGACGATCTCCTCCAGTGCGCTCAGGGCCAGTTCGCGCGCCGGGCTGCCGTGGGCCACGGCGACCTGCCCGTCCGGTGAGGTCGCGTCGGGCGGTGCTCCGGTGCCGGTCCAGCGGGCGTCGGCGTGCATCCGCCGGAACGCCGTCCCGACGCGGTCGTGCACCCCGGCCGGAGCGGAGGTGACCGCGTACACCCCGGCGCCGGCGTCGAACGGCCGCAGCCACGCGGTCCAGGACGGGCGGGGCCGGCAGTGCACCCACCAGAACCGCCAGTTGCGGGCCCCGGCCTCGACCTCGTAGCCGTGCGGGACGCCCGGCGCCAGCACGACCAGGTCCCCCGCGCCGGCCGAGGTCCGCACACCGCCCTGCCACAGGTGCCCCCGGCCTCCGGTGGTCCAGGTGAAGAGCCAGCTCGGGGAGCCGTGCGGCCGGCTGACGCCGTAGCCCGGCGCCTGGTCGAAGTGCCCGAGCACGACCAGCCCGGGCGGCGGAGCCGGGTCCCCGGCACCGGTGGCGCCCCCCAGCTCAGCAGTGTCGGGCAATCGGTCAGCACGCACGGGCATCCTCCTCGGCGGCCGGGCGGCCTAGCGTTCCGCATCGAGGACACCGGACCGAGGAGTGTGTTCATGACAGTCACGGACCATGGCGCCATCGGCGCTTCCATCCTGGACCCCGCCGGGCTCCGGCGGTACCGGGAGGGTTTCGAGGAGGACGGTTTCACGGTGGTGCGCGGACTCTTCTGGGGTGACGAGATCGATCGGCTGTGCGGCGAGTTCGCGGCCCTGCGGGCGGCCGGCCCGGTCCCCGGGCACTTCGAGCCGCGCGCGGCGGACACGCCGGGCGCCGACCCGCTGCACGTGTGGCCCCGGGTGATGCATCCGCACGAGATCAACGACCTCGCGCGCACGGTCCTGCTGGACGCCCGGCTGCGGACGGTCCTCGAGGCGCTTCTCGGGGAGGAGGTGCTGGCCGCGCAGAGCATGTTCTACTTCAAGCCGCCGGGGGCCCGGGGACAGGCGCTGCACCAGGACAACTTCTATCTGCGGGTGGAGCCGGGTACGTGCGTGGCGGCATGGGTGGCCTGTGATGTGATCGACCGGGAGAACGGCGGCCTGGAGGTCGTGCCCGGCACGCATCTGATGGACCTGTTCTGCCCCGAGCTCGCCGACTCGGAGGTGTCCTTCGCCCGGGAATACGTTCCGCCGCCGGCCGGCCTGGCACCGGTGCCGGTGGACATGGCGCCGGGAGACGTCCTGTTCTTCAACGGGAGCCTGGTGCACGGGTCGCAGCCGAACCGGGCGGCCGAGCGGTTCCGGCGGTCCTTCATCGGGCACTACGTGGGACGGTCGGCGGAGCGGATCGGACGGTTCTACCGGACGCTGGCGATGAGCGGCGCGAGGGTGGAACTGGCGGAGAGCGAGGGGGCGGGTCCCTGCGGAACGGAGTTCGCGCCGCAGGGACCGCACTGATCTGCGAAGACCCCGCAGTGCCCGGCGATGGGGTGGGGGCCCTACGGGCTCCGCAGTTCCTCCATTCCTTGTCGCTTCTGGATCTCCACGGCGGCCACCGCGTCGTCCGGGCCCGTCGAACCGAGCTTCACGTACTGCATCGTTGCTGCTTCTGCCCTCGGGAGGGTTTCGACGGCGAGCGTACGTGTTCGTGTGTGCTCGAGAACGCGACCGGTCAGGCCGCCTGACGGGTCGTCACCACCGCTGTGCCGGGTGGGCCGGTGGGCGAGCGCGCCCGACTGTCAGCCGCGTGCGATCAGGTCCAGGGCCCGTTCCCACCCGAACTCCGACCGCCCGCCGCCCGGCCCCGGCTCTCCCGTGTACGGCTCGCCGAACCGCACGCCCATCCCGCCGAGCCGTTCGAGGCTGTCCCGGTAGGCGGGGTGGGCGGCCAGGGTGCCGGCCACGCACGGCAGGACGGCGATCGGCACGCCGAGACCCGCGACCTCGCACAGGGTGCCCAGGGCGAGGGTGTCGGCGATGCCGGCCGCCCACTTGTTGACGGTGTTGAAGGTGGCGGGCGCGACCACCACGGCGTCAGGCGCCGGGAACGGACGCGGCGCGCCGGGGGTACGCCAGGCGGAGCGGATCGGGCGGCCCGTCCGCGCCTCGACGGCGGCGGTGTCGAAGAAGCCGTTCATGGCGACGGGTGTCGCGATGACGCCCACCTCCCAGTCCCGTTCCTGCGCGGCGGTGATCAGTTCACCGACGTGGGTGGCGACGCCCGCGGCGCAGACGACGACGTAGAGGAAGGGCTTTCGGGCGGCGGCCTGTTCGGTCATCCCGGAAACCCTAGCGACTCCCCCGGGTTCACCGGAGGGGGAACGTGTCTCCCCGTTCGGCCTGCGGCCGGGGACCGTGGATGCGGCGCTCGCTCTCCTCGATCGGCACGTCGTCGATGCTCGCCTCCCGGCGGGTCATCAGGCCGTGCTCGTCGAACTCCCACAGTTCGTTGCCGTAGGAGCGCCACCACTGCCCGTCGGTGTCGCGGCACTCGTACTGGAAGCGGACGGCGATGCGGTTGCCGTCGAAGGCCCACAGGTCCTTGCGCAGCGCGTACTCCTGCTCGCGTTCCCACTTGCGGGTCAGGAAGGCGACGATCTCGGCGCGGCCGGTGACGAAGGTGTCGCGGTTGCGCCAGACGGAGTCCGGCGCGTAGGCGAGGGAGACCTTGTGCGGGTCACGGGAGTTCCAGGCGTCCTCGGCGGCCTGGACCTTCTGTGCGGCGCTCTCCCGGGTGAACCGCGGCAGCGGCGGGCGGTCGGTCATGGTTTCTCCCGGTCAGCGAGGGAGAACCAGCGTTCTCCAGATGGCTGCTACGGTAGGAGAACGCTCGTTCTCGCGTCAAGGAGGGTCGTCCATGGACAGCGCAGTGGCCCGGGAGCGGGTGCTGGACGCCGCCGAAGGACTGTTCTACGGACGGGGTGTGCGGTCGGTCGGCATGGACGAGGTGCGCGGCGCCTCCGGGGTCTCGCTCAAGCGGCTCTACCAGCTGTTCCCGGCCAAGGAACAACTCGTGGAGGCGTACCTGGAGCGGCGCGACGCGCGCTGGCGCGGGCAACTGGCCGCCTACGTCGAGCGGCACGAGGAGCCCCGGGAGCGGATCCTGGCCGTCTTCGACTGGCTCGGCGAGTGGTTCGGCGAGCCGGGCTTCCGCGGTTGCGCCTGGATCAACGCGTACGGCGAGCTGGGCGCCACGTCGGCGGGCGTGGCCGCCCAGGTCCGTGCACACCAGCGGGCGTTCCGGGAACACCTCGGCTCGCTCGTGTCGGACGCGGGGCTGCCCGGCGCGTCGGCCGGGCAGCTGTTCCTGCTGGCCGAGGGTGCCATGGTCACGGCGGGCGTCACGAGGAGCGCCGAGCCCGCGGCCGAGGCGCGCGAGGCGGCCCGGCGACTCCTGGACGCCGTGTGACGTCCGGTCTCAGGTGACCGTCCCGGACACGGTGATGGCGCCGACCGGGCAGGCGCGGGCCGCCTCCCGCAGCAGTGGGCTGCCGCCGTCCTCCCCGCCCGGCAGCAGGGTGCTGTAGCCGTCGTCGTCCTGGGTGAACACGTCCGGGGCGGTCAGGGCGCACTGTCCCGCGCCGATGCAGACGTCCTTGTCGATGCCGATGCGCATGTGCGGAAGCCTCTTACCAGGTCACGGGGAGTTCGATCATCCCCTGGATCGTGTCGCCCGGTTTGAAGGGGATCTCCTCGGCCGGGGCGGCCAGGCGCAGGGTGGGCAGCCGGTCGAAGAGGCTGCGCAGGGCGATCTCCAGCTCGGCACGGGCGAGGTTCTGACCGAGGCACTGGTGGATGCCGAAGCCGAACGCAACGTGGTGACGGGCCGGGCGGCTCCAGTCGAGCCTGTCCGGCTCCGGGTAGACCGTCTCGTCACGGTTGATGACGGAGGTCGCGAAGACCACGCCCTCGCCCTCGCGGATGGTCGTCCCGGCCACCTCGATGTCCTCGACGGCCAGGCGCAGCATGCCGTCCGCGATCGACAGCATCCGCATCAGCTCCTCGACCGCGGCGGGCAGCAGCCTCGGGTCGGCGCGCAGTTCGGCGAGCCGTTCGGGGTGCTGGAGCAGGGTGAAGGTGCCGAGCGAGATCATGTTGGCGGTCGTCTCGTGGCCCGCGACCAGCAGGATGAGGGCCATGGCGATCAGGCCCTCGCGGTCCAGGTCGCCCTCGCGCGGCTGCCGGTGGACCAGGTCGTCCAGCAGGCCGGTGCCGGG
Source organism: Streptomyces sp. NPDC096046 (assembly GCF_040303285.1). Classification (NCBI taxonomy): domain Bacteria; kingdom Bacillati; phylum Actinomycetota; class Actinomycetes; order Kitasatosporales; family Streptomycetaceae; genus Streptomyces; species Streptomyces sp. NPDC096046. The sequence continues at coordinate 200,847 of NZ_JBEOSZ010000005.1, read as the reverse complement.
GTCCTGCCGTTTGCGGTCGATCAGCTCGCCGAAGTACGTCTCCAGCCGGTCCCGGGCGTCGAGGACGTCGGCGGTCTCCGGGCCGCGCAGCAGCCGTCGCGACTGGGCCTCGAAGAAGTCGTGGTCGGTGTACGGGACGCCGAGCAGGGCGCAGATCACCATGGACGGCACCGGCAGCGCGAAGGCGCTCACCAGGTCCGCGGGCGGGCCCTCGGCGATCATCGCGTCAAGCCGTTCGTCCACGATCTGCTGGATGCGTGGCCGGAGTTCGACGGCGCGCTTGAGGGTGAAGTCCCCGACGACCATCCGCCGCTGGGCACGGTGCTCGGGATCGTCGACGCCCAGCAGGGCGGTTCTGCGGTTGCGGATCCCGGCGAAGCGCTGGGCGGGGGCGGGGAAGCCGGGCCGGTCGCGGTTGGACGAAAGGCGCGGGTCGGCCAGCAGCGCGCGGGCGGTGGCGTGCCCGCTGACGAGCCAGGCCTCGCTGCCGTCGAAGAAAGTGATCCGGGTCAGAGGGCGCTCGGCGCGCAGCGCGTCGTAGGCGGCGGGCGGGTGGTAGGGGCAGGTCCGGTCCTGGGGGAAGGCGACGGGTGCGGTCGTGTCCGTCATGAAGACCTCGCAGACGAGTAGTGCGTCGTGCCGATCTTCATTAGATGCCCCAGGCACCTATGAGGCGACGCGAAGTTCGGCCAGATCGGTCGCCGCGTCAACATGGCCGGGGAGTGCCGTCTTCCCGCGAACCGTCCGGCGCTTGTGCCCCCCGTCACCGGATCGATGTCCCCACCCGGGCGCGGGCGCGGCGGGCGCCGATGCGAAAACCGGTTGTCGGTGCGGCGGGCCAGGCCTCAGGATCCGGCCATGCCTACGTTCACCGTTCTCCCGCCGTTGTCCGCCGCCGCTTCCGCCGCGCGTCGACAGCAGCGGTCCGGCCGCCGGGGAGGACCGACGCCGCCCCGGTCATGACCGCCGCGCTCGTCGCGGGGCTGCTCGCCGGGTACGGCATCGCCGTACCCGTGGGTGCCGTCGGGACCTACCTCGTGTCCCTCACCGCCCGCACCTCCCTGCGCACCGGTGTCTGCGCCGCGCTCGGTGTCGCCACCGCCGACGGGCTCTACGCCCTCGCCGCCACCCTGGGCGGCACGGCCCTGGCATCCGCGCTGCGGCCGGTGCTCGGGCCGCTGCGGTGGGTCTGCGTGCTGGTGCTGCTCGCCCTGGCGGCATGGGGCGCGGTCACCGCGCTGCGCGCGTACCGCGGCCACCGGCTCGCGACCCGCACCGTCCCCGCTCCCCCGGGCCCCGCCCGGGCCTGTCTGGGCCTGTTGGGCATCACCCTGCTGAACCCCACCACGGTCCTCTACTTCGCGGCCCTGGTGCTCGGTTCCCAGGCCACGGGCCCCGCCGGTCCGCTGGAGCAGGGCGTGTTCGTGCTGGCCGCCTTCGCCGCCTCCGCGAGCTGGCAGGTGCTGCTGGCCGGGAGCGGGGCCCTGCTGGGCCGCGCGCTGACCGGCCATCGGGGCCGACTGGCGACGGCACTGGTGGCGAGCGCGGTGATGACCGCTCTGGCCGCGCGGATGGCGCTCGCGCCCGGGTGAGGCTTCGTTTCCGGCCGGATCCACCGGGGCGGATGATTCCGGGCCGTACGGGTGTTGAAGACAGGTGGCGATGAGCCGCGGAAGCGACGATGGGACGGATGCCATGCCTCTCGAAGGTGAGTACGAACCCAGCCCGACGCAGTGGGTGCGCAAGCAGGTGGAGCTGTACGAGAGCTCCGGCGGTACGGAGGGGACGACACTGCAGGGCTCGAAGATGCCGGTCGTCATCCTGACCTCACGGGGCGCCAGGAGCGGCAAACTGCGCAAGACGCCGGTGATGCGCGTGGAGCACGAGGGGCGTTACGCCGCGGTGGCCTCCCTCGGCGGATCGCCGAAGCATCCCGTCTGGTACTTCAACCTGCGGGCCGACCCGCACGTGGAGCTCCAGGACGGGCCGGTGAAGCGGGACATGACCGCCCGTGAGGTCACGGGCGAGGAGAAGGCGGCCTGGTGGGAGCGGGCCGTCGCGGCCTACCCGGCCTACGCCGACTACCAGAAGAAGACGGACCGGGACATTCCGGTGTTCGTCCTGGAGCCGGACGAGACCGGCTGACGCGGGGCCGGCCGCCCGTGCGGGCGGCCGGCAAAAGAATCTTCCTTCCCCCGGATGTGTGAACCGGCACCGGCGGGGCACGCGAGATTCAGGCCCCGCCGCGTTCCCCCGTCGCGGCGGGGCTTTCCGCTGCCTCGCGGGCGGGCCGGTCGGTCACGTCGAGGAATATCTGCTCCGCCTCGGGCACCGTATGGGCGATGGACCGCTTGATGCGCACGGCGACCTCCTCCACGCGCTCGCTGTCCAGACCGGGCACCAGGTCGACGCGGGCGGCCACCAGGGCCGTGTCGAGGCCGGTCTTCATCGTGAACAGCGCCTCCACGCTGTCGATCTCCGGCTGGGCCCGCAGCAGCGCCTCGATCCGCCCGCTCGACTCCGGGTCGGCCGCCTCGCCGATCAGCTGGTCACGAGCCTCACGGCCCAGCCGGAAGGCCACGTAGACCAGCAGCGCGCCGATCGCGAGGGAGGCCGACGCCTCCCACACCACCTGGCCGGTGGCCATGTGCAGCGCCATGCCCACCATGGCCAGGGTGACGCCGAGCACCGCGGTGCCGTCCTCGGCGACGACCGTCCGCAGGGCCGGATCACGCATGCCCGCCACCACTCCCCCCTGCCCGCGCACCTGGTACAGCGCCCGCACCAGCGAACCGCCCTCCGCGAGGAGGGCGATCCCGAGGACGATCAGGCCGGCGACATAGCCGTCGAGATCCTCCTCCGCACCACTCGTCAGGGCCTCGAAACCCTGGAAGAAGGAGAAACAGCCGCCCATGACGAAGATCCCGACGGCCGCGAGGAGCGACCAGAAGAAGCGCTCCTTGCCGTAGCCGAAGGGATGACGCCGGTCGGCGGGGCGCCGGCTGCGGCGCAGCGCCGCGAGCAGGAACACCTCGTTCAGACTGTCGGCCACCGAGTGGGCCGCCTCGGACAGCAAAGCCGGTGACCCGGCTGCCAGGCCGCCGACGGCCTTGGCCACCGCGATCACCAGATTGGCCGCGAGCGCCACCAGCACGGTGACACGTGTCCTGCGATCACTTCCCTCATCACTCACTTCCGCCGATTGCCCCGGTCGGCGGTGCTCACACCGTGCCGTCCGCGGAAAACGGGGAACGCGTTCACCAGGGTTCACGTACGGCAAGGAGGTCACCCCCATGAGCCGCGACGACGGCGACGACGGCAACACCGGCTACGGAAGGAGGGCGTTCACACGCTCCAAGGCGCATTTCGCGGACCGCATCACCGCCGACGGCCGGGACGGCTGGCCGGTGGAGGCCGGCCGCTACCGTCTGGTCGTCAGCCGGGCCTGCCCGTGGGCGAGCCGGTCGCTGGTATCCCGGCGGCTGCTCGGCCTGGAGGACGCCCTGTCCCTGGCCGTCGCCGACCCGATCCAGGACGACCGCAGCTGGCGCTTCACGCTGGACGAGGACGGCCGCGACCCGGTCCTCGGCATCCGCTACCTCAGCGAGGCCTACGACCGCCGCGAGAGCGACTACCCCGGCGGTGTCAGCGTGCCGGCGATCGTGGACGTGGCCAGCGGGCGACTGGTGACCAACGACTACCAGCAGCTCACCCTCGACCTCGCGACCGAGTGGAGGGCCCTGCACCGCGACGGCGCGCCCGACCTGTACCCGGACGCGCTGCGCGACGAGATCGACGAGGTGATGGCGGACGTCTACGAGGACGTCAACAACGGCGTCTACCGGGCCGGTTTCGCCACCGGGCAGGAGGAGTACGACGCCGCCTGCGCGGGTGTGTTCCGGCGGCTGGAGCAGCTCGCGGCCCGGCTGGAACGGCAGCGGTACCTCGTCGGCGACACGATCACCGAGGCGGACATCCGGCTGTTCACCACGCTGGTCCGCTTCGACGCCGTCTACCACGGCCACTTCAAATGCAACCGCTGGAAGCTGACGGAGAACCAGGTGCTGTGGGCGTACGTCCGCGACCTTTACCAGACGCCGGGATTCGGCGACACCGTCGACTTCGACCACATCAAACGCCACTACTACCAAGTGCACACGGGCATCAACCCGACCGGCATCGTGCCGCTGGGCCCGGATCTGTCCGGCTGGCTGACCCCGCACCGGCGTGAGGAGCTGGGCGGCCGGCCGTTCGGTGACGGCACACCGCCCGGGCCGGTCCGCGCCGAGGAGCGGATCCCGGCGGTGCACACCCCCTGACCCCTTTCATTCCCCTCAGCGATCAAGGAGTTCTCGTGGCGAAGAAGAAGATGTCCCTCGCGTACCAGCCTTTCGGGTTCGTGCTCGGCTGGTCGGGCGGCTGGCTGGCCGGGCTGGCCTTCCGCAAGACGTGGATGGCGATCCGGCACGAGGAGGACGCGCCCGACGCGCTGGACAAGGACCGTGGCTGGGGCGAAGTGCTCTTGGCCGCCGCGATCCAGGGCGCCCTCTTCGGGGTGGTGCGCAGCGCCGTGGACCGCGCGGGCGCCAAGGCCATCGAGCGTTCGACCGGCACGTGGCCGGCCGGTGAGAAGGGCGGCCGGGACTGACACCGCGACGGCCCCGCCCGGCCTCTGCCGGGCGGGGCCGTCCCTGTGCGCCCGGCCGTCCGCCCCGATCGTGTGCCTGCGGGGCGCGCCCCGGTGCGCGGGCCCACGGCTCCTGGGCCGCCGGACCTCGCGGCGCCCGGTGAGCCGCGCGCTCAGCCCTGCTTGGGTGTTGTCGGTGCGGTGCGGCGCACGATGAAGGAGTGACCCGCCGGGTCGGCGTAGCCGCGCTCCTCCAGCGGGCCCGAGGGCTCCTTGGCCTCCAGGGGGCGGCCGCCGAGGCTGATGACGCGGCGTTCGACCGCGTCGAGGTCGTCGACCACGAACTCCAGATGGGCCTGGAGGGAGTTCTCGGGGCGCGGCCAGCTGGGCGGAGTGGCGTTGACGTCCCGGCGCAGTGCGACCCGGAAGCCGTCGGCGGTCTTGATCTCCACCCGGTTGGCCGTGACGTCCGACTCCTCCCCCTCCAGCAGCTCCTTGTAGAACACGGCGAGCTTCTCGGGCTCGGCGCAGTCGAGCACGAGGACCCCCGCTTTCACCAGTGCCATGTCTCCTCCGCAGGATTCCGGTCGCAAGGCGGTCGTGCCCCGCGGACCCGTATCCTGCGGATATCCCGGACCGGCCGATTCAGTCGGTCGGCAACCACCGCCCGTCACGCATGAGTTCGCGGCCCTCGAGCTCATCGGCCTCCCGCCAGGCCTGGATCCGCCGCGGCACGACCCGGAAGTACAGATACGGCGTGGCGAGCCGACGGGGGTCGAACCCGGTCTCGGCGGCGAAGAGTTCGGCGTCCTGCTCGGTCAGCTCACCGGGCTGCGCCGTCTCGACGGTGCCCTCGACGAGGACGACGTCACGGGTCGGCCCGATGCCCACCCGGGCCCGGCCGGACCCGGCCAGGTTCCGTCCGGTGGGGCTGGACGCGGGTGTGGCGAAGAGCAGGTACGAGCCGTTCCAGAGGAAGGACAGCGGGACGAGGTACGGCGTCCCCGTCGCGCGGTCCGCCGTGGCGACCCAGGCGTCCACGTCGTGGTCCAGGCGGTGGAGGGTGTCCTTCTTGCGCTGCTCGGCGCTGCGAACGGGTGTCATCGCGGTGGCCTCCTGGCGAGTCGTCGAACGGACTCGGACCAGTGTGGCGTCCCGGGCGTCGGAGGCTCGGCGGACAGGCCGTGCCCCGCGGGGGAGGAGGCAGGGTACGCAGTTCAAGCGCTTTTCGCAGTAACCGAGATCACGGCCTTGTCACGGAATGGCCGATTCGCGCCGTGGGCAGTCTCGTACCGCTTCTCGATTCAAGGTTCGTCGTGCGAAGCCGAGTTCGAGTGCGCGGCCGGTCATGGCACCGTCAGCTCGCAGGGGCGGGGGGGCTCTGCGGTCCGTCTCCCGAAAGGAAGCACATGCCTCAGGACGTCCGGTTCGACCTCCCCTTCGACACACCCGTCAGTGAGCATCTGGAGTCCGCCCGGGCGCGGCATCTGCGCTGGGTGTGGGAGATGCGCCTGGTCCGCAGCCGGGAGGGGTTCGAGGAGTACAGGTCATGGGACCTGCCCCTGGCCGCCGCCCGGACCTATCCCCACGCGTCGGCCGAGGACCTGGTCGTCCTGATGAACTGGTTCTCCCTGGCCTTCCTCTTCGACGACCAGTTCGACGTCGGCCGGCCGGACCGGGCCGACCGCATTGCGGAGGTCGCCCGGGAGCTGATCGCCACTCCCCTGCGCCCGGCGGGCAGTCCGCCCCGGGTGGTCTGTCCGATATCCCTCGCCTGGGCCGAGGTGTGGAACCGCCTCTCGCATGACATGTCCCTGACATGGCAGACGCGGTTCGCCGCCTCCTGGGGCAGATTCCTCGTCGCGCACTGCGAGGAGGTCGACCTGGCCGCCCGGGGCCTGGAGGGAACGCTCGCGCTCGACGAGTACACGGCCTTCCGGCGCCGTACGGTCGGCATCCACCACAGCATCGACGCGGGTGAGCGCAGCCGCGGTTTCGAGGTGCCGGCTCAGGCGATGGCGCATCCGGTGATGGAGCGGATGCGCGATCTGGCGGCGGACACCATCGGGTTCATGAACGACATCCACTCCTTCGAGCGGGAGAAGCGCCGCGGCGACGGCCACAACCTCATCGCCGTGCTCCGCCGGGAACGGGGCTGCTCCTGGCAGGAGGCCGTGGACGAGGCGTACCGGATGACGATCGGCTGTCTCGACGAGTACCTCGAACTCCAGGAGAGCGTTCCCGGGATGTGCGACGAGCTGCGGCTCGACGACGCGGAGCGGGACCGGGTGCGGATGGGGGTGGAGGCCATCCAGCACTGGATCAACGGCAACTACGAGTGGGCCCTGACGACCGGCCGCTACGCGGCGGCGAAGCAGGGCGCGGTGGCCACGGCCGAACAGGCCGGGCGCGGCTCGGTGGACGACCTGCTGACCATATGACCGGGTGGGGCCCGGCCGGACGTCCGGCCGGGCCCCACCCGGCGGCCCTATACGGCGAATTGGACCGGCAGGCTGTCCAGCCGTGACTCCCAGGTGGAGGCGGTCGAGGTCAGCTCCTCCGGGGGCACGGCCAGCGTCAGGCCCGGCAGGCGGTGCAGCAGGACGTCCACCGCGATCTCGATGATGGACTGGCCGATGCTCTGCCCGGGGCACTCGTGCGGACCCGAACTGAACGCCAGGTGCGCCTGGTTGCCCTGGACCGAGACGCCCGTGTCCGGCCGGATCTCGGGGTCGGTGTTACCCGCCGCGAGGCCCAGCACCAGCAGGTCGCCCTCCTGGATCCGGTGTCCTCCGAGCTCCAGGTCGCTCGCGGCGAACCGGCCCGGCAGCACCGCCAGCGGCGGGCTGTTCCACATGACCTCCTCCACCACGGCGGAGATGTTCAGCTGCCCGCTGATCAGTCCGGACAGCCGGGCGGTGTCGGTGAGGACGATCTGCAGCACCCGGGCCAGCAGGTTGCTGGTCGTGGTGTGCGCGGCGATCAGCACCAGACGCAGATGGCTGACCACCTCTTCCTCGTCGAGACCGGCCGCGTGCCCCAGCAGGGCGGTGGTGAAGTCGCCACCGGGCTCGGCGCGCTTGCGTTCGGCCAGTTCGCCGAGGATCACCATGATGCGCTCGTTGTGCGCGAGGGCGTCCTCACCACCCTTGAGGACGTGGGCGCAGGACTCGACCAGGTCGCGCCCCTCCGCCTCGGGGAGCCCGAGGATGCGCGAGAGCACCAGCATCGGCAGGTACTCGGCGTAGTCCGAGACGAGGTCGGCCCGGCCGGTGTCCGCGAACGCGTCGATCTGCTTGTTCGCGAGGCGGGTCGCGTGGCGCCGGATGCCGCGGGCCGCCGCCGCCTGGAGCCCGTCGGTGACGGCCGCACGCAGCCTGCGGTGCGGTTCGCCGTCCTGGGACACGCAGTCCGGCCGCCAGCCGATCATCGGGATGAGCGGCGAGGTCTCCTCGACGCGCCCTTCGGCCCAGTCCCGCCAGATCCTCGCGTCCCGGCTGAACTGGCGGGGGTTGTCGAGCACCCGCCGGTTGTCGCGGTAGCCCAGGACCAGCCACGCGGGCACGTCCCCTTCGAGCAGGACCGGCGCGACCGAACCGTGTTCCTTGCGCAGCCGCTCGTAGATGCCCGCCGGGTCGGTGGCGGCGTCCGGGCCGTACAGCCGGGCCGGGTCGGCCCCGTGGTGGGCGACGGGGCAGCCGCGCATGGCCTGGAGGCCGGCTTCGGTCGAGTCGTTCATCGGGGCTCCAGGGCCACGGCCGAGCGTTCCTTCAGATGGTGGATCAGGGCGACCAGGACATCCCGGCTGGAGGCCCGGTCGCGGGCGTCGAAGGTCACCACCGGGGTGTTCTCGGGGATGTCCAGGGCGTCCCGGATCTCCTCGACGGGGTAGTTCCGGGAGTCGGGGAAGACGTTCAGCGCCACGACGAAGGGGACGTCCTGCCGCTCCATCTCCTCGATCGCCCGGAAGCTGGACTCCAGACGGCGGGTGTCCACCAGGACGATCGCGCCGAGCGCCCCCTTGAACAGCCCGTTCCACAGGAACCAGAAGCGCTCCTGCCCGGGCGTGCCGAACAGGTACAGCACCAGGCTCTCGTTGATGCCGATCTTGCCGAAGTCCAGACTGACGGTGGTCTGCGTCTTGTCGGCGACGCCGATGAGGTGGTCGACGTCGGCACTGGCCTGGGTGAGGGTCTCCTCGGTGGTGAGCGGCTTGATGTCGCTGACCGACCGGACCATGGTGGTCTTCCCGGTGCCGAACCCGCCGGCGATCATCACCTTCACCGAACGGGTGTCCCCGGCCGAGCCTCCGGGTTGGTCAAAGCCTTTCAAGTCCACTGAGTACCTCCTCAAGGAGCGCGAGGTCGGGCCCGCGGCCGGCTTCGTGTGCCGGGATGGGATTACGGGCTTCGACGCGACCTGCGTCCAGCAGGTCGGACAGCAGCACCGCGAGAATGTTGAAGGGGAGCCCGAGATGAGCGCCGAGTTCGGCGACCGACAGCGGGTCGCGGCAGCGGCGGAGTATCTCCTCGTGCTCGTGCTGCATGCCCGGTAAAGGGGCGGCGCGGGAGACCACCAGGGTCGCCACGTCGAGGCTCGACGCCGAACCGCCCGGTCCGCTGCGCCCTCCGGTGAGGACGTAGTAGCGCTCGAGACCGGACGGGTCCGACGGCCTGCGGGGAGCACTCATCCAGAGTGCTCCTCCTGGCGCGGAGTGGTACCGAGGAGCTCACCCATCCTGCGGGCCAGGTCCCTCATCTGGTGTCCGAGCAGGCCTTGGTCGAGACCTTCCCTGGCGAGGACACCGAGGTACGTCTCCACACCCGCGCGCACGACGAAGAGGTGCCCGCCGTCCACCTCGATCATCGCGAGCCGCAGTTGCCCGGCGTACTTGGGGAACTGCTCGGCGACCGGCTGGGCCAGGGCCTGCAGGCCGGCCACCACGGCGGCGAAGCGGTCGACGTCGTCGGGGTCTTCGGCGCCGTAGGAGGTGATGGCCTTGCCGTCGCTGGAGGCCACCAGGGCGAAACGGATCTCCTGGATGCTCTCGACGAGATCGCGGAGCGCCCAGCTCACGTCTGTTCCTTGTTGCGTCATGAGGACTGATCGCTCTCTTCGGTGCGGTGCTCGGTGTACTCGCGGCCGGCGACGGTGTCGCGTTCGTCGGCCGCCGGGAAGGCCTCCGCCGTGTCGCGTCCGGCGGTGGCGAAGGCGGCGAGTCCCGAGAAGGACGCGTCCGGCGGGACGGCGGCGACGGTTCCCCGGTCGGTCCGCCCGGCCTGCTTCGACGCCTCCGTCTCGTTCCGCTTGCTGCGGCGCCGGGGCAGCCCACCGGGCGTGGTCTCCCCGGTCTCGGCCTGCGCGGCCGGTGGGGCCGGTGCGATGACCGTCTCGGGGGCCGGGGCGGCCGGGGCGGTGCGGACCTCCGGCGCGGTCGCGGCCGTGGGCAGGGGAGTGAAGTACTTGTGCGGGACCACGATCACCACGGACGTACCGAGCCACGGCGAGTCCGCGAAGGTGACGCGGATGCCGTAGCGGCGGGCGAGGGCGCCGACGACCCGGAGACCGATGTTGGCGTCCTCGGTGATGCCCCCGAGGCCCGCGCCGGGCGCGGTGCCCGCGAGGGCGTGCTCGGCCTCGCGCTTCTTCTCCTCGCTCAGGCCCTTGCCGGAGTCCTGGATCTCGATGCCGACCCCGTTGGGCACCTCCTTGCCGGAGATGAGCACCGGCTCGGTGGGCGGCGAGTAGCGGGCGGCGTTGTCCAGGAGGTGGGCCAGGATCAGCGTGAGGTGGTCCACGAGACCGCCGTCGACGCCGAGTTCGGGCAGATGGCGCACCTGGATCCGGTGGAAGTCCTTGATCCGGCCGATGCCGCCGCGCACCACGCTCAGCAGCCGCTGTGCTTCCTGCCACTGCCGGCCGGGCCGGTCCGAGCCGCCGAGCACACCGATACTCGCGGCGAGGGAGTCGGCGGGGCCGAGCTCCTGGTCGAGCTCCATCAGGCCTCGGGCGACGGCCGGCAGGCGGCCGTGCTCGCCCTGCATCTCGTGCAGACGGCCACGGAGCTTGCTGGTCAGGACGTGGATGCGGTTGCCGATGCTGATCACCGCCTGCTCGGCGGAGGTGGAGCGGTCGAACTCCGCCTCCAGGCCGACCAGGGAGGTGCGCAGCAGCTTGCGCAGTTCGGTCTGGAGCTCCGAACTGACCTTGGCGCACTGGTTGACCGTGGGCAGCAGGTCGTCGATGGCGTCGCCGGCACGCAGCTTCTCCATCGCGTCGGGCAGCTGCTCGTCGGCGAGCCGGGCGACCGCGGCGAGCTGGTGGGAGAGCTGCTCCTGCCAGACCGCGGCCTGGTCGGCGAGCTGGGCCTCGTAGGACGTGGCCTGCTCGGTCAGCCGTTCCTCATAGGCCCGGGACCGGTCGGCGAGCTGCGTCTCGTACGTGGCGCTCTGGTCGGCCAAGCGCCGCTCGTACGTCGCGTTCTGCTCGTTGAGCTGGGACTCCAGGGTGGCGCGCTCAACGGCGAACTTGCGTTCCAGGGCCGCCACGTGCTGCTGCCACTGCTGGTTGTGCTCGGCCTGCGTGGTGCGGAAGGAACCCTCCGCCCGGTGCAGTTGGGCCCGGGTGCGCAGCAGCAGGCGCACGCACACGGCACCGGCCGCCGTCGCCGCGACTCCGGCGACGGCCGCGGATATTCGCTCCGAGCTCATGAACGTGGCGGCAACGGTCCCGCCTCCCAGTCCCAGCGGCAACAACCACCAGCTGTACCAGGCGACAGGGGCCCGCGCCGCCGGTGGCGGAGTGGCGAGTTCCATCTGCATCCTTCGAAGCAACACGAATCAACAGGGGGGGTGTGGACCGCACTCATGAGTACGCACTGCGGGTCGACCGGACGCGATCGCGTCAACTCGCAGCGCCAATGGGAACCTTATCGGGTTTCGACCCCAAAGGATCAACCGCGCCCGCCCGCCGGAGGTGAGGGTTCCGTCACGCTCTGAAGGAAGGCAACAGGTCGACAAATGTCTTTGCTGGCAGTGGAATTGGCCGCTTACCAGGTCGCGCGGGTGCCCCGGCCGCCGGCGGGCGGTCCGGAACGTGCGGCGGCAGGCGTGCGGGGAGCCCTCGATCGCCGCGTTCAGATGCCGGCGCGGGGAGGCTCCGGTCGCGAAGCCCACCCGGCACGCGATCTGATTGACCGTCAAGCCTCGGACCGAACCCGCGCATCGCCTCCTGCCGTGAACCGCGCTGCTCCGGCCATTTCTTGGGCGCGATTCACGACACGACCGGCGTCGCGGAGGCTCAAAGGCGCTGGAACTCCAGCGGATGCCGGTCCCCGGGCCCCGCGCTGCTGGATCAGCCGGCGGACCGGGCTGAGACCCACCTCGTCGTGGCAGCGGCGGGTGAAGGTGCGCCGGCTCATCCGGGCGTGACCGGAGAGGCCGGCCGGAGTGAGCGGTTCGTCGAGGCGCTCCAGGGCCCGGGCGCGGGTGGCGACGGTGCTCGCGGCACCCTGCTCGGGGACGGACTGCTCGACGTACTGGGCCTGGCCGCCGTCCCGGAAGGGCGGGACGACGCGACGGCACGCGACGCTGTTGACCAGGTGGCTGCCGTGATCCTCGCGGACGAGGTGCGGGCAGACGTCCACACCGGAGGCGGCCCCACCCGAGTCGTCCCCGGCCGCCGCGCCCCCGGCGGCGGGTCGGCGCGGCGGTCGTGCCCGGTCCGGTCGCGGACGCGGGCCGTGACGCCCGTCCCCGGGGGCAGGCGGCCGTCGTGGCCGCCCGTCCCCGGGGCAGGCGGCCACGACGGTGTCAGAACGTCAGGACCGGCTTGATGGTCTTGCCCGACCTCATGTCCTGGGCCGCCCGGTCGATGTCCCCGAAGGGGTAGGTGCTGATCAGGCGGTGCAGCGGGAGTCGTCCGTCCTTCACCAGGCGGACCAGGGCCGGGATCATGGTCCGGGTCTCGCTGTCGCCGAGGGTGAGACCGACGATCCGCTTGCCGCCGAGCAGGCCGTTGACGTCCAGGGCGACCTCCGTACCGAAGGGCGGGGCGCCGACGACGACCAGGGTGCCGCGGGCGGCGAGCGCGTCGACGCCCTGGCGCAGGACTCCGACGTTGCCGGTGGTCTCCACGACACCGTCCGCGCCCTGCCCGCCGGTGATGTCGGCGAGGGCCGGGGCGAGGTCCGTGCCGGTGGTGTCGACGGTGTGGGTGGCGCCCAGTTCCTCGGCCAGCGACAGGCGTTCGGCGACCCGGTCGACGGCGACGATCCTGGTGGCCGGGGTGAGGGCCGCCGCCATCACGGCGGACAGGCCCACCGCTCCGGCGCCCAGCACGACGACCGTGCCGCCGGCCTCGGGCTTCAGAACGTTCCACACGGCACCGACACCGGTCTGCACTCCGCAGCCCAGCGGGGCGATCGACTCCAGTGGCACGTCCGGGTCGATCTTGACCAGGCTCCGCTCGTCGGCCAGGGCCCGCTCGGCGAAGGAGGACTGGCCGAAGAAGTGGCCGCCCAGCGCCTCGCCGCCCCGGCTGATGGTGCTCGTCCCGTCGGCCCTGCTGCCGCCGATCAGGTTCAGCGGCAGCCAGGTCGCACAGTACGCGGGGTGCCCGCCGCGGCAGTTGCGGCAGTCGCCGCAGGAGGTGAAGGAGAGCAGGACGTGGTCGCCCGGCGCGACGCCGGTGACGGCCGGCCCGACGGCCTCGACGACGCCGGCGCCCTCGTGGCCGAGGACCCCGGGCAGCGGGAAGGGCAGTCCGCCGCCGGCCACCCCGAGGTCGGTGTGGCACAGGCCGGTGGCGACCATCCGGACCAGCGCCTCGTGCGGGCCGGGCTCGTCGAGGACGATGTCGGAGAGGGTGAAGGGCGCGCCGCCGGACTCGACGACCGCGGCACGGGTGGTGGTGGGCATCGCGATGACTCCTTGACGGTGCTCAGTCGAGCGAGACGACGACGGACTTGACCTTGGTGTAACCGGCGAGCGCCTCGGGCCCGTATTCGCGGCCGTAGCCGGAGTCCTTCACCCCGCCGAAGGGCACCGCCGGGTCGAGCATCGCCCAGTCGTTGATCCAGACGATGCCCGCCTGGAGCCGGTCGGCGACCCGGTGGGCGCGGGCGAGGTGGCTGGTCTGGACGCCCGAGGCCAGGCCGTACGGCGTGGAGTTGGCGAGGGCGACGGCCTCGTCCTCGTCGTCGAAGGGCTGCACGGTGAGGACCGGGCCGAAGATCTCCTCCTGGATGACGCGGGAGTCGTTGGCCAGGTCGGCGATGACGGTGGGCTGGTAGTAGTAGCCGCCGTCGAGGTCGAGCCGTTCCCCTCCGCAGACGATGCGGGCGCCCTCCTTGCGGGCCAGGGCGACGTACTCCTCGACCTTCTTCAGGTGCTTCTCGGCCGCCATCGGGCCGATGACGGTGGCCGGGTCGCGCGGGTCGCCGACCGGCACACCGGGCACGGCTTCGGCGAGGATCCCGAGCAGGGTGGGATACACCGAGCGGGCCACCAGCAGGCGGGGACCGCCCATGCAGAACTGACCGGTGTTGAAGACGAAGCCCTTGATGACCGCGCCGACGGCCTTCTCCAGGTCGGCGTCCTCGAACACGAGGTGCGCGGCGTTCCCGCCGAGCTCCATGGTGACGGGCTTGAGCGCCTCACCGGCGACGCTCGCCACGTGACGGCCGATCGCGGTGGAGCCGGTGAAGGCGACCTTGTCGACACCGCGGTGCCGCAGCAGCGCCTCGCCCGCCACCGGGCCACTGCCGGTCACGACGTTGACCACACCGTCCGGGACGCCCGCCTCCTGGAGCAGCCGGGCCATGTACAGGGCGCTGAGCGGCGTCTCGTCGGCGGGCTTGTGGACGACCGTGTTGCCGGCCGCCAGCGCCGGGGCGATCTTCGAGCCGGCCAGGATCAGCGGGAAGTTGAACGGCGTGATCGCGGCGACCACACCGAGGGGCTCGCGCTTGGTGTAGGCGAGGGCGTTCATGGGGAGGTCGCGCAGGGCGCCGTCCTGGCTCTGGGCGAGATGGGCGTAGTACTCGTAGTCGTTGGCCGCGTTGGTGATGTCGACCGCGCCGCACAGCGTGATCGGCTTGCCGACGTCAAGGCTCTCCAGCGCGGCGAGCTCGTCGGCGTTCTCCCGGATCAGCTCGGCGACGCGGTGCAGTATCCGGCCGCGCTCGCGGCCGCTCAGACCGGACCAGGCACCGTCGTCGAAGGCCTCGCGGGCGGCGCTCACGGCCGCGTCGACGTCGTCGGGACCGGCCTCGGCCACGGTGGTGACGACCGCGCCCCGGGACGGGTCGACCACCCCGGTGCGCGCCCCGTCGGCGGCCTCGCGCCATCGGCCCCCGATGAACAGCTGCCCGGGTGTGCTCTCGAAGGTGGTCATCGCCACTCCTCAGCGTCGTCGCCAAGATTTCAACAAACAGGATTCCTGTCTGTGCGCAGTCTCTTTACAGACAGGTTTCCTGTCAATGGTCTAGCCTGCACCCATGCTCGACTCACCGGTGACCAAGGCGCCTCCTTCCCTGCTCTACATGGTCAAGCAAGTGGAGCTCGTCGTGCGCTCGCACTTGGACGAGCTGGTCAGGCCGTCCGGGATCACCGCTCTGCAGTACACGGCGCTCACCGTGCTGGAACGCCATGACGGCCTGTCCGCCGCCCAGCTCGCGCGCGACTCCTTCGTCACCGCCCAGTCGATCGCGGACCTGGTCCGTTCCCTGGAGGGCCGCGGACTGGTGCGCCGGGAGCGCAACCCCCGCAATCGCCGGGAGCTGCTGATCCTGCTCACCGACTCCGGCCGCGAGCTGCTCGCCCGGCACGCCGGGCCGGTCCGGGAGCTGGAGGAGCGAATGGTGCGCGACCTCACGGCGCACCAGACGGAGCAGTTCCGCCAAGCGCTCACCAGCGCCTGGCACGCGCTGTCGTAACCCCGCCGCCCCCTGAGCGCCCCTGGAACGCTCCCGCGCACACCCCGGCGCGAACACCGGCCAACTCGGCCGCAATTCGGAGACATATGTCAATCGAACATGCTCAAATTCACTCGATGGAGGGTAACTTGCAGGGCGGGGAACGGCGTTGAGCCGTGGCCCCTCCCCACGCACGGAGCAGGCTGGAGGCGATCTCGTCGTGCGGCAGGAACCTGCACCGCTCACCCGGCATCTGCGCGTCCGTCAGGAACGGGGGCACACGGTGCTGGAGTTCCGCGGTGAGATCGATCTCGCCGCGGCCGCGGAGATCACCCCGCACCTGGACCGGGAGACGGACCGCCTGGCCGCCCGGGTCGTGATCGACCTCAGCGGGATCGAGTTCTTCGACTGCTCCGGTCTGCGGCTGCTGTACCGGGCCCGTCAGCGGGTGCTCGACCGGCGGGGATACCTGCTCCTGGTCTGCTCCCACCCGCTGACCCTGCGTGTCCTGCGGATCACCGGCCTGTCCCGGGTGCTGCCTCCGCAGCCGACGCTGGACGCGGCGCTGGAACGGCCGGAGGCGACCTCCCGCCCGTGAGGAGTGCGCCCCGTGTGCTTCCGCCGAGTCACCCGATCCGCAACTCGGCGGTCTGGCCCGGGGCGTGGCGGGCATCCGGACAGTAGGAAGGAGGGCCGTCGCATGACGACTCCCGTCAAGCGCCTCCCCGGGCGCATGCCCGGCTGGGCGAAGGTGGTGGCCGCGCTCGTGCTGGTGCTCGTCGTGTTCTTCGCCGGGCTCCGGCTGAGCGTGCTCCCGGGCCTGAAGGACCTGTTCGGCACCGAGACGCAGGACCGGTCGGGACCCGCGCTGCTGAAGTCCATCCAGGACATCAGCCGTTACGACGCGGCCTCCGGCAACTTCCAGGTCGTCGTGGACCTGGAGAAGGACGCCAAGCTCCTGCCCGACGCGATCCGGGGCACCCGCACCCTGTACGTCGGCGCGGGGACCGTCGACGCCTATGTCGACCTCGGCAAGATCGGCGAGAACGACGTGAAGGTCAACGACGACCGCACGTCCGCCACGCTCCGGCTGCCCCACGCCCGGCTGGGCGAGCCCGCCCTCGACCCCGACCGCTCCTACGCGGTCTCCAAGCAGCGCGGTCTCCTCGACCGCCTCGGCGACCTCTTCTCGGACAACCCCAACGGCGAACAGGCCGTGCAGAAGCTCGCGGTGCGGCACATCGGCGACGCGGCGAAGGAGAGCGAGCTGACCGCACGCGCCGAGTCGAACACCACCGACATGCTCCAAGGCCTGCTGCATTCCCTGGGCTTCAAGGAGGTGCGGGTCTCGTACGGGAGCTGATCGGCTTCCGAACGGGGCGGCGCACGTCGGCTCCCGGCCTGGAGTGCCCTGGCGGACACGGGGCAACCGAGGGTGGGAACGGTCTCCGGCGACCTCTCCGGGGACCGTGACCGAGAACGACCCCCCATGGCATCGCCGACCCGCCCGGGGGTAACCGCCGTGTCACGCAGGGCAGTCGAAGACTGGAGGACCCCCCATGGCCAGTGCAGCCTCACGTCCCCGGAACACCGGGTCGGGGAGCGAGCGACGCCCGCTCCCGTGGCCCGTCCGGCTGCTGGCGACACTGTGCGCGTTCCTGTTCATGGTCGCCTTCGCCGTGGTGCTGGCCCGGCTGACTCTGCAGCCCTCCCCCGCCTCGGAGGCGCTGACCCACAGCAATCTCCAGCCGGGCAGCTCCATCAAGGCCTATCTCGACCAGCCCGAGCTGCGGGACGCCGTCAAACAGATCGGCGGCAACATCGCGCTCGGCATTCCCTTCGGCGTCCTGGTGCCGGTGGTCGCCCCCCGCACCCGGGGCATCCTGCGCGTGCTGCTCCTGACGGCGGTCGTGATGCTCCTCGTGGAGTTCGCGCAGGGTGCCCTGGTCACCGGACGCGCCTTCGACATCGACGACGTCATCCTCAACACGACGGGCGCGCTCATCGGCTACCTGCTCCTGGGGCGCCGCCTCAGCAGGGCCGTCCACGCGCGCAAGCCGCGCCCGGACAGGGCGGACGAGGAACCGTCCACCGGCAAGGTCCGGCGCACCGCCGACCGGGCCTAGAGGCCCCTTCTGATGAATCTCCGTGGGAGACGGAGCGGCGTTCGGTGCGTACTCTGGGGGTCCCCCCTGCTCGAAGAGCTTGGGGGAGTGCCGCGGGGAAGCCCCCGTAGCGGAGCTACCTGGGCTTTCGCGCGGTGCGGCGGTGGGGCCCCTCCCGTTCGAGCGAAGCCGAGAGCGGGGAGCGTGCCGGGCGTCGCGACGCAGCGGAGATCCATCAGAAGGGGCCTCGTGCCGCAGCAGGCACTAGTGCACCGTCCAGGTGAACTTGTCTCCGCCCACCCAGCGGACCACGTCCGGATCGTCCATGTCGTGCACGGTGATGCCGAACGCGGCCGCGGCGGCCAGCACGTCGGTGACGGCCCGAGCCTCCCCGACCACCTGGCCGTCGATCTGCACGATCCGGAACGGCGGTGTGCCCGGCTGCACCCCGAGCACCATGATCCGCGGGTGGGACATGTACGGGCTCGCGCTTTCGGTCATGCATCGAGCGTAGAACGCAACCGGCGCCGACGCGGGCTCAGGGCGCCTGCCGGCCGGCAGGCCCGCTCAGGGACGGCGCCAGTCGTGACCGGCCAGGTGGGACCCGGCCTGCGGGCCCATCCGGAGCATGCCGCCGTCGACGCTCCAGGAGGCGCCCGTGACGTACGAGGCGTCCGGGCCGGCGAGGAACGCGATGACGGCGGCGACCTCGCGGGCGTCACCGGGCCGGCCGAGCGGGATGCCCGGGCGGCTCTCGGTGTGCGGATCGGTGTCCTCCTGGCCGGTCATGGGCGTGGAGATCTCGCCGGGCGCGACGGCGTTGACGGTGATGCGGTGCTCGGCCAGTTCGAGGGCCATGACCTGGGTGAGCAGCCCGAGACCGCCCTTGGCGGCGCAGTAGGGGGCGGCGCCCACCCGCGGCTGGTGCTCGTGGACGGACGTGACGTTGACGATCCGGCCCCCCTCCCCGTGCCCGATCATGTGCCGGGCCGCCTTCTGCCCGCAGAGGAACGGTCCGACGAGGTCGACGTCCAGGACCTCGCGCACATCGGACAGCTCCAGGTCGAGGAAGGGCGTCATGGTGCCGGTTCCGGCGTTGTTGACCAGCACGTCGATCCGGCCGAGCCGCTCGCACAACTCGTCGACGGTGTCGGCCGCTTCGGGCAGCCGGGTGAGATCCATCCGGGCGACCTCGGCCCGCTGCCCGTGCGAGCGCACCTCGTCGGCCGTCTCCTCCGCGCCCTCGCGGTCGCTGTGGTAGGTGATCCCGACGTCCATGCCCGCCTGCGCCAGGCGTACGGCGGTGGCCCGGCCGATGCCGGAATCGGCGCCGGTGATCACGGCGACCTTGCCGGGCGACGCGCTGGGAGCGGACATGACGGGCCTCCTCGTCGACGGGGGCGGGACGAGCATCGCAGTACCCGGGGGGATCCGGGACAAACCGCGCACCCCGTCGTGCGGCCCGCCGTGCGCTGGGGAACCCTTGAGGTGGAGGTGGCGATGGACCCCGTCGAGGCACTGGACCGGATCGCCTTCCTGCTGGAGCGGTCCCTGGCACCGACCTACCGCGTGCGCGCCTTCCGTACGGCGGCCCGCGTCCTGAACGACCTCGGCGCGGACGAGGTGCGCCGGCGGGCCGCGGACGGCTCGCTGGAGCGGCTCAAAGGGGTCGGTCCGAAGACCGCGCAGGTGGTGCGGGAGTCGCTGGCCGGTCAGGTGCCCGGCTACCTGTCGACGCTGGAGGGCGAGGCGCGGGAACGGCCCGCCGTGCGGGGTGGGGAGACGCTGCGGGCGCTGCTGCGCGGGGACTGCCATCTGCACTCCGACTGGTCGGACGGCGGCAGCCCCATCGAGGAGATGGGGCGGGCCGCCGCGGAGCTGGGCCATCAGTGGGCGGTGCTGACCGACCACTCGCCCCGGCTGACGGTGGCGCGCGGCCTGTCGCCCGAACGACTGCGGGAGCAACTGGACGTGGTGGCGGAACTGAACGAGACCTGGGCGCCGTTCCGGCTGCTGACCGGCATCGAGTGCGACATCCTCGAGGACGGCTCGCTCGACCAGGAGCCGGAGCTGCTGGACCGGCTCGACGTGGTGGTGGTGTCGGTGCACTCCAAGCTGCGCATGGACGCCCGCTCGATGACCCGGCGGATGGTGGCCGCCGTACGCGATCCGCACTCGGACGTGCTCGGGCACTGCACGGGGCGGCTGGTGACCGGCCGGGGGCGGCCGGAGTCGGAGTTCGACGCGGACGAGGTGTTCGCGGCGCTCGCGGAGACGGGCACCGCCCTGGAGATCAACAGCAGGCCGGAGCGGCTCGACCCGCCCCGGCGGCTGCTGCGCCGGGCGGTGGAGGCCGGTGTGCTGTGCTCCGTCGACACCGACGCGCACGCGCCGGGGCAGCTGGACTGGCAGATCAACGGGTGCGCGCGGGCGGAGGAGTGCGGGGTGCCGCCCGAGCGGGTGGTGACCTCGTGGTCCCTCGACGAGCTTCTGGCCTGGACGCGAGAGCGGCGTGTGCCGTCGGGCGTGGCGGGCGCCTGACGTGGTACCCGCGCGGCCGAGAGGAAAGGACAGCACTTATGGGAAGCGCGGGACGGGCGGCCGTGTTCGATGTCGACGGCACCCTGGTCGACACCAATCATCTGCATGTCGTCAGCTGGTGGGAGGCCTTCCGGCAGGCGGGCCACCAGGTGCCGATGCACGCCGTGCACCGGGCCGTGGGCCTGCCGTCGACCGACCTGATCGCCCATCTGCTGGGTGACGACCGGGACACGGACCAGGACGCGGACCTCAGCGCCGGGCACAAGGCGCTGTACGGGCAGTACTTCAACCGGCTGCCCGCGCTGCCGGAGGCCGGACGGCTGCTGCGGCGGCTGCACCGGGACGGCTGGACGGTGGTGCTGGCCACCTCGGCGGGCGGCGCGGAGCTGAGCGCGCTGCGCCGGGCGATCGACGCGGACGAGGCCATCGCCGCCACGGCCAGCGCCGACGACGTCGACGAGGGCAAGCCCGCCCCCGAGCCGGTCGAGCACGCCCTGGAGCTGGCCGGGGTGCCGGCGGAGCGGGCGGTGTTCGTCGGCGACACCGTGTGGGACATGCGGGCCGGCAGCAGGGCGGGAGTGCGCTGTGTGGGCGTCCTGTGCGGCGGTGTCCCACGCGCCGATCTGGAGGAGTCCGGCGCGGACGCGGTCTACGCCGACCCCGCGCACCTGCTGGCGGCCCTCGGCGACAGCCCGCTGTCATGACGCGACGTGAAACCCCCGGTCACACGGATACCCCCAGCACATGACGCGTGTGACGAGTGCGGTACGGCGGACGGCGGGAGCCTTCCTCGGGCGGAAGGACAAGGACGAAGACCAGGGGGCGACCCCGGGTGCGCGGCCTCGGGGAGCGCCGACGGCCCGGGGGCGGATGCGCGACCTGGAGCAGGGAGCGCGCTCCATGCGGCCGGTGGACGCGGTTCGGCGCGACACGCTGGGTGCCCTCAACGCCCTGCGAGCGGCGTGGAGCGGGCCCGGCCGGGAGCGGGATCTGGTCGTCCAGTCGCTGAAGGCGGCCGGGGCGGCGGTGCTCGCCTGGCTGGTGGGCGGCGTCTGGATGGGCGACCCGCTGGCGCTGATGGCGCCCTGGGTGGCGCTGGTGCTGGTGCAGGCCACCGTCTTCAGCTCGCTGGTACAGGGTGCGCGCCAGTTCGGGGCGATCTGTGTCGGCGCCCTGGTCGCCTCCGGGGCGCAGGCCATCACCGACAACACGACGGGCGCGCTCGCCCTGTCGGTACCGGTGCTGATGCTGCTGGCGAACTGGCCCCGCTTCGGCGACCAGGGCATCTACGCGGCGACCACGGCCCTGTTCGTCATCTCCTCGGGCATGGTGAGTCTGCCCGCCGTCGGGCACCGGGTGGGTCAGGCCGCGATCGGCGCGGTCATCGGCGTCGCCGTCAACGCGCTCGTTCTGCCTCCGATCCATCTGCGGGACGTGCGGGAGAACCTGGCGGCGCTGGCCCGGGAGGCCGGGGACGTCCTGCACACGGTCGCCGCCGATCTGCGCGAGGGCGAGTGGGACGCGCAGACCGCCTACGGCTGGGTCAGGGCCTCGGCCCGGCTGGACCACCGGCTGAAGGCGCTGCGCTCGGCACGCCGGTGGAGCCAGGAGAGCCTGCGCCTGACCTACGCGCCGCTGCGCGCCCTGCACCGCGTACCGCACGAGGGTGTTCTGCCCGCCGAGGAGGAGGACGAGCGGCTCGGCCGGGTGACCGGGCACGTCACGACGCTCACCCGGGCCCTCGCGGTGTCCGTGGACGACAACCGGACGCCCGCCCCGCCCGAGGGGCCGGCCCTGCACTCGTACGCCCGGCTGCTGGAGCTGATCGGGGACGCCCTGCGCGCTCAGGCCGACGGCCTGAGCGAGGGGGCAGTGACCGCCCGGCCGGACGACGGGGCCGAGGAGGCGATGCGGAAGCTGCACGAGGAACTGCAGGACAGACTGCGCCGTGACGCCGGGGAGGGAGCCGCCCCCACCGCCGTGCTGGGCACGCTGCTCCTGCAGGCGGAGAACCTCTGGGCCGAGACCGTGCCGGACGACCGGGCACAGTGACGCACCTCACCGGGCGGGTGCGGTGACCCCGGAACACCCAGAGGTGGTTGCCCGTTGAACAAGGTGTGGGTCCGGACCGGACCCGCCCTTCAGCCGCCCCGGCCGTGATTCCCCCGTCCGGCCGGGGCTTCTCCGTACCCATGTGCAATCCGCTCCGCCCGGGTACTCGGCACGTCTCGTGGAACCACGCGGCCGAGAGGAGCGCAAGGTGAGCAGCGGAACAGGCATGAGGGTCGTCGTCACGGGCGCCACCGGCAACGTGGGCACCAGCGTGGTACGTCTGCTCTCGGAGGACCCGGGGGTCGCGTCGGTGCTGGGCCTGGCCCGGCGTATCCCCGACTGGTCGCCCCCGAAGACGGACTGGGCCGCCGTCGATCTGTCCTCCGAGCGGCCCGATCTGGCGGAGCGGTTCACGGACGCCGACGCGGTGGTCCACCTGGCCTGGGCGTTCCAGCCGACGCACGACCCGGCGGCGACCTGGCGCACCAACGTGCTGGGCAGCATGCGGGTCTTCGAAGCCGTGGCGGCGTCCGGAGTGCCGACGCTGGTGCACGCCTCGTCGGTCGGCGCGTACTCGCCCGGCCCGAAGGACGAGACGGTGGACGAGTCCTGGCCGACGCACGGCTGGCCGGACGCCGCGTACTGCCGGGAGAAGGCGTATCTGGAGCGGGCGCTGGACACGTTCGAACGCGACCGCCCGATGACGCGGGTGGTGCGGATGCGGCCCGCCTTCCTCTTCCAGCGGGAGTCGGCGAGCGAGCAGCGCCGCATCTTCGGCGGCCGCTTCCTGCCCGGCCCCCTGGCCCGCCCGGAGCTGCTGCCCTTCCTGCCCGACATCCCGGGGCTGAGGATGCAGGCGCTGCACACGGACGACGCGGCGAACGCGTACCGGCTGGCCCTGCACTCCGATGTCCGGGGCGCCTTCAACCTGGCGGCCGACCCGCCGATCGACGCGCGGCTGCTGAGCGAGATGTTCGACGCGCGCCCGGTCCGGCTGCCGCGCACGGCGGCCCGGTCCGCGATCGCCGCCGCCTGGGGCCTGCACCTGCTGCCCGCGTCGCCGCACCTGTTCGACGCGGTGCTGCGGCTGCCGCTGATGGACTCGACGCGCGCCCACAGGGAGCTCGGCTGGCGACCGGAGCACACGGCGCCGGAGGTGCTGGAGGAGTTCCTGCTCGGCCTGCGGCAGGGTGCCGGGGCGCGCACGGAACCACTGCGGGGTCGCAAGGTGGGCTGAATCCGGGCGGCCCCTTCGCGCCCCCGGGCATCCTCGGGCATGAGGACATGCGCGAGGGCCGCAGCCGACCCCCACAGTCGGCTGCGGCCCTCGGTGGGATGCCCTCCTAGGCGGAGGGCTCGTCCGGCACCGGGTGCTCGGAGGGAACCGTTCCCGAGCGCGGTGCTCCTCGCCGGCCCGTCCCCGCCTCGTCCGTGTCGGGGACGTCACCGGCGGGCTCGTCGGTCTCGTCGTCGCTCTCATCCCGGTCGTCCTTGCCGGTGCCCGTGAAGCGCGGGGCGACCTCCCACGGGTCCTCGCCGTCGTCGGCCTGCTGGTCCGGCATGTCCCGTGGAATGGGCTCACCGTTCTCGCCGGGTCCTTCGAGGCGGTGGTCGGTCACGGCGCGCTCCCTTCTGTGGTCCGGGCGCCACGCGAGTACCTCCGCGGTGATCGGCGAAACCTCAGCGCGGTGTCCGTTCCTCGAGCGCGGTGCGCCAGGCGGGGAGCGGATACTCCGGCGCCGGGTCGAGGCGCCGTCCGCCGCGTGCGAAGAAGTCGGCCAGCGGCAGGATCGCGGCGCCGACGGTGACCGCGTCGGGCCCGAGCCTGCCGAGGTCGACGGTCACCTTCCCGGCCGGGTGGCGCAGCGCGTACGACATGGCGTGGCGGCGTACGGCGGGCAGGAAGCGGGAGCCGAGCGCCAGGCCCGCCCAGCCGCCGATGAGGATGCGCTCGGGCTGGAAGAGGTTGATCAGGTCGGACAGGCCGGCGCCCAGGTACTCGGCGGTCTCCTCCAGGACGGCCAGCGCGACCGGGTCGGCCGTGCCGCCCTCGGGCGGGTGGGCCGCGGCGAGCATCGTGGTGAGGGCGGTCTCCTCGTCGGTGCCGTCGGGGACCCGACCGCCCTCCTCGCGCCAGCGGGCGAGCAGCGACTCGGCGCCCGCGTACGCCTCCAGGCAGCCCAGGGCCCCGCACCGGCAGCGGCGGCCCCGGACCCGTACGGTCAGATGTCCCCATTCGACGGCGCGGCCCTGCTCCACGTCGGGCGTGACCAGGCTCGCGCCGACGCCGGAGCCGAAGAGCACCACGACGGCGTTGCGGGCGCCCCGGCCGGCGCCGAACCACATCTCGGCCTGACCCAGCGTCTTGGCGCCGTTGTCGATGAAGTACGGGACGGTGTCCGGCAGCGGGGAGCCGGTGCGGAGCAGGGCCTCCAGCGGGACGGCGTCCCAGCCGATGGTCTGCCCGTGCACGAGCGCGCCGCGGTCGGGGGTGCGCTCGACGATGCCGGGGACGCCGATGCCGACGCCGAGGAGCCTTTCGGGCGCCAGGCCGGCGGTGTCCAGGACCTCGGCGATGCCCTGGCGGATGTGGTCGACGATGGCCTCGACGTCGTACCGCTGCGGCGTGAGCGGGTGCTCGGCCCGGGCGAGTTCGTTGAGGGTGAGGTCGAACAGTTCGACGCGGACCCTGGTCTCGCCGACGTCGACGCCGATCATGTGGCCGCTGCCGGGCGCCACGCGCAGCAGGGTGCGGGGCCGGCCGCCGTCGGAGTCGACGCTGCCCGCCTCCTCGACCAGCCCGTCGGCGACCAGGTCGGCGACGACGTTGCTGACGGAACCCGAGCTCAGCCCGGTGGCCGGGCCGAGTTCGAAGCGGCTGAGCGGGCCGTCGAAGTAGAGCCGTTGCAGCACGGCCGTGCGGTTGGCCCGCCTGAGATCGCGTACCGTGCGCCCGTTCCGCGCGGCCATGTGGCTCCCCTCGCCTCCCCTGTCCGACCGACCTGCAACATACCGTCGGGGCCGGGTCGGCGCGATATTCCTCCACCCCTTATTTCATGGTGTGAGCTAACGGGAGTGGGGCCTGCGGGCCTCCTCGATCTCGTCCAGCGCCGCGACGAGTTCCGGGGCGACCCGCTGCCGCACCCAGCGCTCCTGCTGCTCATCGGCCCCGCGGGGGACCGTCTCGGTGAGCATGATCAGGTACAGATAGGTGCGGTACAGGGCGAGCCGCAGGCGGGCCGGGGCGTCGAAGCATGCCCGGCCGCCCGCCTCCCGGTAGCCGGCCAGGAACGCCTCGTCGTTCCTGATGTCCCCGAGCAGCGCCAGGGAGACGAAGTCGGCCAGCGGGTCGCCCCAGAACATCCGCTCGCCGTCGATGAGGCCGCCGATGCGGGCCTGTCCGTCGGGGCGGTCGACGAGGATGTTGCCCGGCCACAGGTCGAAGTGGACGAGACACGGTTCGGTGACCTCGTCGAGCACTCCGTAGGCGGACGCGGCGGCACCGGCCACCGCGTCCACGGGGCGGGGCAGCCGGGCCCCGTAGCGCCGGGCGTCGTCGAGGACGGCGTCGAACATCACCGTGAAGGCGGTGCGCCAGTCGGGAGCGAGCGGCCCGAGGGCGCCGGAGGGGTAGCCGAAGCCCGGGCCCGTCACGCGGTGCAGGCGGGCCACCTGCCGTCCCAGTTCCGTGCGCAGGGCGGCCTGCTCCGCGCCGGTGAGCGTGCCGTCCCAGGGATCGCCCGGGACGACCGTCATCAGCAGGAAGTCGTCCCCGGCGGACACCTCCCGCGGAGTGGGGACTCCGACCCGGGTGGCCGAGCGGTAGAACTCGGCCTCGGAGACCAGCAGCCACCTCTCGTGCCGCATGCCGGGGACGGCCGCGGCAGGCGGGATCTTCAGCACGTAGCGGCCGCCGTCGGTGAGGCGGAGTTCCTCGACCGTGTTGTACGTGCCCCCGGTCAGCGGGGCCAGGTGGGCGAGGCGGCCGGGGTCCAGGCCCGCCGTCCGGAGGATGTGCCGGGCCCGTTCCCAGGAGTCCGCCACCGTGCGCCCACCCCCCCTGCCGTTGCGGTCGGCCGGCCGCGTACACGTCCTCGACGTGACGCCCGTCCGCGACCAGCCCGTCGAACACCGGTCGGCGGCGGCCTCGTCGGCGTCCGGCGCATGCCCGCGGAACAGGGTACGGGACGCCTCCCGCACCCGGGCGCCATGCGGGAGGCGTCCCGGAAATCCGGTGGCCGCGTTCCGGCGCGGCTGCCTACCCTGACCCGGCCCACGAACCCAGGACCCCCGGGTTTCGCGACGACCACCCCTGGAGCATCCCCGTGAAGCCACTCGGCGAGCAGGACATCCGCACCTCCTTCGTCAACTGCTCCAAGGGCGAGGCCAAGCGCCTCGCCGTGCCCCGGAACCTCGACGACCGCCCGTGGGACGACCTCGACTTCCTCGGGTGGCGGGATCCGGGAGCACCGGATCGGAGCTATCTGGTCACCGAGCGGGAAGGGCGGCTCGTCGGGGTCGCGATGCGCTTCCAGACCGCGCGGCGCGGGTTCCTGCACCGCAGCATGTGTTCGCTCTGCCTGACGACGCACCCGCGCGGCGGGGTCGCGCTGATGACCGCGCGCAAGGCGGGAGCGGCCGGGCGCGAGGGCAACTCCGTCGGCGTGTACATGTGCACCGACCTCGCCTGTTCCCTGTACGTACGCGGGAAGAAGGCACCGGAGACCGGGGCCCGGTTCGAGGAGAGCCTCACCCTGGAGCAGCAGATCGAGCGGACCGCGGGCCATCTGGCCGCCTTCCTCGACAAGGTGTCCGCCTGAGACGTGGTGTCCGCCCAAGGAGAGGTGTCCGCCTGACCGCCCTCGATCGCTCCTGGTTTCGCCCGGCGTTAACGTCCTTCGTGAGCGTCCGTCATGGATGTGATCATGGATGCGTTCGTTACGCCGAGGAAGGGGAACAGCCAGAGGATGCGAGAGGTACGTGAGTGGACTGCGCACGCCGGGCGGATCGTAAGGAAGCGTCGTGATCCCGTGGTCGTCCAGACGCTGCGGTCCGCGTTCGCGGCGACGGTCGCGTACGTCATCGCACTGCGGCTGAGCCCCGAGCCGGCACCTCTCACCGCTCCCCTGACGGCGCTGCTGGTCGTGCAGGTGACGCTGTACGCCACGATCACCAATGGCTTCCGGCGGGTGAACGCCGTGGTGACCGGCGTCCTCGTCGCGATCGCCTTCAGCCTGCTGGTGGGCCTGACCTGGTGGAGCCTGGCACTGCTCCTCGTGGCCTCGCTGGCCGTGGGACGGCTGGTCCGGGTGGAGGAGTACGTACCCGAGGTCGCGATCAGCGCGATGCTCGTCCTCGGCGTCACCACCGTCGGGGACACCGCCTGGTCCCGTGTCGTGGAGACGCTGATCGGCGCCGTCGTCGGACTCGCCTGCAACCTGCTGCTGGCCCCGCCGGTGTGGGTGGAGGAGGCGGGCGAGTCGATCGAGGGCCTGGCGCGCAGGCTGCGGCAGCTGATGCTGCGCATGGGCGACGAGGCGGCCGGCGGCACGCCCGTGCACCGCGCGGAGAAGCAACTGCACGAGGCGCGCCGCCTGGATCACGACATCGTCGAGGTGGACGCGGCCCTCAGTCAGGCCGAGGACAGTCTGCGGCTCAACCCGCGCGTGCAGGACAGCGTGCTGCACCGGGTCGTGATGCGCACCGGCCTGGACACGCTGGAGATCTGCACGGTCGTCCTGCGCGTGCTTGCCCGCTCCCTCACCGACCTGGCGAAGGAGCGCGAACCCGAGCCGTTGTTCGAGGCCGAGACGGGCGCCGCCCTGCAGCAGCTGCTGTCCGAGATCGGCGACGCCGTCGTGAGCTTCGCGGTGCTGGTCACCACCCACCTCAGTGCGAGCGCCGAGTCGGCGGAGGAACGTCTCGCCGCGGAACTGCGCACGGCGGCGGGCACCCGCGACAAACTGGCGCTGCTGCTGCGCGAGGAGGCCGAGCGCGACCCGCGGCACTGGCAGCTTCCGGGGGCCGTCCTGACGGAGGTCAACCGCATCCTCGACGAGCTCGACACCGAGCACCGCACGCGGCGCCTGTTCGAGGAACTGGACCGTGTGTCGGGAGAACAGCGCGCGCGGATGCCACGACTGACACGGCTGCGGGAGCGACTGGGCGTCACGGAACAGATGTGGCGGAACCGCGCGGGGTTCGGCGGGCGTTATCCCTGAGGGGGTCCCTTCACTGTGAACGGCCGGTACGGGATGGGTGAAAGCCCCCTCAGCGGAGCGCCGGCAGGGGGCCGGCACCTGATGCGAGGAGCGGGCCGATGGCCGACACGACCGTGCGGATCGACGGGAACACACTGCGGCTGCCGGGCGGGGTGGCGGTCCGGTTCATCCGCACCCTGCGCCTGCCGGAGACCGGCACCCATCCGCTGCCGCCGGGCCTGGGCGAGTTCCCGGTGCGGCGGGTCGCGGACCACGCGGACAGGGTGCCCGAGGCGTGGCGGGCACGCGGCGGTGTGATGCTCCCGGTGTATCTGCGCGAGGCGATGTGGCTGAGCTTCGCGGGCACTTCGGAACCGGCCGCACTCCAGGTCGGCGTCGGCAAGGTGTGCGCGGTCTCGGGCCGCCCCTGGAGCGACCGCCTGGCGCGCGGCCCGCAGAACTACGTGGTGCTCCCCCGCCAGCCCTGGCTGGACGGCATCAACTCCGGCACGGGCACGGTCCGGCAGTTCGTGGCCGTCCCGCTCGGCCTGGGCGCCACCGTGGAGGGGCAGGTCACGGGCGAGGAGGTGTGGGGCGGCGTCCAGTTGCAGTCCTTCGCGCTGAACGACCGGGAGCTGGCGCGGTGGCGGGAGGAGGAGCGGCAGCGGGCGGAGCGGCAGCGGCTGATGCCGCCGCACAGCGGCTACGGCGCCGCGATGCCCATGGCGGCCCCACCCTCGTCCGGCGGCTTCGGCGCCCCGATGCCCATGGCGGCCCCGCCCGGGCCCGGAGCGGCCCCGGCGCCCGCCCCCGGTGCCGCCCCGGCGGGTCCGCCGCGCGCGGTCGCGGCGATGGGTCTGGGCGTCGGCGGCTCCATGCGTCAGGAGGTCTACCAGGACGACCGGCCGCTCTCGCACTGGTCGGAGCGGCCGGGCGGGCGGGTGTTCGTGCACCTGGTGACGCCGCCGGAGTGGCGCCGGATCACCGGCGAGGCCGCGCCGCCGTCGCCGGTGGACCGGGCCGCGTACACCCGCGCGGGCCTGCCGTGGTTCGAGTATTACGACGAGGACGCGCAGGACCTCGCCCCGACGGACACCCTCGGGTCCGTGAATCCGGTCGGCGACTGGCTCGGTGACGACCACGAGCCCTGGCAGCCGCCCGCGCCGGGCCAGACCCGGCGACTGGGGGACGCCCCGGGCAAGCCCGTGGCGGACGGGAACTGGTAACCGGCCACCGTCGCACCTCGCGCACGCCACCCGCTGCCGTTGTTGCACCCGAAGGCCGGGAAACGTCAAGGTGGCTGTCACGACGGGGACACGTGACGACCTGAGGGGCGATATGGACAGTGGTGGCTGGAGCAGGCGCCGGTTCGTCGGCGCACTGGCGGGCGGGGCCGCCGCGGCGGCGCTGCCGTCCTGCGACGATGCACCCGCGCCCACGACGACCGCGGCCCCGGTGCCCGAACCGAGTGCCGGCCCGTCCCGCGGGGCCCGGCGCCCCTCCGGGCCCCGCCCGCTCCACCTCGGCACCTACACCTCCGTCGAGGGCGGCGGCAAGGGCATCGGCCTGGCCGCCTACGACCCGGCGACGGGCCGGATCACCGCCGTCGGCATCATCACCGGCGTCGGTGACCCGTCGTACCTCGCGATCCACCCGGACCGCAGGACGCTGTACGCGGTGGACGAGCGGGACGACGGTGCCGTGAGCGCCGTCCGGCTGTCCGACCGGAAGGTCCTGGGCAGCCGGAGCACCGGTGGCGCGGCGCCCTGCCATCTGTCGGTGCACCCGGGCGGGCGCTGGCTGCTCAGCGCGAACTACGGCTCGGGCAGTGTGGCCGTGCACCCCATCGACGCCTCGGGCGCGCTCGGCGAGCGCACCGCCCTCGTCCGGCACTCCGCCCCGGCGCCCGGCCCCGGTCAGGAGGGCCCGCACGCCCACCAGTTCGTCACGAGCCCGGACGGGCGCCATGTTCTCGCCGTCGATCTGGGCACCGACACCGTCTACACGTACCGGCTGGACGACAAGGCCGGCACGCTCACCGAGGTCGCGCGGGCGCGGACCCGGCCGGGTGCCGGACCGCGCCACCTCACGTTCCATCCGGGCGGCCGGTACGCCTATCTCGCCAACGAGGTCGACAACACGGTGGCGGTCTGCTCGTACGACGCGGCCTCCGGCCGGGTGAGCGTCGGCGAGGCGCAGTCCACGGGCACGGGTGAGGGGACCAACTACCCGGCGCAGCTGCTGGTGACCGCGAACGGCCGGTACGCGTACCTCGCCAACCGCGGGCACAACAGCCTCACCCGCTACGCCGTCGAGGCGGACGGCGCCCGGCTCAGGCTCCTGGACACGGTGCCGGTGGGCGGGGACTTCCCGCGCCAGATCGCCTTCTCCCCGGAGGGCACGCTGCTGTTCGCGGCGAACCAGAAGTCCTCCACCGTCACCGTCTTCCACGTGGACGAGGCGAACGGCGAACTGCGGCGGGCGGGCGAATCGTTCCGCTCACCCGTCGCCGTCTGTGCGCTGCCGCTGTAGGCGCGCGCCGAGGTGGACCGGGTGTGGGGCGACGCGGCGGAACCCGCCTACGAGCAGGTGGCGAGGCTGCGCCACGTCCGCCGGGTCCTGGACGAGTCACTGCGGCTGTGGCCCACCGCGCCCGCGTTCTCCCGGGAGGCCCGGCAGGACACGGTGCTGGCCGGGGAGCATCCCATGCGGCGCGGGGCGTGGGCGCTGGTGCTGACGCCGATGCTGCACCGGGACCCCGAGGTGTGGGGCGCGGACGCCGAGCGGTTCGACCCCGGCCGCTTCGACGCTCAGGCCGTACGGTCCCGCCCCCCGCACACCTACAAGCCGTTCGGGACGGGCGCGCGGGCGTGCATAGGGCGCCAGTTCGCGCTGCACGAGGCCACGCTGGTGCTCGGGATGCTGCTGCGCCGCTCCGAGCTGCGGCCCGACCCGGCCTACCGGCTGCGCGTGACGGAACGGCTGACGCTGATGCCGGAGGGCCTGCGGCTGCGCCCGGAGCGCCCCGGTGCGGGAGCCGGCCTCAGATCTGCGGCGTCCAGTGCCGGGGGCGGGTGACTGAGCCGGGCAGCCGGGTCCCGGCACTGCCCCGG
Organism: Streptomyces sp. NPDC096046; assembly: GCF_040303285.1. Lineage (NCBI taxonomy): Bacteria > Bacillati > Actinomycetota > Actinomycetes > Kitasatosporales > Streptomycetaceae > Streptomyces > Streptomyces sp. NPDC096046. The sequence continues at coordinate 169,294 of NZ_JBEOSZ010000005.1, read as the reverse complement.
GCCGCGTTCAGCTGCGGCTGGGTGAGAAAGAACGCCCCGGTCAGGTCGGCGTCCGTCAGATCGGTGTCGCGCAGGTCGGCACCGATCAGGTCGGCGCCCCGCAGGTCCGCGCCGGTGAGGTCGGCGGCGATGAGACAGGCACCGCGCAGGCCGGCGCCGCGCAGGTCGGCGCCCTTGAGACGGGCGCCCATGAGGTCCGCGCCCCGGCGGTCCTTCCTGCGGCCCTTGATGCCGGCCCTGGCCAGCTCGCTCGTCCTCAGCAGCAGCACGTTGACGTCCTGAGGGTGGGCCGCCACATCCAGCCCGGCGAGCTCCTCCGGGGTGCCGGCGGCGAGCTCCTCGGTCTTCGCCAGCGCCTTGCGCAGTCCGGCGTGGACGGGACGGGCCGCCGGGAGGGCGAGGGCCTCGGTCAGGTACCAGAGCAGTTCGTGCAGGTGCCGGACGACCGGGAACACCTCGAACATGCGGCGGGACTGCTCCGGCGGTCCGGAGCGCCAGTCCCGGCCGCCGAAGGCGATCTGCGAGACCCGCTGCCCGGCGCCGAAGCAGTCGTAGACCGTGCAGCCGGAGAATCCTTTCTGCCGCAGCTTCGCGTGGATGCCGCAACGATGATCGTCCCGGAGGTTGCGGCAGGGCGTGCCGGCGGCCTTGCCGACCGCGAAGTCGGCCGAGGCCGCGAACGGCAGGGCGACACAGCACAGCCCGAAGCACTGCTCGCAGTCCCCGTGCAACTCCACCCGCCCGGCCTGATGATCTCGCATGCCGTTCAGCATACGACCCGCCTTGAGATGCCCCCGCTGTTCCTCGAACCGGTCGGCCGGCTCCGCGCTGCCTGTCATGGTCTCCCCCGTCGTCCGCCGGTCGATCGCCGGTCGACCGCCGGTCATCTGCCGAACAGTTCGAACGCCACCGCCGGGCGGCCCCCGAACCGCTCCCCGGTCGCTTCGGCGTGCTGCGTCAGGAAGCCGCGCACGTACGTCTCCGGGTCCTCGTCGGTCAACACCTCGATGTAGGTGCGGTGTTCCAGCAGGGAGCGCACCGCCCGTTCCATCCCGGGTGTCGCGTCGACGGCGTGGGTGGGGGTGCTGGAACCGGCGACGGCCACCCAGCGCACTCCGTCCCACGGGTCGAGGCCCTGCTCGACGAGCTCGGGGAAGATCCACCGGTTGCCGGCGTCGCCGGCCGCGTCGAGGGTGGCCCGGCCCACGGCCACGTGGTCCGGGGTGTTCCAGGCGACGCCGCCCCAGGTGTCGCGGTGGTTGAGGGTGATGACCAGCTCGGGCTTGTGCCGGCGGATCGCCGCGGCGATGTCGCGGCGCAGCGCGGTGCCGTACTCGACGACGCCGTCCCGGTGGTCGAGGAACTCCACCTCCGACACCCCGACCACCGCCGCGCTCGCCCGCTGCTCCCGCTCGCGCAGCGGCCCGCACCGCTCGGGCTCCAGGGTGTCGATGCCCGCCTCGCCCCGGGTCGCGAGCACGTAGGCGACCTCGCGGCCCTCGTCGGTCCAGGCCGCGATCGCCGCCGAGCAGCCGTACTCGAGGTCGTCCGGGTGGGCCACGACCGCGAGGGCACGCCGCCAGTCGCCGGGCATGGGCTGGAGTTGAGTGGTCGTCATGTCCACAGACTAAATCGCGCCACCGACGTCACCACGGCTCCGGCGCGGCATCACTCCTCGCCCCGGACCAGCGCGAGCAGCCGGTCGAGGACGCGGGGGCCGCCGGTGCGCACGCCGTCGTGCTCGAACTCGTCCGTGATCCAGGTGCGCAGGCCCCGGATCGCGCGGGCGGTGCGCAGGGAGTGGGCCGTGTCGACGTACATGTCGTCGTGGTAGACCGCCGCCACCACCGGCACGGTGTTGGCGGCGAGGCGGGCGGGGTCGTACAGGGGCGTCCAGCCGGTGCGGGCGGCGAGCAGGTCGGCGGTCTCGCGCAGCGGGCGCAGCGCCGGGTCGCAGTCGAACATCCAGGGGTGAATCGATTCTCCGGTGAAGAGCAGCGGTTCGTCGCCCGCGAGTGCCTTGGCGGCGTCGAACTGCGGGAACTCGGCGCGGACCCGGTCGGCCGACCATGCGGTGGGCCGGGCGTCCTGGCCGTAGATCGACTCGTGGATCAGGGCGTACAGCGGGTGTCGGGCGTAGGAGAGCATGGCCTGGACCTGCTCCTGGAACCCGTCGGAGAGTGTGAGGCCCTGCGGGGTGCGGACGAAGGCGTTCTCCAGGAGGTAGTGCAGGCGGTGGGTGCCGTCGCCGGTCCCGAGGACGATGCCGAGGGACTGGAAGGCCTCGACGGTCAGCCGGTAGCCGTTCGGCAGGACCACGTCATGGGTGAGCAGGTGGTCGGCGATGCGGCGGGCACGCTCGGCGTCCTGCGGGTAACGGGCGTAGTGGGCGGCGACCTTGCGTTCGATGCGCGAGAAGGCGGCCCGGTAGACGTCGTCGGCGTGGGCGTCGAGGGAGGGCAGACCGCCGGTGATCACGGCGGTGGCCAGTCCCTCCGGGGCCAGGGACAGATAGGTGGTCGCGCAGAAGCCGCCGAAGCTCTGCCCGAGGACGGTCCAGGGCTTGCCGCCGGTGACCTGCGCGCGGATGGCCTCGCAGTCGCCGACGATGGCGTCGGCGCGGAAGTGCGTGAGGTAGTCGGCCTGCTCGGCGGGGCCGCCGCGCAGCGGGAGCGTCTGCCGGTTGGCGGGCGTGCTGTGGCCGGTGCCGCGCTGGTCGAGAAGCAGGACGCGGTACTCCTTCAGGGCCCTGCCCAGCCAGCCGGGCCGGCCGACGGACCGGTCGGCGCCGAATCCGGGGCCGCCCTGGAGGTAGAGCAGCCATGGCAGGTCCTGGTGCGTCTTGTCGCTGGCGACGACCTCGCGGGCGTACAGCTCGATCGTCTCGCTCTCGGGCCGGTCGTGGTCCAGGGGGACGGTGAAGCGGCGGTCGGTGAGGACGACTCCGGGCTGGCGGTAGCTGAGGGACAACAGGGCTCCCGGGACGGACGAATGTACTGGCCGCGTCCCAGTTCATCACAGGGAACGTCCGGGCGGAGGCCCTTCGGATCATGAGATCCCGCTGAACGGCGGTTCAGGCTCAGCGCGCGGACAGACTGGAGCGGCGCACCACCAGTTCGGGCTGGAGGACGACCCGCCGGTGCTCGTGCGGTCGCGCCGCGCCCTCCTCCTCCGTCTCCTCCAGGAGCAGGTCGGCCGCCATGGCGCCCATGGTGACGGCGGGCTGTCGTACCGAGGTGAGGGGGACGGCAGCGGCGGCGGCGAACTCGATGTCGTCGTAGCCGACGATGGCCAGGTCGTCGGGGACGCCGACACCGGCCGCGTACATGGCCTGCAGGACGCCGAGGGCGAGCAGGTCGTTGGCGCAGAACACGGCGGTGGGCCGGTCGGCGAGGCCGAGCAGCCGGGCCCCGGCGTCCCGGCCCGCGGCGACGTCCAGCCGCTCGGTGGGCAGCTCGCGCAGCGCGTCGGGGCCGAGCCCGGCCTCGGCGAGTGCTTCGAGGGCGCCGGTGCGCCGGTCACGGACCTGGTTGAGGCCGGGCGGGCCGCTGACGTAGGCGAGGGAGCGGTGCCCGGCGTCGACGAGGTGGCGTACCGCGAGGGCGCCGCCCGCCACGTCGTCGACGGAGACCGAGCACTCCGTGGTGCCCTCGGCGACCCGGTCGACCAGCACGAACGGGATGCCGTGCCGGCGGAACGCCTCGATGTTGCGGCCGGTCGCGTCGGCCGGGGTGAGCAGCACACCGCGCACCCGCTGCTCGGCGAAGAGCGACAGGTACTCGGCCTCCTCACCCGGGCTCTGGGCGCTGTTGCAGACCATCACGCCGAGTCCGGCCTGCCGGGCGGCGCGCTCGGCGCCACGCGCGACGTCGACGAAGAAGGGGTTGCCCATGTCGAGGACGAGCAGCCCCATGATGCGGCTGCGGCCCGCGCGAAGCTGGCGCGCGGACTCGCTGCGGACGTATCCGAGCCGGTCTATCGCGGACAGCACCCGGGCCCGGGTCTCGGTCGCGACCGTGTCCGGGCGGTTGATCACGTTCGAGACCGTGCCGACGGAGACTCCGGCGACGCGGGCGACGTCCTTGATACCCACCGACTGGACCATCGGGCAGGGACCTCCAGGAGGGGGACGGGGGCGGCGGCCGGAGCGGCATCACATTACCGGCATGCCGCCCCGGCAACCGGATGCGGTCAGGCGGGCAGGCGGAAGTCCGTCACGTGCAGCGCCGAGGGCGTCGTACCACTGGACTTCTCCTGGTACATGAAGGACAGCACCCCGTCCTGCGCGACCCGCGTCTCGTCGATGACGACCTCGCCGAAGGCGTTGAGACCGCTTCCGTCGAACAGGATCCTCCAGTCCGTGTACCCGGAGGCGGCGGACGCCCCGGCGATCCGGCCGAACGGGAAGATCGCGTACGCGTTGTCGTACTTGTCCAGGATCAGCTTGGTGCGCTGGCTGGAGTTCAGCGGGACCGGGATCTCGGTCTTCTGCCAGGTGCCGGAGGCGTTCTTGCGGACGTGGAAGGCGCGGCCGTTGGCGGTGCGGTTGGCCACGTAGTTCGTGGTGCACTGGCCGAAGCGGCCCGGGACGTAGGAGATGATCGCGTGCGGCCGGCCCGCGGAGTCGGTGAACTGGCTCTCCTGGTTCATCAGGGAGTGGTCGGGGTTGAGCGGGTCGACCACCAGGCCCGCGTCGGTCACGGACACCTTGTCGGAGCCTCCGGTGACGCCCACGACGGCGCCGGCGTTGTTGCGCCAGGTGCGGCCCCGGTCGTCGGAGTAGACGTAGCCGGTGTCGTGGTTGGTGATGCCGCCGCCGTTGCACATCACGGCGCCGTTCTGCTCGCGCCAGGTGAAGAAGGAGTGCAGCCGGCCGTTGCGGTCGTAGTCGATGCCGTGCAGATACATGTTGCGGGCCGTCGAGGAGCCGTGCTCGCTGGTGTACGTGCCAGTGGAGGAGGACCACTCGCCGAGGTCGGTCCACCTGGTGCCGTCGTACTCGGCGAGGGCGTTGCGGCCGTTGCCGGAGACGGCGACGCGGTAGCTCAGCTGGAGTCTGCCGTCGGGTGTGGAGACGAACTGCGGGTAGGTGAACTGCGAGGTCAGGGCGAGTCCGTCGAGGGTGGACTGGGGTGCGCCGAAGCGGCTCGCGGTCCAGCTCAGGCCGCCGGGGTTGTCCATCAGTCCGGCGACGGACTTGACGTACGTGAAGCCGTCGCTGTGGGAGTCCATGTTGAGATGCAGCCGGCCGTCGGCCTTGGAGACGCCCATGGAGATGACGTTGTGCGAGTCGTTGTAGCGAAGGGTGTGGCCGACCCTCACGGTGGACCAGGTGCTCGCGCCCAGGGCGCGGCGGCCGACGACGGCGTTGCGGTCGGCGGTGTACCAGGCGGCGTACTGGTGGCCCTTGTAGGTGAGCAGGCCGTTCTTCTGGAACGCGTTGTTGTTGACCAGCCCGTCGTAGGACACGAAGAAGAGGGCCCGGCCGTCGAGGGTGGTGGTGCCGATCCGGGTGACCGCCGGGCCGGGGTCGGCGGCCCGCGCCGTGCCGGAGGTGAGGGCGGGGGTCACCACTGCTCCCGCGAGGGCGGCGGCCAGCAAGGTACGTCTGTGCATCTCGTGGACTCCATCGTCATGCGAGGTGGAAAACTTCCGTGAGCGGTTTCATGGCCTCGTCGGGCCGGGCGCCGTCCAGTGACTCGAAGAACGGTGCCATCTCCGCCTGCCAGCGGGCGTTGACGTCGGTGGCTTCCATTCCGGCCTGGGCGGCCGCGAAGTCCTCGGTCTCGAGGTAGCCGACGAGCAGTCCGTCCTCGCGCAGGAAGAGCGAGTAGTTGTGCCAGCCGGTCTCCGAGAGCGCCTGGAGCATCTCGGGCCACACGGCGGCGTGCCGCTCGCGGTACTCGTCGAGGCGCTCCGCCCGGACCTTCAGCAGGAAGCACACGCGCTGCATCAACATCCCTCCGTAGACTAGAAGTTGAACTGGTCGATGTTCTCGGCGTCGAACACGGTCGGCTTGCCGAGGCTGATCACGCCGTCCTTGCCGATGGTGTACTCGCCCATGGCGCCGGCCTTGAAGGTCTCGCCCTCCTTGCCGGTGATCTGCCCGGAGGACAGGGCGACGGCGGTGCGGGCGGCCAGTTCGCCGAGCTTGGCCGGGTCCCACAGCTCGAACGCCTCGACGGTGCCGTTCTTGACGTACTTGCGCATGTCGTTGGGGGTGCCGAGGCCGGTCAGCTTAACCTTGCCCTTGTACTTGGAGCCCGACAGGTACTGGGCGGCGGCCTTGATGCCGACGGTGGTCGGGGAGATGATCCCCTTCAGGTCCGGGTACTCCTGGAGCAGGCCCTGGGTCTGCTGGAAGGACTGCTGGGCGTCGTCGTTGCCGTACGCGACCTTCACCAGCTTCATGTTCTTGTACTCGGGCTTCTTCAGCTCGTCCTTCATGAAGTCGATCCAGGTGTTCTGGTTCGTCGCCGTCTGCGCGGCGGACAGGATCGCGATCTCGCCCTTGTAGCCGATCTGCTTGGCGAGCAGCTGCACCTCGGTGCGGCCCAGGTCCTCGGCGGAGGCCTGCGAGACGAAGGCGTTGCGGCAGTCGGGCGTGGTGTCGGAGTCGTAGGTGACGACCTTGATGTCGTTCTTCATGGCCTGCTTGAGCGCGGTGCACAGGGCGCCCGGGTCCTGCGCGGACACGGCCATCGCGTCGACCTGCTGCTGGGTGAGCGTGTTGACGTAGGAGACCTGTCCGGCGGTGTCGGTCGCGCTGGAGGGCCCGACCTCCTTGTAGCTGGAGCCCAGCTCCTTCAGCGCCTTCTCGCCGCCCTTGTCGGCGCTGGTGAAGTACGGGTTGTTGACCTGCTTGGGCAGGAACCCGACGGTGAGGCCCTTCTTGGTGGCGGCGTTCGGGTCGGCCTTGCCGGCGGTGGCGGCCGAGGCGCCCTCGTTCGCGACGTCCTTCTTGGTGGTGCCGCCGCAGGCGGTGAGCGCGAGCGCGAGTGAGGTGGCGGTGGCGAGGGCCGCGCAGGAGCGGCGGAGGGTGGACTTGCGCATGTCGATGATCCTTTACGAGGAGGGCTGGGTTACGAGGTGGGAGTGGAGGCGGCTCTGCGACCCGCCCTCGCGGTGGAGATCTGCCGTACGACCCGGGGGCCGAGTACCGACAGGACGAGCAGGACGCCCGTGACGACGATCTGGGACTGGGCGGAGACGTCCTGGAGGCTCATCACGTTCTGGAGCGCGCCGAGGAGGAACACCCCGGCGATCGCGCCGCCGAGCGTGCCCTTGCCGCCGTCGAAGTCGATGCCGCCGAGCAGGACGGCGGCCACGACGGACAGTTCGAGGCCGGTGGCGTTGTCGTAGCGGGCGCTGGCGTAGTGCAGCGCCCAGAAGACGCCGGTCAGTGAGGCCATCAGACCGGTCAGGGTGAACAGGATCAGCTTCTGCCGCTTCACCCGGATGCCGGCGAAGCGCGCGGCCTCCTCGCTCGCGCCGATCGCGAACAGCGACCGGCCGAACGGCGTGGCGTGCAGGGCGACCACGGCGATGGCGAGCAGGACGAGGAACGGCAGCAGGGCGTACGGGATGAACGTCTCGCCGATGCGCCCGGCCGCGAAGTCGAGGTACTGCGTCGGGAAGTCGGTCACCGCGTCGGAGCCGAGCACGATCTGCGCGATGCCCCGGTAGGCGGCGAGGGTGCCGATGGTGACGGCGAGGGACGGCAGCCCCAGCCTGGTCACCAGGAGCCCGTTGATCAGCCCGCACACGACGCCGAGCAGCAGGCAGATCGGAATGATCGTCTCGATGGTCATGCCCTGGTTCCACAGGGCGCCCATGACCGCGCCGGACAGACCGGCCGTGGAGGCGACCGACAGGTCGATCTCACCGGAGACGACGAGCAGGGTCATCGGCAGCGCGATCAGCGCGATCGGCAGCGTACTGCCGATCAGGAACGACAGGTTGAACGCGTTGCCGAACCCGTCGACGAAACCGAAGGAGAACAGCAGCACCACGACGAGCAGGGCGCCGACGGCCGAATCCCACCTCTTCAGGCCGGACCAGCGGACCGCTCGGCTCGGGGAGATGTCAGCCATGGCGGGCGTTCCTCTTCTTCAGGGCGGAGGCCACGCGCAGCGCGACGACCCGGTCGACCGCGATCGCGAGGATGAGCAGGATGCCGTTGATCGCGAGCACCCAGACGGAGCTGACACCGAGGGCGGGCAGCACGCTGTTGATGGAGGTCAGCAGCAGCGCGCCGAGGGCTGCGCCGTAGACGCTGCCGGAGCCGCCGGTGAAGACGACGCCACCGACCACGACCGCGCTGACGACGGTCAGTTCGTAGCCGCTGCCGGTGCCGGAGTCGACGTTGCCGAACCGGGCGAGGTACATCGCGCCGGCGAGTCCGGCGAGGGCGCCGCAGAAGGTGTACGCGGCGAGGATCCGCTTGCGTACGGGGATGCCGGCGAGGCGGGCGGCCTCCGGGTTGGAGCCGAGCGCGTAGAGCTCGCGGCCGCTGCCGAAGTGCTTGAGGTAGTAGGCGGTGGCGACGAGGACCGCCAGGGCGATCAGGGCCAGGTACGGCACCGCCGAGATGCCGCCCGAGCCGAAGTCGACGAATCCGCCGGGCAGATCGGCCGCGGTGATCTGACGTGAGCCGACCCAGATGGAGTCGATGCCGCGGATGATGTAGAGCGTGCCGAGGGTGACGACGAGCGCGGGCACCTGGCCGAGGCTGACGAGCAGTCCGTTGAGCAGTCCGAAGCCGATGCCGAGCAGCACGGCCAGGGCGATCGCCACGACCGGGTTGCCGCCGCCCTGGAGGTAGACGCCGGCGGCGAACGCGCTGATGCCGAGCGTGGATCCGACGGACAGGTCGACGTTGCGGGTGATGACGACGAGGGACTGGCCGGTGGCGACCAGGACCAGGATGGTCGCGTTCAGCAGCAGGTCCTTGACGCCCTGTTCGGACAGGAACTCGCTGTTGCCGGCCTGGGTGACGGCGATCATCACCAGGAAGACGAGCAGGATGGCGAGTTCGCGCATCTTGAAGACGCGGTCGACCAGCCGGGTGCCGCTCGACTCGGGCACATCGGCCACGGGAGCCTCTTGCGGAGTGACGACCGTCATGCGGCGGCCCTCCCGGTGGCTGCGGCCATCACGGTTTCCTCGGTGGCGTCGGAGCGGGGGATCTCGGCGGTGAGGCGGCCCTCGTGCATCACCAGCACGCGGTCGGCCATGCCGAGGATCTCGGGCAGGTCGGAGGAGATCATCAGCACGGCCACGCCGTCGGCGGCCAGCTGGGACAGCAGCCGGTGCACCTCGGCCTTGGTGCCGACGTCGATGCCGCGGGTCGGCTCGTCGACGATCAGCACCTTCGGGCCGGTGGCCAGCCACTTGGCGAGCACGACCTTCTGCTGGTTGCCGCCGGAGAGCGTGTTGACCGTGTCGGCGATCCGGGCGTACTTCACCTGGAGCCTGACGGCCCAGTCGAGGGAGCGGCTGCGTTCGGCGCCGCGGTCCATGAGCCCGGCCCTCACGGTCGTGCGGAGACCGGTGAGGCCGATGTTCCGCTCGATGGACATGTCCATCACCAGGCCCTGGGCGCGCCGGTCCTCGGGGACCAGGGCGAGTCCGGCGGCCATGGCGGTGGAGGGCGCGCCGTTGACCAGCGCCTTGCCCTGGACGGACACCTCACCGGCGTCCCAGCGGTCGATGCCGAAGACCGCCCGGGCGACCTCGGTGCGCCCGGCGCCGACGAGTCCGGCCAGGCCGACGATCTCGCCGTGCCGGACGTCGAAGGAGACGTCGGTGAAGACGCCCTCGCGGGTCAGCCGGCGCACGCTCAGGGCGACCTCGCCGGGCTGCACGTCCTGCTTGGGGTAGAGCTCGTCGAGTTCACGGCCGACCATGCGGCGCACGAGGTCCTCCTCGGTCATGCCCTCCAGCGGCTCGCTGGCGATCCGGGCGCCGTCGCGCAGGGTGGTGACCCGCCGGCAGATCTCGAAGATCTCCTCCAGCCGGTGGGAGATGAACAGCACGGCTGCGCCCTGGTCGCGCAGGGTGCGGACGACGCCGAAGAGCCGGGCGACCTCGCTGCCGGTGAGGGCGGCGGTGGGCTCGTCCATGATCAGGACCCGGGCGTCGAAGGAGAGGGCCTTGGCGATCTCCACGATCTGCTGGTCGGCGATGGACAGTCCGCGGGCGGGACGGTCGGGGTCGAGTTCGACCCCGAGGCGCTTCATCAGCTCGGCGGTCGCGCGGTGGGTGGCCTTGTGGTCGATGCGGCCGAGGGCGCGGCGTGGCCGGCGGCCCATGTAGATGTTCTCGGCGATCGACAGGTCGGGGAAGAGCGTGGGCTCCTGGTAGATCACGGCGATGCCGGCGTCGCGGGCGTCGCCGGGGCCGTGGAAGGCGACGGGCGCGCCGTCGAGCAGCACCTGGCCGGCGTCCGGGCGGTGCACGCCGGCGAGCGTCTTGATGAGGGTGGACTTGCCGGCACCGTTCTCACCGGCGAGTGCGTGCACCTCCCCGGGGAACAGCTCCAGGGAGACGTCCCGCAGTGCGCGGACCGCGCCGAAGGACTTGGAGACGTCCTTCAGCGCGAGAACCGGGGCCGGACCCGTGGTGGACGGGTGGGTCATGAGGGCTCCTCGACGACGCCGGCGGGTCGGCCCTCTCGGCGTCGTGAAAGGTTTCAACTGGGTTGCCGGGACGTTAGGCGGCTCGCGTATGTCGCGTCAATGGGTTCCGGTCGAAAATGTTTCGAGGACGCGAGGTGCGTCCGCGTCACGGGAAAGCGTGTGGGCCGGAGGGGTTGACACCCCTTCGGGGGGCCCATAGCTTCGCGTCCTGAATCGTTTCATTCAGTGGTCGTCACGACCCGATGGCACAGGAGCCTGACGTGACCGAGCTCGCCGCGGCGAAGGCCGCTCTCAAGACACAGGCCGTCGAGACGCCGTCGTGGGCGTACGGGAACTCGGGCACACGGTTCAAGGTGTTCGCACAGCAGGGCGTGCCGCGCACCCCGTTCGAGAAGCTGGACGACGCGGCGAAGGTCCACGAGTTCACCGGGGTCGCGCCCACGGTGGCCCTGCACATTCCGTGGGACCGGGTCGAGGACTACGCGGCGCTGGCGAAGCATGCCGAGCAGCAGGGCGTGCGGCTCGGGGCGATCAACTCCAACACCTTCCAGGACGACGACTACAAACTCGGGAGCATCTGCCATCCGGAGGCTTCCGTGCGGCGGAAGGCCGTGGATCATCTGCTGGAGTGCGTCGACATCATGGATGCGACGGGCTCGACGGATCTGAAGCTGTGGTTCGCCGACGGGACGAACTATCCCGGGCAGGACGACATCCGTGGTCGGCAGGACCGGCTGGCCGAGGGGCTGGCCGAGGTCTACGAGCGGCTCGGGGACGGGCAGCGGATGCTGCTGGAGTACAAGTTCTTCGAGCCCGCCTTCTACACGACGGATGTGCCGGACTGGGGAACCGCCTACGCCCACTGCCTGAAGCTCGGGCCGAAGGCGCAGGTCGTCGTCGACACGGGGCATCACGCGCCGGGAACCAACATCGAGTTCATCGTGGCGACCCTGCTGCGCGAGGGGAAGCTCGGCGGTTTCGACTTCAACTCGCGGTTCTACGCGGATGACGACCTGATGGTCGGGGCCGCCGATCCGTTCCAGCTCTTCCGGATCATGTACGAGGTCGTGCGGGGCGGTGGGCTCTCGCCCGACGTCGCCTTCATGCTCGACCAGTGCCACAACATCGAGGCGAAGATCCCGGCGATCATCCGATCGGTGATGAACGTCCAGGAGGCCACGGCCAAGGCGCTGCTGGTCGATGGTGACGCGTTGGCCGCGGCGCAGCGGGCGGGCGACGTGCTGGAGGCGAACGCCGTGGTGATGGACGCGTACAACACGGACGTGCGGCCTCTGCTGCGTGAGGTGCGCGAGGAGATGGGGCTGGACCCCGAGCCGCTCGCCGCGTACCGGCGGTCCGGGTGGGCCGAGCAGATCGTCGCCGAGCGGGTCGGTGGGCAGCAGGCCGGCTGGGGGGCGTGAGCGTCTGCCGGGTTCTGTTCTCTGCGGGGTGCGCGCCGCATGTGGCTGGTCGCGCCCCGCGGCGGAGCCGCTGATCAGCGCCGCCCCGCGCCCCGAAGAAGGCACCTTCCTGCCCTCCCCCTCTCTCTTCTGAAAAGGAACCGTTCATGTCTGTCCATCCCGAAGCTGCCGCTCTGCTGGCCCGGTCGCACCGGCTCGGCTCCGATCCCCGGAACACCAACTACGCGGGGGGCAACGCCTCCGCCAAGGGCACCGAGACCGACCCTGTCACCGGTGGGGACGTCGAGCTGATGTGGGTCAAGGGGTCCGGCGGCGACCTCGGGACGCTGACCGAGGCGGGGCTGGCCGTGCTCCGGCTCGACCGGATGCGGGCGCTCGTCGACGTGTATCCGGGAGTCGAGCGCGAGGACGAGATGGTCGCCGCCTTCGACTACTGCCTGCACGGGAAGGGCGGGGCCGCTCCCTCCATCGACACCGCGATGCACGGGCTGGTCGAGGCCGCGCACGTCGATCATCTGCACCCGGACTCGGGGATCGCGCTCGCCTGCGCCGCCGACGGGGAGAAGCTGACCGCGGAGTGCTTCGGGGACAGTGTGGTGTGGGTGCCGTGGCGGCGGCCCGGGTTCCAGCTCGGGCTGGACATCGCCGCCGTGAAGAAGGCCAACCCACAGGCCGTCGGGTGCGTTCTCGGCGGACACGGGATCACCGCCTGGGGTGACACCTCCGAGGAGTGCGAGCGGAACTCGCTGCACATCATCCGGACCGCCGAGACGTTCCTCGCCGAGCGGGGCAAGCCCGAGCCCTTCGGTCCGGTGATCGAGGGGTACGCCGCGCTGGGCGCCGCCGAGCGGCGCGAGCGGGCCGCCGCCCTCGCGCCGTACGTGCGCGCCCTCACCTCCCGGGACCGGCCCCAGGTGGGGCATTACAACGACTCCGAGGTCGTGCTCGACTTCCTCGCGAGGGCGGAGCACCCGCGTCTGGCCGCGCTCGGCACCTCCTGCCCCGACCACTTCCTGCGCACCAAGGTCCGCCCGCTGGTGCTGGACCTGCCGCCGACCGCTCCGCTCGACGAGGCGATCGCCCGGCTGAAGGAGCTGCACGCCGAGTACCGCGCGGAGTACGCCGCCTACTACCGGCGGCACGCCGAGCCGGACTCCCCCGCCATGCGGGGCGCCGACCCGGCGATCGTGCTGGTACCGGGCGTGGGCATGTTCTCCTTCGGCAAGGACAAGCAGACCGCCCGGGTCGCGGGCGAGTTCTACGTCAACGCCGTCAACGTGATGCGCGGGGCCGAGGCCGTCTCCGCCTATGCGCCGATCGAGGAGTCCGAGAAGTTCCGGATCGAGTACTGGGCGCTGGAGGAGGCCAAGCTCCAGCGGATGCCGAAGCCCAAGGCGCTGGCGACCCGGGTGGCGCTGGTGACCGGTGCCGGCAGCGGGATCGGCAAGGCCATCGCCCACCGGCTCGTCGCCGAGGGGGCGTGCGTGGTCGTCGCCGACCTCGACGCGGAGAACGCCCGGGCCGTCGCCGAGGAACTGGGCGGGTCCGACAAGGCCGTCGCCGTGACGGTGGACGTCACGTCCGAGGAGCAGATCGCCGAGGCGTTCCGGGCGGCCGTGCTGGCCTTCGGCGGAGTGGACCTCGTCGTCAACAACGCCGGCATCTCGATCTCCAAGCCGCTGCTGGAGACCTCCGCCAAGGACTGGGACCTCCAGCACGACATCATGGCGCGCGGGTCCTTCCTGGTGTCGCGGGAAGCGGCGCGCGTGATGATCGCCCAGGAACTGGGCGGTGACCTCGTCTACATCGCCTCGAAGAACGCCGTGTTCGCCGGTCCCCACAACATCGCCTACTCCGCCACCAAGGCCGACCAGGCCCACCAGGTGCGGCTGCTCGCCGCCGAGCTGGGCGAGCACGGCATCCGGGTCAACGGGGTCAACCCGGACGGTGTCGTGCGCGGCTCGGGGATCTTCGCCGGCGGGTGGGGCGCCCAGCGGGCCGCCGTGTACGGGGTGGAGGAGGAGAAGCTGGGTGAGTTCTACGCGCAGCGGACCATCCTCAAGCGGGAGGTGCTCCCCGAGCACGTCGCGAACGCGGTCTTCGCGCTGACCGGCGGGGACCTGACCCACACCACCGGTCTGCACATCCCGGTCGACGCCGGCGTCGCGGCCGCCTTCCTGCGATGAGCGCGGCGGTGAGGTCCTACGCCGCGGTCGACCTCGGCGCGTCCAGCGGGCGCGTCATGGTCGGCCGCGTCGGCCCGGACAGCCTGGAGCTGGCCGAGGCGCACCGCTTCCCCAACCGGCCGGTCCGGGTGCCCGAGGGGCTGCGGTGGGACGTGCTCGGGCTGTACGCCGGGGTACTGGACGGGCTGAAGGCGGCGGGGCGGGTCGACTCCGTCGGCATCGACAGCTGGGCCGTGGACTACGGACTGCTCGACGCGGACGGGGCGCTGCTCGGCAACCCCGTGCACTACCGGGACTCTCGAACGGAAGGGGTCGCGGAGAAGGTGTGGGCGACCGTGCCCGCGCGGGAGCTGTACGCCGCGACCGGGTTGCAGTACGCGCCCTTCAACACCCTGTACCAGCTGACCGCCGCGCGATCGACGGCTCAGTTCGCCCAGGCCCGGCGGTTGCTGCTGATGCCCGATCTGCTGACGTACTGGCTCACCGGCGAGCAGGGCACCGAGCTCACCAACGCCTCCACGACCCAGCTGATCGATCCGCGCACCCGCGACTGGGCGTACGACGTCGCGGAGCGCCTCGGGATCGACCTCGGGCTGTTCGCGCCGCTGCGGCAGCCCGGCGACACTGCGGGACTGCTGCGCCCCGAGGTGCTGGAGACCACCGGGCTCACCGGCCCCGTGCCGGTGACGGCCGTCGGGTCGCACGACACCGCCTCGGCGGTCGCCGCGGTACCGGCGTCGGGCGAACGGTTCGCCTACATCTGCACGGGCACCTGGTCCCTGGCCGGTGTGGAGCTGGAGGCGCCGGTACTGACCGAGGAGAGCCGGGCGGCCAACTTCACCAACGAACTGGGCCTGGACGGCACGGTCCGCTATCTGCGCAACATCATGGGGCTCTGGCTGCTGCAGGAGTGCGTACGGGCCTGGGGCGAGACGGATCTGGGCTCGCTGCTGCTGGAGGCGTCCAGGGTGGAGGCGCTGCGGTCGGTGGTGGACGCGGGCGACGCGGCGTTCCTCGCGCCGGGGCGGATGCCCGAGCGGATCGCCGAGGCCTGCCGGGTCTCGGGGCAGCACGTGCCCGAGTCGCCGGCCGAGGTGACGCGCTGCATCCTCGACTCCCTCGCCCTGGCGCACCGCAAGGCCGTCGAGGACGCCCAGCGGCTCGCCGGGCACGCGGTCGACGTCGTGCATGTCGTCGGGGGCGGTACGCGCAACGCGCTGCTGTGCCAGCTGACCGCCGACGCCTGCGGGCTGCCGGTGGTGGCCGGGCCGACCGAGGCCGCCGCCCTCGGGAACGTGCTGGTGCAGGCACGCGCGCATGGACCGGCCGGCGACCTTGCGGGGATGCGGCGGCTGCTCGTGCGCACACAGCCGCTCACACGGTACGAGCCGCGCGGCGGGACCGGGCGGTGGCGCGCCGCGCAGGACCGGCTCGCCGGTCACTGACGGGCCTCCCCCGCGCCTCGTCCCCTTGCCGCTCCCCCACTACGCTGACCGCGTGTGGGAGGGGCCGCTAACATTCGTCCGACGACCGACCACAAGGAGCCGCGATGCGTGTCGCCCTGTTCCTGACCTGCGTCAACGACACGCTCTATCCGGACACCGGGCGCGCCGTGGTGAAACTGCTGACCAGGCTGGGTGTCGACGTCGACTTCCCGATGGCGCAGACCTGCTGCGGGCAGGCGCACTACAACACCGGATACCGTCACGAGGCGGAGCCGCTCGCCCGGCATTTCTCCGATGTCTTCGGCTCGTACGAGGCGATCGTGACGCCGTCCGGGTCGTGCGGGGCGATGGTGCGGGAGCTGTATCCGCGGATGGGCGAGCGGGCCCGGGCCGAGGGGCGTGGGGGCTCCCTGGCCGCCACGCTCGCCCCGGTGGCACCCAAGACGTACGAGCTCACGGAGTTCCTGGTCGACGTGCTGGGCGTGACGGACGTCGGGGCCTACTACCCGCACAAGGTGACCTACCATCCGACCTGCCACGGCCTGCGCGGGCTGGGCCTCGGCGACCGGCCCAGGCGACTGCTCCAGGCCGTGAAGGGGCTGGAGCTGGCCGAGCTGCCGGGGGCCGACGAGTGCTGCGGGTTCGGCGGCACCTTCGCGCTGAAGAACGCCGACGTCTCGGCCGCGATGGGCGCGGACAAGGTGCGCAACGCCGAGTCGACGGGCGCCGAGGTGCTGTGCGCGGCCGACAACTCCTGCCTGATGCACATCGGCGGGACGATGGCTCGGCTGCGGACCGGCATGCGGCCGGTGCACATCGCGGAGATCCTGGCGAGCACGGAGGAGGAACCGGCCGTATGAGCGGGACGTATCTCGGCATGCCGGCGTTTCCGGAGGCGGCGCGCGAGGCCGTGGCGAACCCGACCCTGCGCGGTAATCTGCGGCACGCCACCCACACCATCCGCGCCAAACGGGCGAAGGCCGTCACGGAGGTGTCCGACTGGGCCGAGCTGCGTGAGGCGGGCAAGCGGATCAAGGACCACGCGCTGCGCCATCTGGACCGCTACCTGGAGCAGTTGGAGGAGTCGGTCACGGCCGCGGGCGGCGTCGTGCACTGGGCCGCCGACGCGGCCGAGGCCAACGACATCGTGACCCGGCTCGTGAAGATGACCGGCGAGTCGGAGGTCGTCAAGGTCAAGTCGATGGCCACGCAGGAGATCGGTCTGAACGAAGCGCTGGAGGCCGAGGGCATCCGTGCCTACGAGACCGATCTCGCCGAGCTGATCGTGCAGTTGGGCAAGGACCGGCCCTCCCACATCCTGGTGCCGGCCATCCACCGCAACCGGGGCGAGATCCGGGACATCTTCCGTGCCGAGATGAGCGAGTGGGGCCGCCCCGCCCCCGAGGGCCTCACCGACACGCCCGCCGAACTCGCCGAGGCGGCCCGGCTGCACCTGCGGGAGAAGTTCCTGCGCGCCAAGGTCGGCGTCTCCGGCGCCAACTTCATGGTCGCCGAGACGGGCACGCTCGTGGTCGTGGAGTCCGAGGGCAACGGGCGGATGTGCCTGACGCTGCCCGAGACGCTGATCTCGGTCGTGGGCATCGAGAAGATCGTGCCGACGTGGCGGGACCTGGAGGTGTTCCTGCAGACCCTCCCCCGCTCCTCGACCGCCGAGCGCATGAACCCGTACACGTCGACCTGGACCGGCACGACCGACGGGGACGGGCCGAGCACCTTCCATCTGGTGCTGCTGGACAACGGCCGCACCGACACCCTCGCCGACGAGGTCGGCCGGCAGGCTCTGCGCTGCATCCGCTGCTCGGCCTGCCTGAACGTGTGCCCGGTGTACGAACGGGCCGGCGGCCACGCCTACGGCTCGGTGTACCCGGGGCCGATCGGCGCGATCCTCAGTCCCCAACTGCGCGGCACGGCCAGCGAGATCGACGCCTCGCTGCCGTACGCGTCCTCGCTGTGCGGCGCGTGCTACGAGGTGTGCCCGGTCGCCATCGACATCCCCGAGGTGCTGGTGCATCTGCGGGAACGGGTCGTGCAGGGCGGTGAGGTCACGCGGGAGGGCAACAAGGTGGTGCTGCGGCCCGCGAAGGGGCATGCCGCCGAGCGCGCGGCGATGCGGGCGGCCCGTTGGGCGTTCACCCACCCCGGCGCGCTGCGCACCGGCCAGCGCGCCGCCTCCCGCACACGCCGCTTCCATCCCCGTACGCTGCCCGGCCCCGGCCGGGCCTGGAGCGGGACCCGGGAGCTGCCGCCGGTGCCCGCCGAGCCGTTCCGGGACTGGTGGCAGCGCACGCGCGACGGAGAGGACGGGGCGAAGTGAACAGCAGGGAAAGGATCCTGGGCCGGGTACGGCGCGCACTGGCGGACGTACCGCGGAACGACGCCCCGTATGAGCGGGCGGTGCCGCGTGACTATGTGCGGGAGCACGGGGACCGCGGTGCCGAGCAGACCGTCGAACTGCTCGCCGAGAACCTGGCGGACTACCGGGCCCTCGTGCACCGCACGGACGCCGGTGGTCTGGCCGCCCTGATCGCGGGGCTGCTGGACAAACGCGGGGCGACTTCGGTGCTCGTGCCGCCGGGACTGGACGAGGCGTGGCTCGCGGCGACCGGTGTGACGCGGGTGGCGGACCGGGCGGAGAGCACTCCGGGCGAACTGGACCGGGTGGACAGTGTGGTGACGGCCTGTGCGGTCGCGATCGCCGAGACCGGCACCCTCGTACTGGACGGCTCGCCCGACCAGGGCCGCCGCCGGATCACCCTCGTCCCGGACCACCACATCTGCGTCGTGCGGGTGCCGGACCAGGTGGTCTCCTCCGTGCCGCGGGGACTCGAACGCCTTGCCCCGGCCCGCCCGTTGACCTGGATCTCCGGGCCGTCGGCGACCAGTGACATCGAGCTGGACCGGGTCGAGGGGGTGCACGGTCCGCGCACGCTGGAGGTGGTGCTGGTGCGTCAGGGCAGGATCGAGTCGACGTAGCCGCCGTCGCCCGCGGGGCACCGCCCGTGGCCGCCGGGGGCCGGTCGGAGGCGAGGCAGACGACCATGCCGGCGATCTCCTCCGGCCAGAGGGCCTCGTTCCGAGGGCAAGGGGTGGGACAGGTGGAAGGGGCGTTGTCTTTCGGGGGCAGGCATCCGGCCTCCGGGAAAGCTCAGGGTTCGTCCCCGATGGTCCGCGCCCTGGTGTGCTCCTACGCTCGCCGGGAGCGGAGGGGGTCTCATGAAGGCAGTGGTGCAGGACCGGTACGGCTCGGCCGACAGGCTGGAGTACCGGGAGGTCGACCGGCCGGTGCCGGGCGCCGGTGAGGTGCTGGTGCGGGTGCACGCGGCCTCGGTCAACGCCTACGACTGGCACTTCATGCGGGGGGACCCCCTGCTCGGCCGGGGCGTGATGGGGGTGCGCAGGCCCAGGACGGCGGTGCGGGGGCGGGACTTCGCGGGCCGGATCGAGGCGCTGGGGCCCTGGGTCACGGGGCTGGAGCCCGGTGACGAGGTGTACGGCGAGGCGGACGGCGCGTTCGCGGAGTACGTGTGCGCACGGGACGGCGAGGTGGGCCCCAAGCCCGCCAACCTCACGTTCGAGCAGGCCGCCGCGGTGCCGCTGGCGGGCAACACCGCCCTCATGGCCCTGCGCGACGTCGCCGGTGTGCGGCCGGGGCAGGCGGTCCTGGTGAACGGGGCCTCCGGCGGCGTGGGCACGTTCGCCGTGCAGCTCGGCAAGGCCCTCGGGGCGGACGTGACGGCGGTGTGCAGCACGCGGAACGTGGAGCTGGTCCGCTCACTGGGCGCGGACGGGGTCATCGACTACACACGGGAGGACTTCGTCCGGAGCGGGAGGCGGTACGACGTCCTGCTGGACCTGGTCGGCAACCGCTCGCTCGGGGAGTTCCGGCGCGTGCTGACTCCCTCCGGGACGCTCGTCCTGTCCGGCGGAGGGATGTACGAGGGCGGCAGCGTCGTGGGGCCGATGGGGCTTTTCCTCAAGCGCCGGATCGTCGCTCCCTTCACGCGCGGCCAGCGGCTGCTGGAGGTCTCGGCGCGGCAGAGCTGGGCCAATCTGGCGGTGCTGCGGGAACTGGCCGAGTCCGGGAAGATCGCCCCGGTCGTCGAGCGGACGTATCCGCTCAGCGAGGCGGCCGAGGCGATCCGGTACCTGGAGGTGGAACACGCGCGGGCCAAGGTGGTGATCACCGTGTGACGCGCGGGTGCCGGTGCTAGTGCCGCAGCAGGCAACGTTCGCCCCGTCGCGACGCCCGGCACGCACTCTCGCCGCACCGGGCGCAAGCCCAAGTACACCCAGTACGAGGGCTTGCACCCGGCACGCCGAGAGCACGCACCGGACGCCGCTCCTTGACGGGCAAACGTTGCCTGCCGCGGCACTAGTCCTTCCTGGCGTACTCCTTGGCCATGCTGCCCGCGAAGTCGTACACCACGCACTGCTCGTCGCCGACGACCCAGGCGTCGTGGCCGGGCGAGCAGACGAACACGTCGCCGGGTCCCACCTCGCCTTCCGCGCCGTCGTCCATGCGGATGCGCATACGGCCCGAGACGACGTAGCCGTTGTGGTGGATCCGGCAGCTGTCCGTCCCGGCGATCGGGGCCACGGACTCGGACCAGCGCCAGCCCGGTTCGAAGGTCGCCACGGCGAAGTCCAGTCCCGTCATGTGGACGGCTTCCAGGTGGCCTCGGGGATAGTCGCGCCGCTCGTCCGGCTTGTCGAGCGTCTTCACCTCAAACATGACGCTCCTCCTCGGTGAGGGTGGGCTTCCATCCTCCGTCCGTCCTGCGGGCGGCGCCATCTCAGCGGGAGCCGCCGCGGCAGAGCTCGGCGAAGCGCTCCGCGTCGATGTTGCCACCGGAGACGATGACGCCGACCCGGGGTGGAAGCGTGCCCGCGCGGCCGGTCAGCAGGGCGGCCAGCGGGGTGGCGCCGCTCGGCTCGACGACGATCTTCAGGCGTTCGAAGGCGAAGCGCATCGCGTCCCGGATCTCGTCGTCGGTGACCAGGACGACCTCGTCCAGGAGCCGTCGGTTGACCGAGAAGGTCAGCTCCCCGGGTGTGTGCAGGGCCTGGCCGTCGGCGATGGTGTGCGGAACCGGGACGCTGACGCGCCGGCCGGCCTCCAGCGAGCGCTTGGTGTCGTCCCCGGTCTCCGGTTCCACGCCGATGGTCCTGATGCCGGGGTGCAGGGCCTTGGCCACGGTGGAGCTGCCGGCCATCAGCCCGCCGCCGCCGACCGGCGTCAGCAGCGCCCCGAGCTCCCCCACCTCTTCGAGGAGTTCGAGAGCGGCCGTGCCCTGCCCCGCCATGACGTGCGGGTGCTCGTACGGCGGGATGAGGGTGAGGCCCCGCTCGGCGGCGAGGGCCTCGGCGATGGCGACGCGGTCGCCGGTGTAACGGTCGTACGTGACGATCTCGGCGCCGTAGGCGGCGGTGGCCGCGCGCTTGGACGGCGGGGCGTCCTCGGGCATGACGATCACGGCGGTGGTGCCGATTTCGCCGGCGGCCAGGGCGACGGCCTGGGCGTGGTTGCCGGAGGAGTAGGAGGCGACGCCCCGGGACAGTTGCCCGGGGGTGAGGCGGGAGACGGCGTTGTAGGCGCCGCGGAACTTGAAGGCGCCCATGCGCTGGAAGTTCTCGCACTTGAGGGAGATCTCGGCTCCGGCGAGCGCGTCCAGGGTCCGGGAGCGCAGAACCGGCGTGCGGTGGGCGACGCCCTTGAGCCGGGCTGCGGCGTCCCGGACGTCGTCGAGGGTGACCGGTGGGGTGGTGGTCGTCACGCGGGTCCTCCGGTAGCGGTGTCGTGGGTGGCCCGGGCCTGGGCCAGGTAGTGGTAGGCGGAGGCGCGGGAGATCCCGAGCCGGGCGGCGACCTGCTCGACCGCGCCGCGCACGGCGAAGACACCGCGGGTGTCCAGCCCGCCGAACAGCTCCAGGCGCTCCGCGCGGTCGAGCTCCGCCCAGCTGCCCCGCTGCTTCGACCGGTGGGCGTCGAAGAGGGCGTCGACCACGGAGTCGATGTCGTTGCCGAAGGTGGTCGTCGGCAGCTCCGCCGGGGCGGCGCCGAGTCCGGCGAGCGCGCCGAGCAGGCCGTGCACCTGGGTGACGGCACTGACGTCCACGTTGACGCAGAGGGCGCCGAACACGGCTCCCGAGGAGTCGCGCAGCACCATCGTGGAGGACTTCACCAGCGTCCCGTTCCGGGTGCGGGTGACGTAGTTCAGTTCGTCGGAGGCCTCGTCGCCACGGGCGAGGACACGCATGCCGATCTCGCTCATCGCGCCGCCGGCCCTTCGCCCGGTCACCGATCCGGCCACGGCGACCACCGACTTGTCCGGGGTGCGGTAGTCGTGCAGCACGACGTCGCACACCGGCCCGAACGTGGCGGCGATGCCCTCCACGACCGGTGCCAGCGCCGCGAGGATCGTGTCCCGTTCGGTGTTCAGCTCGTCGGCCATCCGGCCCCCTCTCACCTTCCCCCCACCTTAGACGATTCGTCCAGCGGTTGGATAGACAGTCCAGTCGATGTCCAGGAGTCGACCGCCCCTCGCGCTGGGCGGCGGCGTCCCATCAGCCCGTACGTCACGACGATCTCGTTCACCCTGTCCGCGGTGTGCCGGGTGGCCCCGGCCGGTACCGGAACCGGCGGTGGGACGCGCGGCGCACGGCGGTGCGGGCGGTCTGAGTGCGCCTCACCGTTCGAAGACGACCTGCCCGTGACGGCCACGCGGTGCCGAGCACCCGGCTGGTGATCCGGCAGTCGGTCCGGCGGGTGAGGTGAGCGGTCGACGGGTGACCGGCGGCGCGGTCGTTCCCGGTCCCGCGCGGCCGTCTCCGGCGGTGCCCACCCGGCAGGTCCGGGAGGGGGCACCGCCGGTGCCGGTGCGTCAGGCGGCGGCGAGGGCGGGTTCCCGTTCCTCCGCCTCGGCGAGCAGCGCGATGAGCGTCGCCCTGGCGCGGGCCACGCGGGAACGGATCGTGCCGACCGGGCAGTCGCTCAGGGCGGCGGCCTCCGCGTAGGGCAGGCCGAGCAGTTGGGTGAGGACGAACGCCTCACGGCGTTCGTCCGGCAGCCCGGCCAGCAGTTCCAGCAGTGCCACACCGTCGTCGAAACCGGGCAGGCCGCGTGGCTGGGCGAGCTCGGCCGCCGGCTCCCAGTCCGGCAGGTCGGCCGGGCGGGGGCGTACGGCGGCGTACCGGATGCTGTCGGCCACCGCCCGCCGGGCGATGGCCAGCAACCAGGCCCGCGCCGAGGAACGGCCCTCGAACCGGTGCAGGCTGCCGAGCGCGCGCAGGAACGTGTCCTGCGCGAGATCGTCCACCGCCTGCGGGTCGGCGCACAGATGGGCGACGTAACGGATGACGTCACGGTGCAGGGCACGCACGAAATGGTCGACGGCCTCGGAGTCGCCGCCGCGGGCGGCCAGCGCCCAGGCGGTTATCGACTCGTCGGCCGACGCCGATCTCGCGTGCGGAAGGGGCAGGGCAGGAGTGATCACCTGGTGTCCTTCTCGGAGTCCGGGACCGCGTGGACGCGGAGCAGGCCGTGGTGTCGGCCGTGCGCGGTGCGGGCGCGGTCCGGTGAGCGGGGGGGGCGGGCGTGCCCGTACGGCGCACCGGCAGGCGTGGCCGCCGGCGGGTGCGCACGAGTACGGAGGGACGGCCGCGGCCGGGGCGCGCAGGGGCTGCCCCGGGTCACCACCGGCTGCCGTCAGGCGGCAGCGGCCCCCGCGGGTGGTCCCCGGGTGGTGATCGCGTGGACGAGAAGGAGACGCCGTGGCGTGCGGTGCGACGGCCGCCGCCGTGCGCGCACGGGCGGGGGCGGCGGCATGGAGAGGGCGAACAGGAGCCGCAGTGGTGCGGCGAGCCGGCTGCCCACGGCACGCAGCAGCCGGAAGACGGCCCGCTCCCCGTGGCCCAGCCACAGGCCGCACAGCAGCGCGGCCAGGAGGTGGGCGGCGAGCATGCCGAGGGACGCGTCACCGCCCGGTGCGTGCCCCAAGTGCCCCGTGGTCAGGGAGCCCATGTCGTGCGCCATGGATCCCCCGCCGTGCCCCGTGGACGGCAGGGTGTGGTCCATGGAGGAGTGGCCCAGGGAGGGCATGTCCATGGAGTCCGTCCCACGCGCGGCCGGTGTCGGCGGCCCGAGCGAGAACGCCGAGTGCAGAGCCGTCTGGACGGCCACGGCGACGGCCATGACCGTCCGCGGTCCGCGCTCGCGTCCCGCCAGGCACCAGCCCGCCACGCCCGTGACGGCCCAGCCGGCCACCAGCGTCGGCAGGGGCACATGGTCGCCGGACATCATGACGTGCCCCAGGGCGGCGAGCACGACACAGACGGCCGCGAACACCGCGGCCCGTGTCGTGCGAGCGCACCACCCAGCTGTCATGGCGCCTCATCCTCGCATCCGGCCCCGCTCCGACACCCATGAGTACGGACATCACCGGTACCGGGCACTCAATCCCGGCCATGTGATCCAGGCCACTGCCATGGACTCGGCGCCCGTGGTCGCCGGAACCATCGTGGGCACGTCGCCCCACCCCGATGTCGTGCCTATCACCATGCCGAGGATCTCCCCGACGGCACAGCCGGTCAGGCAGTGCAGGACGTACAGGCGCGAGACCCGGCACGTTGATCGCCCTAGAGTGGGCCGTCATGACGACACGGCCGACCTCACCCACACAGCCGGCGCCCGCAGCCCGGGCCTACCTGGCGGAGCTGTTCTCCCTCGAAGGGCGGGTCGCGGTGGTCACCGGTGGCAGTTCCGGCATCGGCCGCGCCATCACCGGTGCCCTCGCGCGCGCCGGGGCGAGCGTGGTGGTCGTGGCTCGCGGCGAGGCCGAACTGACCGCGACGGTCGAGGAGCTGACGGCACAGGACTGCCGCGCCGCGTGGGTCAGCGCGGATCTGAGCACCCGCGAGGGGGTGCGGACGGCCGCCGAGCGGGTGGTCGAGGCGTTCGGGGAGCCCGACATCCTCGTCAACAGCGCCGGGATCAACCTGCGTCCGCCGATGGACGAGCTCACCGAGGGCGTCTGGGACGCCACGATGGCCGTCAACCTGGAGGCGCCGTTCCTGCTGGGGCAGCGCTTCGGACCCGGCATGGCGGAGCGCGGGTACGGGCGGATCATCCACATCAGCTCCCAGCAGGCGCATCGCGCGTTCGTGCAGAGCGGCGCGTACGGCGCGTCCAAGGGCGGGTTGGAGGCACTGGCGCGCTCCCAGGCCGAGGCGTGGTCGCCGCGCGGCGTCACCTGCAACCTCCTGGTGCCGGGCTTCGTCATGACCCCGCTCAACGCACGCCTGTCGTCGGACCCGGAGAAGGTGGCCGCCCTCGCCGCCCGCACGATGGTGGGGCGCAACGGCCTGCCCGAGGACTTCGCGGGCGCGGCGGTCTTTCTGGCGAGTGCGGCCTCCGCCTACGTCACCGGGCAGTCGGTCTTCGTCGACGGCGGGCTGTCCGTCCACTGATGCCGTCCACCCGCGCACGACGGGCATGAGCAGCCCGTCGCCGGTGCAGCCGTAACCGTCCGGTGGCCGGGTCACCCTCCGGGCGCGTCCTTCCCCCACACGAACACCTCTGTGCTCGGCCCCCGTTCGGAGAACCGGCCCGACGGTGAGGCGTCCCGCAACGAGCGCCGCACGTCCGCCTCGAAGGCGTCCCGGCACCCTCCGAACAGGTGCGGAGCGGAGAACGACATCGAGAACACCTGGTCGACGATGTCGTCGCAGGTCCGCTCCAGCACCTGCCCGCCGGGGACGACGAGCCGACGGGGCCCGGCGAATCCCGCACCGGCGAACACCTCGGCCTCACCCCCCGGTGTCCCCTGCGGCAGTACCCCGCGCCCGGCCCGCCGCACGGGCCCCAGATACCGCTTGACCAGGTCGTCGAGGACCGCGTAGGGGACCGCCGGGTGCGGCAGGCCGTCGACGGCCCGGGACTCCGCCTTCAGGTCCGCGATGTGCAGCAGGACCCCGCCGGGCCGAAGCATGTCCCTGACTCTCGCCGCGACCGGGCCACGGTCCATCCAGTGGAAGGACTGGGCGAACGAGGCGACGGTGAAGGTGCCGAGCCCCGCGGGCAGGCTCTCCGCACGGGCCCGCACCCAGCGGCACTTCCCGTCCACTCCGCGCCCGGCGGCGGCGCGTCCGGCTTCGGCGATCATCCCGCTGTCGGGGTCCACACCGACGATCTCGGCGAACAGAGGGGCGAGATCGAGGGCGATGGTGCCGGGACCGCAGCCCACGTCGATCAGCCGCCCGCGCCCGTCCGGCCGTAGCGTCTCGGCCAGCGCGTCCGCGAGCCCGGGGGCGTACGGGAGCCGGCCGCGCCGGTAGTGGGCGGCGGTCCCCGCGAACAACGTGTCGTCCCACTCCCAGCCGGCCGCCACCCCCACCACCGCCCTCACCGCACGCAGATCCGGGACCGCCCGCCCGGGCGATGATCCCGATGGTTCCACGCCCGGGCCGGTCACCGGTACTCCCCCGAACGGGGAGCGGCCGACGGGCGAGGGCCGGTGCCCGGTGTCACGCTGGGCGGACACGACCCGCGGAAGGGAAGCATCGCGATGATCACCACGGAGTACGTCCCCGGTTCCCCCTGCTGGCTCGACCTGGGCGCCCCGGACGTCCGGGCCGCCGCCGACTTCTACGGTGCGGTCCTCGGGTGGGACTACGAGTCCATGGGCGAGAGCGAGGACTTCGAGGGCGGGATGTTCAAGAAGGACGGCAAGATCGTCGCAGGGCTCGGCAAGCTCACCGAGGAGGGCGCCCGACCCGCCTGGATGCTCTACTACTGCGTCGACGACGCCGACGCCACGACCCAGGCCGTACAACAGGCGGGCGGCACCGTGCGGGTCGCGCCGATGGACCTCGACGACTGGGGCCGGATGGCGCAGTACAGCGACCCGTTGGGCGGCCAGTTCGCCGTCTGGCAGCCGGGGACGGACAAGGGCCTGGAACTGGTGGACCAGCCGGGCTCGCTGTCGTGGACCGAACTGTTCACGACCGACGCGGCGGGCGCGCGGGAGTTCTACGGCGGCCTCTTCGGCTGGCAGTTCAGCGACATGCCGCTGGCGGGGGACGCGGGCACGTACACCCTGATCACCCCGGCCGGGCTGCCCGAGGACCGGATGCACGGCGGCCTCATGCAGCTTCGCGCGGAGGATCTGACGCTGACGGGCGGGCGGCCGTACTGGCACCCGGTGTTCGCGGTCGGCGACTGCGACGCCGCGGTGGCCGAGGTCACCGAGAACGGCGGCAGCGTACAGATGGGCCCGGAGGACGTGGAGGGTGTCGGCCGGCTCGCCGTCTGCCTCGACCCGGCGAACGCGGACTTCGTGGTGCTCACCCCGTCCGAGAGCTGAAGTCCGGCCCGCCGCCGGGACGTACGGGGTGAGGGGTGGGCAGCGATCGCCCGGCACCCTTTTGCATATGATGCGCAAATGCGTGACTACAGCATCAGGGACGCCACGGCGGCCGACATCGACGGAGCCCGGGCGGTGATGCTCGACACGGTGTACCGCGACTTCGCCACCGGCTACGTGCCGCGGTGGCACGCCGACATCATCGATCCGGCGTCGTTCTACATCGAGCCGCCCCGGCACACCCTCCTCGTCGCCGTGGACGAGCGGGACGGGACGGTGGCGGCCACGGCGGCACTGGACGCGCGCGGCCCGGCGCACCCACCGAACCCGCGCTGGCTGGCCGAGCGATTCCCGTCGGGTGAGACCGCACAGCTCCGGCGGGTGAACGTGCGCCCGGAGCACCGGCGGCGCGGACTGGCCCGCCATCTGGTGGGAGCCCTGCTGGAGTTCGCCCGCGCCGACGGCGGATACCGGTCCGTGTATCTGCACACGTACCCGCACTCCCCCGGCGCGCTGGGCCTGTGGCGAGCGCTGGGCAAGGAGTTGTGCGACGAGCGGCAGGAGGTGCCCGGCGGAGGCAGCGGCGCCGTGCACTTCGAGATACCCCTCAACTAGCGAAAATGATATTCATATACGCTATGAGAACCTCCCGCCGTCGGCTCTTGTCCGGCCTGCTCGCGCTGCCCTTGCTCTCCGGTTGTTTCGCGTCCTCCGGCGACGAGGCCCCGGCCTCGTCCGGCTCGGCCGGTGGCGCACGCCTGCGTGTCGCCCTCCCCTTCGCCCCGACCGAGAACTACTCGCCGTACGGCCAGGACGCGATGCTCCTGTCCCGGCTCGGTGTCGTCGAAGGACTGACCAAGCTGGACGCCAACGGCACCGCGGTACCCGCGCTGGCCGAGTCGTGGAGCGGTGAGAACGGCGGCAAGAGCTGGGTGTTCACCCTGCGGGACGCGAGGTTCCAGGACGGTGAGGCCGTCACCGCCGAAGCCGTCGCCGCCGCTCTCACGGCCGCCGCGAAGGCCGACCCGGCACCCTCCGCCCTCTCCGGCGTGAAGCTGACCGCCACGGCCGAGGACGACAAGCGGGTCCGGGTCAGCACCGCGAAGGCCGACCCCGTCCTGCCCCTGCGGCTGTCGAACCCGTCCCTCGCCGTGTTCGCGCCGAAGGCGTACGCCAAGAAGGGCACGGTGGACGTCGTCGGCACCGCCACCGGCCCCTTCGCACTCGCCAAGATCGACGGTGACTCCGCGGCCACACTGAACCGCTTCGACGACTACTGGGGCGGCCGGGCCCAGGCGGCCGGCGTCACCGCGCGGTTCGTCTCCGACGGCACCGCCCGCGCCAACGCCCTGCGCACCGGCGACGTCGACATCGCCGAGTCCCTTCCCGTCGCCCAGGTCGCCTCCCTGGACAAGAAGGACGTCCACGAGGTCAACACCGCCCGCAACACCAGCCTTTACCTCAACACCAAGTCCGGTGCCTTCACCGACGCGGGGCTGCGGGCAGCCGCCCGCGAGGCGATCGACACCTCGGTGATCGCCAAGGGCGCCTACGAGGGATACGCCGTGCCCGCTCAAGGCCTCTACGGGCCCGCCCTGAGCTGGGCGGCCGGCAAGCGGACCGAGCCGACCGGGCGGGCGAAGGCGGCCGACCCCGAGGGCAAGAGCATCACCCTCGCCACCTACACCGACCGGCCCGAGATGCCGGAGGCCGCCCAGATACTTCAGCAGCAGCTGCAGAAGGCCGGTTTCAAGGTCAAGCTCGAGGTGCGTACCTACGCACGCCTCGAAGGCGACATGCTGGCCGGGAAGTTCGACGCCGTCGTCTTCTCCCGCAACATGATGCTGGACACCGGCGACCCGGTCACCGTCCTGGCGAGCGACTACACCTGCGACGGCTCCAACAACCTGTCCTTCCTGTGCGACAAGAACGTGGACAAGCTGGTCGCCGCCGCCCAGAACGAGTCCGACACGGCCGAGCGGCAGGACGCCGCCCTGAAGGCGGAGGCAGCCGTCCTCGGCACCGACTCGGTGATCCCCCTGGTGCATCTCAAGCTCGTCGCGGGCATCGCGACCGCCGTGCAGGGCGCACTGCCCGACCCCTACGAGCGCACCCTCATCGGTACGGGGACCCGGCGCTGAACAGCGACACATCGCCCCCGGTGAAGAGCGCCGCCGCGGGTCTGCGCGCACTGGCCCGCAGCGGCGCCCCGGCGCTGTTGTGGCGGGCCGTGCTCGTGGCCGGCCTGGTGTGCGGGATCGGCCTGCTGCCGTGGCTGTCCCGCACGGATCCCGCGCTGACCGTGCTCCGGGCGCGGTCGGCGGACCGCGATCCCACTCCCGAGACCCTGCGCGCCATCCGGGACCAACTGGGCCTCGACGACGGCCCGCCGGCCCTCCTCGGCCGCTGGCTGACCGGGCTTCTGCACGGGGACGCGGGCACGTCCTGGGTGTCCGGCAGCCAGGTGCTGCCGGGCGTGACGGCGGCGCTCGGCATGTCGCTGCTGCTGATGGCCGGAGCCCTGGTGGTCGCCGCGGGCACGGCGGCCGCCGTCTGCGCCCGTACGCTCCGGCTGGGCGCGCGCGGCCGGCTCGGGGCGCGCCGTCCCGGCGGAACGGCAACGGCCGTGCTGGCCGCGCTACCCGAGTTCCTCGTCGCCTCGGTGCTGGTCTCGGTGATCGGTGTGCAGCTGGGCTGGCTGCCCGCGCTGGGCTGGTACGGGCCGCAGTGGATGGTGCTGCCCTCGCTCGCCCTCGGCCTGCCCGCCGGGGCGGTCCTGGGCCGGATGCTCGACGACCTGCTGCCCGGCGCGTTCGCGGAACCCTGGGCCATGGCGGCCGCGGCACGCGGTGTCGCGCAGCGGTCCGTGGCGCGGCAGGCGGTGCGCCGCTGCGTGCCCGGACTGCTGCCCAACCTGGGGCTGTTCGTCGTCGGTCTGACCGGCGGATCGGTCGCCGTCGAGCAGATCTTCGACATCCCGGGCCTGGGCCGGCTCACCCTGCACGCCGCACTCGCCCAGGACCTGCCCGTCCTGCAGACCGGCACCCTCGCCCTCGTCCTGCTCGCGGCCACCGCCGGCGCTCTCGCCCGGCTCGCCGCCCGCCTGCTGATCGGCCCGGCACTGCGCGACGGCGCCCTGCAGTCCCTGCACCGGCCCCGGCCGCCCGCGCCCCGCGCGCTCCCGCTGCTCTACGGCGGGCTGCTGGCGGCCGTCATCGGCTTCGGGCTGCCCCGTGACCCGCTCGCCCTGGACGCGCTCGCCCGGCTGCGCGCCCCTTCCTGGGCGCACCCCTTCGGCACGGACGCCCTCGGCCGGGACGTCCTCGCCCGGATCTCCCACGGGGCGCTGACCACCCTCGGCCTCGCCCTCGCGGTGAGCGCCGCAGCCCTCGTCACGGGGATCCTGCTGGGTCTGTTGCCGAGGCTGTCCGGACCGCTGGTCGACACCTTCAGCGCGCTGCCGCCGGTGCTGGCCGGCCTCCTCGTCACCGGCATCGCGGGCAGCGGGCCCTGGACGCCCGCGCTGGCCGTGGCCGTCGTCGCCTGGTCCCCGCTGGCCGCGCACACCTCCTCCCTGCTGCGGCAGGAGCGGGCGACCGTCCACCTGACGGCCACCCGGGCGCTGGGCGCCGGCCGCTGGTACCTGCTCCGGCACGAGCTGCTGCCGGCCGTCGTGCCGCCGGTCGCCCGGCACGCCCTGCTCCGGCTGCCGGGCATCGCCCTGAGCCTCGCCGCGCTCGGCTTCCTCGGGCTGGGTGCCCAGCCGCCGTCCCCCGAGTGGGGCCTGCTGCTCGCCGAGAACCAGCCCTACGCCGAGCGCGCCCCGTGGGCCGTCCTCTTCCCCGCCGCCGTGCTCGCCCTGCTCGGGGCGCTCGCGGTGACGGCAGCCGGCGGCCTGAGACGGCCCCGGCGGCGCACCCGGCCCACGGCCCCGGCCGTACCGGCGGAGGACCGGGGCACCCCCGGCCCGCAGCGGTGGCCGGACCGCCCCGACGCCCTCCTGACCCCTGTGTCCGCCTCACCGACAGAAGAACGATGACCGACCTCATCTCCCGCGTGCTGACCCGCAGGACCGCCCGCACGTCCGCCGGCAAGGAGGCGTCCCGGACGCCGCGCGAGAGCACCTGGCGGCTCTGCAAGGAGCTGTCGCCGCTGCTGCGGCTGCTGACCCTCACCCAGCTCGCCTTCAACATCGGCTTCTACGCCGTCCTGCCGTTCCTCGCCGAGCACCTCGGCACCGCGATCGGCATGGCGGGCTGGCTGGTCGGGTTCGTGCTCGGGCTGCGCACCTTCAGCCAGCAGGGCCTGTTCGTGGTCGGCGGCTGGCTCGTCGACCGGTTCGGGGTGCGGCCGGTGGTGCTGGCGGGCTGTGTGCTGCGCATCGCCGGATTCGCCTGGCTCGGGTACGCGCAGGCCAGTGGGGCCGTGATCGGGGCGGTGCTGGTGATCGGGTTCGCCGCCGCGCTGTTCTCCCCCGCCGTGGAGTCCGAGGTGGCCCGCCAGGCGGTGGTCTGGGAGGAGGACGGGCACGGCCCGCGCACCCGGGTCCTCGCACTGTTCAGCGTGGCGGGTCAGGCCGGGGCGTTCGTCGGGCCGCTGCTCGGCGCGCTGCTGCTCGCCGTCGACTTCCGCACGGCGTGCCTCGCCGGCGCCGCGGTGTTCGTGCTCGTCCTCGCCGGGCACCTGTGGCTGATGCCGCAGCACATTCCCGGCCGGGTCCGCGTCCGGGAGCGGGGCGGGGCCCGCGTCCTGCTGCGCGACCGCCGCTTCCTCGCCCTGTGCTGTGCTTACGGCACCTATCTGCTCGCCTACAACCAGCTGTATCTGGCCCTGCCGGACGAGGTGCAGCGCGCGACCGGGTCCCAGGCGCCCCTGTCCTGGCTCTTCGCGCTGTCCTCCGTGCTGGTGGTCTTCACCCAGCTGCCGGTGACGCGCTGGGCGGGCGACCGGCTCGATCTGCGCCGTTCCATGGCCGCGGGTCTGCTGCTGATCGCGTCCGGTTTCGCGGTGGTGGCCGTGGCGCGGCCCGTGGGCTGGACGGGGATCGCCGGGCTGCTGCCGGCCGCGGGCTTCGTGATCTTGCTCACCGTGGGGCAGATGCTGGTCGTTCCCGCCGCCCGCGCCTGGGTGCCCGACCTGGCCGAGGAGGGCCGGCTCGGCCTCTACACGGGTGCGCTGTCGTCGGTCTCGGGCCTGATCGTCCTGGTCGGCAGCGCGGCCACGGGCTCCCTGCTCGACCTGGGTCTGCCGGCCGCCGTGCCGTGGCTGGTCCTCGCGGCCGTACCCGCCCTGGCGGTGGCGCTGCTGCCGCGCCGGGCGCCGGGGGCGGGCGCGGCGGCCTGATACGGCGTCGGGAGGCGCCCGGCACGCCCCGGCATCCGGTGCGCGGGAGCGCGGCGGCCGTCAGCGATACGGAGGCGGTTGCGCTTGCGGTAGGGGCCGTGCGGCTACCGGGTGGAGGCCCGAGGTGCGTCACCCCGGCGGGCGCTCCCCCCGTCGCGGTCTTCCGGACCGCACCCTCCGGGGGGACCGCGGTGGAGATCATGGGGCTCGCCGCGCCGGTATCCTGGGTCGGCTGCGGCACCCCCCACCAACCCCCGTGCGAGAGCGGGGAGTTCGGCCTGCGGCGATGACCTTCCCACACGCATGAGACGAGGACGAGTGCTGCTAGCGGGCCGCTACCGGCTGGATGTTGAGATCGGGCGCGGTGGAATGGGCGAGGTCTGGCGTGCGTACGACGAGACGCTCGCCAGAGCGGTGGCCGTCAAGCTGCTGCTGCCCCAGGACACCGACGCCACGGCAACCTCCCGGTTCCGTCTGGAGGCTCAGACCGCCGGGCGCCTCAACCACCCCAACGTGGTGGGCGTCCTGGACTTCGGCGAGTACGACAACCGGCTGTACCTGGTGATGGAGCTGGTCGAGGGCGACAGTCTCGCCGGGGTGCTGAACGGCTCCGGCGCGTTGCCCGCCGAGCGGGTGGCCCACCTCGCGGCGCAGGCGTCGGCGGGGCTCGCCGCCGCGCACGGGCAGGGCATCGTGCACCGCGACGTCAAACCCGCCAACCTGCTGCTCGACGCCAACGGCACGCTGAAGATCGGCGACTTCGGCATCGCGCGGTTCCTGGACGACCCCGGCGCCGCGCTGACCGCCACCGGCCAGATCGTCGGCACCGGCCTCTACCTCGCGCCCGAACGGGCCCTGGGCAAGCCCGCCGGGCCCGCCTCCGACATGTACTCCCTGGGCTGCGTGCTCTACCAGCTCCTCAGCGGCCGCCCGCCGTTCCAGGCCGACACCGCCGTCGCCCTGCTCCACCAGCATCTCGACTCGGCCCCCGTGCCGCCTCGCGAACTCGGGGTCTCCGGACTGCCACCGGCGTTCGAGAACTACCTTCTCGGCCTGCTCGCCAAGCAGCCCGAGGAGCGGCCCACCGCCCAGCAGGCCGCCGAGTGGTTCGCCGGGGGCGCCTGGCGGGGCCTGCCCGAGCCGCTGCCGGAGGTCTCGCCGCCGCTGCGGCCGAAGACCGCGTCCGCGGCGCCGTCCGCCGTGCCGGGCCCGTACGACGAGACCAGCAGCCCGACCACATACGCGCTGCCCGCGACCACGGGACACCGCACCGCGGCCCGGGCGGCCCAGGCGGGTCGTTCGGGGCGTTCACGCGGGCCGGGCGGCCCCGGCAACCGCTCCCGGATGGCCGCGACGGCCGCCGCCGCGGCGCTCTTCCTCGCCGCGATGCTCCTCGGCATGCGCTGGTTCTCGCCCGACACCACCACGGAGGGCACGGAACCCGACGCGTCCCCGTCCGCGAGCAGCCCCGCCGCCACGCCCGCCACCGACTCCGCCACGTCTGTCTCCTCCGACCCGGACACCGGCCCGGCAGCCGCCCCGGGGACCGCCGGCACGCCGGGCACCGGCACCGTGGCCGATGTCACTCCGTCCACGCCGGCCGCCTCCCCGACCCCCTACGCGCCCGAGTCCGGCACCCCGACTCCCGCCGGGGAAGCGGGCGACGGCGGCCCGGAGCAGCCGAAGCCGCAGAAGCCGCGCCCCGCCGGGGAAGAGGGGGAGAGCGACGACGGCGGAGACGACGGGGGCGACGACTGACGCGGCCCGGACAGCGCGCGACGGGGTCCTTCCCGCAGCACGTGGATCAGCCGGGGGATGCGCCGGTGTGCGAGCGGACGCCCCCTCGCGCGCCCCCGGGGTGGCTTGTCATCGCCCTTACCCCGGCCTTATTGTCACCAGGCCTTGGTGAACGGGAAATCCGGTGTGATGCCGGTGCGGCCCTCGCCACTGTGAATCGGGAAGTCCGGCTCCGGCCCTCACGGGCAGCCACTGGGTCAACGCGACCCGGGAAGGCGGAGTTCGGGCGGTGGTACCCGTCAGCCAGGAGACCGGCCAAGGCGCGTCAACCATCCACGAGGTGCTGGAGAGGGTCTGCTGAGCCATGCACATTGCCGAGGGTTTCCTTCCTCCGGCGCACGCGGTCGCCTGGGGCGTCGCGTCGGCGCCATTCGTCGTCCACGGGGTCCGGTCACTCACCCGTGAAGTGCGCGAGCACCCCGAGAGCACCCTGCTCCTCGGTGCGTCCGGCGCCTTCACCTTCGTCCTGTCCGCCCTGAAACTGCCCTCTGTCACCGGCAGTTGCTCACACCCCACCGGCACGGGCCTCGGAGCCATCCTGTTCCGGCCGCCCGTCATGGCGGTGCTGGGCACCATCACCCTGCTCTTCCAGGCGCTGCTGCTCGCGCACGGCGGCCTGACCACGCTCGGCGCCAACGTCTTCTCGATGGCGATCGTCGGCCCCTGGGCCGGATACGCCGTCTACGCCCTGCTGCGGCGCTCCAACGCGCCGCTGATGGTGGCCGTGTTCTCCGGCGCGTTCGTCGCCGACCTGTCCACCTACTGCGTCACCAGCGTGCAGTTGGCGCTCGCGTTCCCCGACCCGGGCAGCGGGTTCCTCGGCGCGCTCGGCAAGTTCGGCTCCATCTTCGCCGTGACCCAGATCCCGCTCGCGGTGAGCGAGGGTCTGCTGACGGTGCTGGTGATGCGGCTGCTGGTGCAGTCCAGCAAGGGCGAGCTGACCCGGCTGGGCGTGCTCCGCGCCAAGATGCAGACCCGGACCGAGGCCGAGGCGGTGACCCGATGAGCAGGAACACGAAGATCAACCTGGTGCTGCTGTTCATCGTGGCCGCGCTCGCCGTGCTGCCGCTGGCCCTCGGGCTCGGCGACCACAAGGAGGAGCCGTTCGCGGGCGCCGACGGTGAGGCGGAGTCCGCGATCACCGAGATCGAGCCGGACTACGAGCCGTGGTTCTCCCCGCTGTACGAACCGCCGTCCGGGGAGATCGAGTCGGCCCTGTTCTCCCTCCAGGCGGCTCTCGGCGCCGGTGTCCTCGCCTACTACTTCGGCCTGCACCGGGGGCGGCGGCAGGGCGAACAGCGCGCCCTGGAGCGGGAAGCCGGGAACGTGCCCGCCGGCGCCGCCGGGAAGTCCGCCGACGGGCAGGACTGAGTCGGGGTGCTGCCGATCGACGCGGCGGCGCACAGCAGTCGCTGGCGCCGCCGCCACCCCGTGGACAAGGCCGTGCTCGGACTCGGCCTGACCGTGCTCGCGATCTCGCTGCCGCCCTGGCCGGGCGCGGCCCTGGTGCTGGTGGCGGCCGTGGTGCTGCTGCTGGGACCGGCGGGCGTGCCGGGCCGGCGGCTGTGGCGCGCCTACCGGGTGCCGCTGGGCTTCTGTGTGACCGGCGCGGTCACGCTGCTCGTCCAGGTGGGCGGCCCGGGCGGCCTCGTCTCCCTCGCCGCCGACGGACCGCTGCGGGCCGGGGAGTTGCTGCTGCGCACCTCGGCGGCCTCCCTGGGCGTGCTGCTGTTCGCCTTCACCACGCCCATGTCCGATCTGCTGCCGCGCCTGGTCCGGGCCGGGATTCCCGCGCCGGTCGTCGACGTCGCCCTGGTGACGTACCGGATGAGCTTCCTCCTGCTGGACTCCGTGCGTCGCATCCGGGAGGCCCAGGCGGCCCGGCTCGGGCACACCGGCCGAAGCGCGCGGTGGCGTTCCCTGGCCGGGCTCGGCGCCACCGCGTTCGTCCGGGCCTTCGACCGGGCCACCCGTCTCCAGGCCGGGCTCGCCGGGCGCGGCTACGACGGCACCCTGCGCGTCCTGGTCCCCGAGGCCCGGGTCTCCGTCCGCTTCACGGCGGCCAGTTGCGCGCTGCTCGCGGCGCTGGCCGCCCTCACCCTCGTACTGGAAAGGCCGCTGACATGAGCGAGCCCGCCCTCGTCGCCCTGCGGGGCGCGTCCTTCGCCTACGAGGACGGTCCGGCCGTGCTCAGCGGCCTCGACTTCGACATCCGCGAGGGGCGCGCGCTCGCGCTGCTCGGCCGCAACGGCAGCGGCAAGACCACGCTGATGCGGCTGCTGTCCGGCGGGCTGCGGCCGCGGGCGGGCGTGCTGACGGTCGAGGGCCGGCCGGTGTCGTACGACCGCAAGGGCCTGACCCGGCTGCGGACGACCGTGCAGTTGGTGGTGCAGGACCCGGACGACCAGCTGTTCGCGGCCTCCGTCGAGCAGGACGTGTCGTTCGGGCCGCTGAACCTCGGTCTGGACGACGCGCGGGTGCGGGCGCGGGTGGCGGAGGCGCTCGCCGCCCTGGACATCACGGCCCTGGCCGACCGGCCCACCCATCTCCTCTCCTACGGGCAGCGCAAACGCACCGCCATCGCGGGCGCGGTCGCCATGCGGCCCCGCGTCCTCGTCCTCGACGAGCCGACGGCCGGGCTCGACCCCGACGGGCAGGAGCGCCTCCTGACGACCCTCGACGGGCTCCGTGCCGCCGGCACCACGGTGGTGATGGCCACCCACGACGTCGACCTGGCCCTGCGCTGGGCCGACGACGCGGCACTCCTCACCCCGTCCGGCGTCCGCACCGGGCCGGCGGCCACGGCACTGGCCCGCGCCGACCTGCTGCGGGAGGCGGGACTACGCCTGCCCTGGGGGGCCGCGACGGCTGAACTTCTGCGCGCCCAGGGGCTGTTGGGCGCGACGGAACCGGGACCGCGTACCCCGGAGGAACTCGCCGCTCTCACGACGGCGCGGCTCGGAGTCACCGGAGGGTGAGGGCCCCCCGTGGCCGTGCCTCGGCCCTGTCCGCCTGCGGCCGTCGGAGCGGCTCGGTCAGTCCTCGAAGTAGGACTGGAGCGAGCCGCGGCGTCGGATGTCGAGGGTCGCGCAGTGGAACGAGCCGCCGAAGGGGGCATAGTGCAGCAGATCGCATGGAATCGGCTCGAAGCCCCACTTCTCCAGCGCGCGCAGCATCCCGGTGTGGTGCCGCTCCGCAATCACCCGCTTCTCGTCGAGCATCAGCACGTTCATGCTGAGCCACTTGCCGCACATCGACGTGAGTTTGAGCAGCCGCTCGTCGATCGGTTCGGGCTCGGGAGCGACGAGGACGTCCCAGGAGCGCAGGATGTCCGGAAGGCGGTCCGGGTCGACGTACTCGGGGTTGATCAGCACCTTCCCGGGCGCGAGCAGGACGAACGTCGTGTCGATGTGCATGGGGGTGCGGCAGCGGCTCTCGATCTCGTGGATGCGGTACCCCGGGCCGAGGTGGCGGCGCAGCCAGTCGATGCCCATCACGTTCGTGACGTTGCTGCGGGTGACGAACAGGTCCCGTCCCGCCCTGACGAAGTCCGCGGCGTCGAAGACGGGCTCGAACTCGGTGAGGATGTACCGCATGGGTTCGCCCGGCCCGGGGACGCGGAAGTCCGGGTCGAAGAGCTCGTCGGTGAGCTGCGGCCTGGGTGCCGCCGTCCAGCGCGCGCCGCGGCGGAAGTAGTCCTTGAGGACCGGCCGGTAGGAGTGCGTCTCGAAGTACCGGCACGGCCACGCCATCGGCGTCTCGATGATCTCGTCGCCGATCACGAGCAGGCTGTCGCGCGGGCAGGTGTTGCAGAAGCCGCGCGAGGTCCAGTCGGGGGTGCCGAAGCGGCGCCGGTGGTCGACGGCCTCCGGCCGCCTGACCGTGACGCCGAGGGACTCCAGCAGGGCGACGAAGGCGTCGATCTCCTGCTGCGCCTGCTCGACGAGCAGCCGCGGATACCGGAAACCGGCCGCGAGCCCCTGCAAGCGCCCTGCCCACGGCGGCACGTTGCAGGTCACCACCGCGTGGTCGGAGGGGATCGTCGCGCCGTCCAGGCGTCCGACGATGATCTCCTCCAGCGGATCCCACTCGGTGTGCGAACCGACCGGCGACACGAGCCGCTCCACGCCCTCACCGGCCGCGGGCGGTACTCCGGGGTTCTGCAGGACGGTCATGCTCACCACCTTTTCGATCGCAAGCTGTGATACGCCACCACTGCCGGGTCACTCGACGTGACCCCCCGGGTCGTGCGCGTCGAAGGGCGCAACGCGTCCGGTACCCATCCAGGTGCCCCGGAATGTGCATGCCCACGCTCGCCGCACCGCACTACGGTGCCGAGCCGGATCCCTTTTCACTCACCTGGACGGCGTTGCGCGCGGCGGTGACGGATCTCTCCGGCGAGGACTTCGGACCCCGCACACACCTCGACCTGATCGCCCACCTCCCGGACGCGCGGCAGCCGCCGGCGGAGGGGCTCGCCCGGTCCCGGGAGATGCTGGAGCGGGTCGCGGGGAGCCGGTTCCCGGCCACCTTCCACGAGGTGGAGGCGCCGCTGATCGGCCCCGGCGGGCGCCCACCGGGGCGGAACGGGCCGGGCTCGGCGCACTCGGCGCACTGGCCTCGAAGATGCCGCTGCACCTGGGCTGACTTCGCGTTCGCGAAGACCCCTGCTCACGGGCCCGCCGTCGAGCCGATCCGGCCGAGGTGGGAGCATGGTCGGTATGGACATCCGCAGCAGGAACAACGTCAACGTCATCGGTCGCGACGACGCGCCGGTGCTGCTCATGGCACACGGGTTCGGCTGCGACCAGAACATGTGGCGGCTGGTGGTGCCGGTGCTTGCCGAGCGCTACCGGGTGGTGCTGTTCGACTACGTCGGTTCCGGCGGCTCGGACCTCGCGGCCTGGAACGAGGAGCGGTACTCCTCGCTCCAGGGCTACGCCGCCGACGTCGTCGACGTCTGCCGGGAGCTGGACCTGCGGCAGGCGGTCTTCGTGGGGCACTCGGTGAGCGCCATGGTCGGGGTACTGGCGGCACAGGCCGCTCCGGAGCGGATCGGGGCGCTCGTGATGGTCACCCCCTCGCCCTGTTACATCGACGACGAGGGTTACCGCGGCGGCTTCAGCACCGAGGACATCGAGGAGCTGCTCGGCTCCCTGGAGGCGAACTACCTGGGCTGGTCGTCCGCGATGGCGCCGGTGATCATGGGCAACCCGGACCGGCCGGAGCTGGGTCGGGAACTGACCAACAGCTTCTGCGCCACCGACCCCGACATCGCCCGCGTCTTCGCCCGCACGACGTTCCTCACCGACAGCCGGGAGGACCTGAAGGGTGTGTCCGTGCCGACGCTCGTGCTGGAGTGCGAGCAGGACGCCATCGCGCCGCGCGAGGTCGGTGCCTACGTGCACAAGTCGATCCCCGCCTCGCGCCTGGTCACACTCGCCGCCACCGGGCACTGCCCGCAGCTCAGCGCCCCGGAGGCCACCTCCCAGGCGATGGTCGACTTCCTGGAGTCCCTGACGTGATGTGCCGTACGGGCGGCGTGCCGGAGCCCGCCGGGACGGGAGGCGAGGCGAGCACGGACGCGGCCTTCACAGCGCTGCTGGAGGACAGCGTGGAGGACCTGTACGAGTACGCGCCGTGCGGCTACCTGTCCACGCTGATGGACGGGACCATCGCCAAGATCAACGGCACCCTGCTGGACTGGCTCGGTCTGGATCGTGAGGCCGTTGCGGGCCGCAAGCGTTTCGCGGACCTGCTCACGGTCGGTGGGAAGCTGTACCACGAGACGCACTTCGCTCCGCTGCTGCGCATGCAGGGTGAGCTGCGGGGGATCGCCCTGGAGCTGCGGCGCGGCGACGGCGGCCGGCTCCCGGTGCTGGTCTCCGCCGTGATCAAGTACGGGACCGAGGGCGAGCCCCTGCTGATCCGTATCACCGTCTTCGACGCCTCGGACCGCCGCGCCTACGAGAAGGAACTCCTGCACCGTCGGCAGGAGGCCGAGCGGGCCCGCGCCGAAGCGGACGAGGCCCGGCGGCAGGCCGAGGCCGACCGGGCCAGGCTGGCCGAGGCGCTCGCCGTCCTGCAGCGCTCCCTGGTGCCGGACTCGCTGCCCGCCGTGCCGGGCGTGGAGACGGCCGTCCACTACCACACGGCCGCGCCGGACCAGCTCGGCGGCGACTTCTACGACCTCTTCCCGGTCGCCGGCGACCGGTGGGCCTTCTTCCTCGGCGACGTGTGCGGCAAGGGCCCCGAGGCCGCCTCCCTGACGTCGCTGACCCGCTACACCCTGCGCGCCGCGGCCCACCACGACCCGGATCCGGCCTCGGCGCTGACCACGCTGAACGCCGTCCTGCACGAGCGCTACACCGCCGACGGCGACCCCCGCTACTGCACCTGCATCTTCGGGATCATCGAGCCGGGCGGCGAGCACGGGCCGACGACCGTGCGTCTCGCCTCCGGCGGCCACCCGCCGGCGCTCGTACTGCGCTCCGACGGCAGCGCCGAGTTCCTGCCCACCCCCGGCGGGCTGCTCATCGGCGTCGTCCCCGGCGCCCCCATCGGCACCGCCGAGACCGTCCTCGCCCCCGGTGACACGGTCGTGCTGTACACCGACGGCCTCACCGAGGCCCGCGTCGGCACCGGCCGCGACGACCTGTACGGCGAGGACGCCCTGCACGCCTTCGCCGCCGACCACGCTCCCGCCGCACCCCACGAGGTGATCACCGCACTCACCGGGCTGCTCCAGAGCTTCGGCGACGGTCTCGACGACGACACCGCCCTGCTCGCCCTCGGTGTTCCCGCCGCACCTTCCCCCATGGGCCCCGAGACGGGTCACGCCTCATGAAGTCTCTCGCCGTCAGACAGCACGCCACCGCGACCGGCCCCGTTCTGCACGTGACCGGCGACCTGGACCACGACCAGGCCCCCGTACTGCGCGGCAGGCTGGACCAGCTCTCCCTGGCACCGGGGCAGTGTCTGGTCCTGGACCTGTCCGGCCTCGAGTTCTGCGATTCCTCGGGCATCACCGCGCTCCTCGCCGCCCGGCAGCACGCCCTGGCCGCCGGGGCCGACATCGTCCTGGCCGCCGTACCGGCGAACCTGCTGCGCGTCCTCACCCTGGTCGGTCTCGATCAAATCTTCACCCTGCGCCCGGACTCCAGCCCCGCGTCATGACCCGTCCCGGCCGGCGGCCCGGACGAACACCGGCTTGAGTGGGAGGCCCTGCTGGCCGGCTCGCTGCGGGAGCACGGCGCCGAACCCGCGCGGGCGGCCCAGCTCGCGACGCTGATCGTCGCGGCGGTCGAGGGAACCGTGGCCATGTGCCGCGCCAAGCGCAGCACGCAACCGCTGGACCACACGGCCGCCCAGCTCCAGGCGCTCGTCGTCGCCGCGATCGGGGACTGACCGCTTCCGCCTCGCCTCGCGCTCCCCCGCCGGTTCGTCAGCCGCTGAGGCCGAGTTCCCCCGCGCGCACACCGGCCTGGAACCGCGACCCCGCGTCGAGGGTGTCGAGCAGTTCGGCGACCCGGCGGCGATAGGTCTCCGACCTCGCCCGACGCACCGGCAGGGAGCGCCTCCACCTCGCCTCACGGGCGCGCGCGACGGTCCGACCCCGAATCCGCCCGCAGCGCCCCAGGGCGCTTCCCGCACACCCCCCGGCCGGAAAACGCTCGGACGCCGCGGCCGGCATCGCCGGACGCTTCCGGACCCGACCCGAGACCTCACGCATCCGTTGCGGCGACGGCCCTGCCCGCACGCGGCGTGGCGGGCGGCCACCGCTCAGGTCTGCCGGGCGTGCACGGGAGTGTGGGCGACATCGTCCGGGCACCGGCGGTGCGGCTTCCTCATCCGCCGGTCGCGCCGCCAGTCGTAGGCCGCGAGGGCCAGGGACGCGGCCATCCCGACGAGCCCGGCGACCATCGCGAGGAAGAGGGCACCGCGGTAGTCGCCGCTCCTGCTGCCGAGCACCAGGTAGAAGAGGCCGGGCAGCGTGGCGGTGCCCACCGCGGCGCCCAGGCGCTGCCCGGTCTGCAGTGCCCCGCCCGCCGCTCCGGCCATGTGCACGGGCACGTCGCGCAGCGTCATGGTGATGTTGGGCGAGATCACGCACCCGCCGCCGACCCCGCCGAGGAACAGGACCGGGGCGGCGATCCAGGGGGCGACGTCGAGGGGCGCGAAGCGCAGCAGCAGCGCGGTGCCGCCCAGCCCGAGGATGACGCCGGTGAGCCCGCCCACGGTGAGCAGGCGGCCCAGCCGGTCCACGAGGCGCCCGGAGACCGCGGCGGCCAGGGCCGAGCCGAGGGCGAAGGGAGTGACCGCGAGACCCGACATGAGGGGGGAGAAGCCCAGGCCGTGCTGGTAGAAGAGGGCGAAGACCAGCCAGACGCCGCTGAAGCCGATGAAGTACAGCGTGCCGACGCCTGCCCCGACGGCGTAGCCGCGCACGGTGGTGAACAGGCGCGGGTCGAGCAGCGGCTGGGTCCCGCGGTCCAGCAGGCGGAGCTGCCGACGGGTGAAGACGAACAGCAGCCCGGCGCCGGCCGGGAACAGCCACCACAGCCGGGTGAGGCCGCCGGTCTCCGCCTGGACCAGCGGGTACATGAGCGCGAGGACGCCGAGACCGAGGAGCAGGACACCGGGCAGGTCGACGTGTTCGCGGCCGGAGCGCCGGGTGCGGGGCAGCAGGCGGCGGCCGAGCAGCACCGCGAGGATGCCGATGGGGACGTTGACGTAGAAGATCCACCGCCAGCCCTGGGGTCCGTCGGCCAGGGCGAGGATCAGGCCGCCGGCGAGGGGGCCGACGGCGGAGGAGATGCCGACGGTGGCGCCGAAGAAGCCGAAGGCCCGGCCGCGCTCCCCGCC
Source organism: Streptomyces sp. NPDC096046 (assembly GCF_040303285.1). Classification (NCBI taxonomy): domain Bacteria; kingdom Bacillati; phylum Actinomycetota; class Actinomycetes; order Kitasatosporales; family Streptomycetaceae; genus Streptomyces; species Streptomyces sp. NPDC096046. Next base: position 126,217 of record NZ_JBEOSZ010000005.1, on the reverse strand, counting down.
GCGGAACATCTGCTGGATGAGCGCGGAGTTCTGCGGGGCCATGAAGCCGGCCGCCAGGCCCTGGGCCAGCCGGGCCACCACCAGCAAGGTGATGGTGGGGGCCGCCCCGCAGGCCGCGCTGAAGAGCACGAAGCCACTGAGGGCGAGCAGGAAGATGCGGCGCCGGTCCAGGGCATCGCCGAGCCTGCCCGCGGTGACGAGGGCGAGGCCGAAGGAGAGGGCGTAGCCGGACACCACCCACTGCACCTCGGCCGCGGAGGCGTGCAGCTGCTTCTGGACGGTGGGCAGGGCGACCGCCACGATCGACACGTCCAGCAGGCTCATGAAGCCGGCCACCAGCGTGACCCACAGGGCCCGCCACCGGTTGGGGTCCGGTTCGTGGCCGTCCTCGTGCCCGCCCTGGTTCCGGCCGCCCGCCGCCGACGTCGTCACTTGGGCTCCTCTCACCAGGCACGCACCCGGCGAACCAAGTTCCCCGCCGGGTCACGGGCACACACCGCGCCCGAGAGGGCGACCACCGTCTCACCCTGAGCACCCGCACATCACGTTGCGTGATCGACCGGACGCCGCGCTCGATGCCCCGTCCGCGCGGGACTCGCCTTCTGGGAGGCGTCGCGACACCCCGGCTCAAGGGGTGCGATGGAGTGCGAGATCCGCAAGGTGCGGACGGGGCCTTACGCGATGGGGACCGGCCGGGAACGCGGTACGCGGTACGCGCCACGACACCCGAAGGTGAGGGCGGTAGGGCGATGCCCGAGTACGAACGTTCCCGCACGATGCCCGCACAGGCCGGGCAGGTCTTCGCCGCGTCCGCGGGTCCGGGGCGCGGGGCCCGCGGCACCGGCCGCCTCCGTCAACCGCGGTCCCGGCCGTCGCACACCGCGGCGGCGCCGCACGCGGCGGGCCGGGGGCGGATGGGGACACCGTTGCTGCGCAGCACCTCGCGGACGTCCAGGATCAGCGAGAACACCTCGCGATTGCGGTCCTCGCCCTGCTCGTCCCAGGCCCGCTGCTCGGCCTCGACGGCCATCCGGTCCTCGGCGAACACGCGCTCGGTGAAACGCCTGATGAGAGGCCAGGCGAGCTGCAGGACGCCGGGGACCCGAGGCTTCTCGATCATGAGCAGGCCGTAGGCGTGACACCTGCGCTGCTCGGCGTCCTCGGGTACGTAGGCGGCCCAGAGGCGGAAGGCGGGCCGCTCCGCGTTCTCCGGGACCAGGTCGAGGGTCTGGTACGGGTAGGCGGTGCGGATCGTCATGACGTCGCGGGAGTCGCTGCCGCCGATGCCCTCGGAGGCCAGCAGGCTGGCCCCGCGGTTCCGCTTGCCCCCGGCATGGCTGAAGAGGTACCTGGCCTCCACCGACCGCTCGTCGGTCCGGTAGTTCAGCAGTTCCGGGTGGAGTCTGCCGACGACGCCCCGGTGGAGGAACTGGTGGTTCATGTCGAGCAGGTTCTCGTGCATGAACGAGTAGTGGCAGCGCACGGTCCGGGAGTAGGTCATGGTCTTGTAGCGCGGCGACCCGAACGCCGGCAGGTCCGGCAGCGGCGTGTCGGCCGCCTTGTCGGGGTCGCCCGGGAACGCGAACACCAGGCCGTACGCCTCCCGGACGGGGTAGCCGCGCACGCCCCGCGGCGGCCGGCCGTCGCCCTTGGAGAGGTAAGGGATCTGCGAGATGCGGCCGTCCCCGCGATAGGCCCAGGCGTGGTAGCAGCAGCGCAGTGCCTCGCCCTCCACGACGCCCATGCTCAGCGGCACCTGACGGTGGGCGCAGCGATCCTCCAGCGCGTACACGGTGCCGCTCTCGCCGCGGTACAGCGCGATGCGCTCACCGGCGAACGTCGCCGCGAACGTCCCCTTGCCGCGCACGCTCCTCGACAGCGCCACGGGATACCAGAAGTCGGGGTTCGCCCCGACGCGCCGGAGGTCGATCCTGCCGGTGACCGGGTCGCGATGCTCCGAGGGCCACTCGGCCCCGGCAGAGAAGGGCCCGGCCTCGTCGGTCTCGGTCATGCCTCTCCCTCGCGCGTACGGGCGGCGACTGCCGCGCGTCACATCAGGCAGCACCGAGCTGCCGGCGGACGCCCCGGCGTCGCCCATCCTGGTCGCGGCGCGCCGGTCACGCCCTGCCCAGCGCGTACGGACGGGTGACCCCGTGGCCGCGGTGTCCTTGCGGAACGCTCCGAGGACGCAGTCCCGGTCGGTGGCCCAATCCTCGGGCCACTCCGCACCGGCCTTCACCGCTCCCGCCCCCGGCAGGAGGCGGACGCGGCCCCGTGTGCCGTGGGGAAGGGGCGGGCACCACGGGCACGGCGGCGCACATCCGACGCCCCCTGCGTCCCGCAGGAGGGGTTCCTGCCGGTCAGCTCTCGGGGACGCGCACCGCCAGGAGGGCCACGTCGTCGTCGTTTCCGGGCCGGACGCGGCGCAGGAGCTGGTCGGTGAACGAGGCGAGAGGGCGGTGGGCGAGGGCGGCGGCGTGCTGACGCAGTCGGTCCAGTCCCTCGTCGAGGGTGTGGCGGGGCGCCTCGATGAGGCCGTCCGTGTACAGCACCAGGGTGGAACCGGGCGGGAGCAGCGCGGTCGCGTCGGGGCGCCGGGTGCCCGTCTGGGTGCCCAGGAGGATGCCGTGGCCGTCCGTGAGGTAGCGGGCCAGGCCGTCCCGGCTGATCAGCAGCGGCGGGGGGTGACCGGCGTTGGTCCAGGACAGCTTCCACTGCCCGGCCTCGGCCGGTTCGACCCGGGCGAAGATCGTCGTGGCCATGGTGACGTCGGTGATGTGCTGGATCGCCTGGTCGAGCCGTTCGACGATCCGGCTGGGGGGTTCGTGCTGGGACCAGGCGTAGGCGCGGAGCATGTTGCGCACCTGCGCCATGCCGGCCGCCGCCTCCAGGTCGTGGCCGACGACGTCTCCGATGGCCAGTGCGGTGGACTCGTCGGCCAGGGGGAAGGCGTCGTACCAGTCGCCGCCCACCTGTGAGGCGTCGGGAGCGGGCAGGTAGCGGACGGTCAGCTCCAGGCCCGCGACGCCCGGCATCTGTGGCAGCAGGTGGTTCTGCATGGTCTCGGCCACCTTGCGCTGACGCTGGTAGAGGCGTGCGTTGTCCAGGGCGAGACCGGCACGGCGGGCGATGTCCTCGATCAGTGGAAGGTCCACGGGCGTGAAGGCCGGCCGGTTCCGGTCGCGTCCGAGGGTCAGCGCTCCCAGGACGGCGCGGGTGCTGCGGATGGGCGCGATGGCCGCCGAGTGCATCCCCGTGGCTTCGAACAGGCGGCGCTGCTCGACCGCGATGCCGGAATCCGGTGCCCCCTGGTAGGTCTGCGGTCCGGCCAGGTTGGAGGCGACACCGCGCAGGGCTCTGGACAGGGGCATCGGGGATTCCTCCGGGATCGGCGGCATCGGCCCCTGGAGGTCTTCGCGGTAGGTGTACGTGTCACCTCCGGCGTGGACCACGATGCTGCGCCACACCTCGTCGCGTTCGGTGATCAGATCGACGACGACCCAGTCCGCGAGCCGCGGCACGACCAGCCCCACCAGGCGGCGCAGTGCCTCGTCGACGTCCAGCGTGGAGGTCAGCTGCGCGGTGGTCTCGGCGAGCAGCGCCAGCCGGTGCAGCTCGGACAGCGGCTGGGCCGCCGGTTCCGGCTGCGGGTCGGCGACCTCCTGGTGGTCGGGGGCGTGGAAGACGACGAGCGTGCCCGCGTGCCGGCCGCCGACGTCGTAGGGCGTGATCAGCCAGGAGATGCGCAGCAGGGTGCCGTCGCCGCAGACGAAGTAGGCCTCGTCGGCCTGGGCCGTGCGCCCGGCGTGGAACGGCTGCCGCATGGCGCACTGGGTTCGCGGCAGTGGCTGCCCCTGCGGGCCTCGGTGCAGCAGGTCGTGCGCGTCATGGCCGATCAGATCGTCGGCGGAGCGGCCCAGGAGCTGCTCGGCGCGGGTGTTCACGGCGACGACGCAGCCCTGCTCGTTCACGACGTAGGCACCGGCGCCGATGGCTTCCAGAGTCCCGGCCAGCACGACGGACGCTGTGGGCACGGACGGCCCGTCAAAGGTCTCCGTGTGCTCCGGCCCCGCCATCGTGGCCTCCCTGCTGATCGGGCCGGCGTCCTGTCACCGGCATGCCCTGCCTGCTTGCCTTCCCCGTATGCCCCTGCGAGGAAGAATTCCACGTCGTGCGGCGACGCTCGGCGCGGGCGGGCCCCTGACCCGGCGTTGAGAGGAACCGGGCCGGGCGGGCCGACGGCGGCCCCGGCCCTGCGGGGAGCCGGGGCGGACCGCTCAGGTCAGGTCCAGGTCCGCGTACAGGAGGTGGTGGTCCGAGTGCGGACTCGGAAGCACCCGGTGACCGAGCGGGACGACGCCTCGCAGGAACACGTAGTCGAACTTGCTCTGCCAGTCGGTGGTCGGCCGGCAGCTCCCGGTGGACGACGGACGGCACTGCGGGTCCACGTTCGTGGCCAGTGCCCAGATCCGGGCGAGTTCGGGGGCGTCCGGCACGGCGTTGAGGTCGCCGAGCAGGATCGCGCGGTCGTACCGGGCGAACTCCCGGGCGAGCACACGGGTCTGACCGTCCCGGACCTCCTGTTGCTCCCGCTGGGCGAGATGTGTGTTGAAGACACGCACGGACCGGTCGTCCACGGTGGTGGTCACGGCCATGTACCCGCGGTCCTCGGATCCGCCGTCGGGATACTCCACGCTCACGGGGTCCGTCATCGGCGCGGCCGAGAGGATGGCCTGGCCGTAGGCGCCCGGATTCCACGGCGCGCCGCCGCAGCGGCCCCACTTCCGCAGCACGCTCCCGTACTCGACGCGGTAGACCAGCCCGTGAAGGTTCTCCAGGTACTCCCGGATCCTCTCGACGTCACGCACACACGCCTCCTGGAGGCCGATGACCTGGGGCGCGTACGCGGCGATCTCCGCGGCCCGGTCGACGTCGCTCGTCTCGCAGGGGTTGCAGATGTTCCACGTCATGACACGGTTCGCCACGACGTCCCGGACGGCCTCGGCGCGCCGCGCCCCGGCGTAGAGGGCGCCGCCCGGTTCGCTGGGGCCGACGAGCACCACGAAAACCGCCGCCATGGCGCCCGCGCACCACCGCGCGCACGTCCCCCTGCCGAGCACCCTCGCCTCCTCACCGCGGACACACCCGATGTCCGTGTCTCCGTGCACGAGGCTATGGGATGGGGCGCGAGGTTACGGGAGGGGGTCGTCGGGCATGCGGGGACGGAGTCCTCTTGTATGGCGCCGCCCCGGAAGGACGCCGGGGGCCCGCGCCGCGCTCCCGGCCTCCTGGCGCCTTCGGCCGGGAACGGCCAGGCTGTGCGTAGGGTGACTGAACTGGTGATCGACACGGGCGGTGGCACATGGAGTGGCAGAAGTTCGCCGAGGAGATGGCCGTGCTCGCCCGGACCCTGCTCAAACAGGACTCCGTGCAGGAGACGCTGGACGAGATCGCGGCGTCGGCCGTGAAACTGGTGGACGGCTGTGACGCGGCCGGGGTCCTCGCGGTGCGCAAGGGCCGCGCCGTCACGCTGTCCTCCTACGGCGACATGGTCGAGGAGTCCGACCGGGTGCAGGGTGAACTGGGTGAGGGGCCGTGCTTCGATCTCGCACGTCACGCGGACGAGGACCGCGTGTTCCGGATCGTGGACATGACGCGGCCCCAGCCGGACTGGCCGCGGTACGCCGAGGCCGCCCGCGCACTGGGCATCGGGAGCATGACCGGGATTCTGCTCTACACCCACGACGAGGACTTCGGCGCGCTGAACCTGTACGCCCGCCGCCCGGGAGTCTTCACCGAGGAGAACGCCACCGCCGGCTGGCTGCTGGCCTCGCACGCCGCCGTCGCCCTCGCGGACGCCCGCACCATCGACCAGCTGGAGCACGCCCTGGAGACCCGGCACGCCATCGGCGAGGCCATGGGCATCCTCATGGAACGCCACGGGATGAGCGAGGACGACGCCTTCAGCGTGCTGCGCAACATCTCCCAGCACCACAACATCAAACTGCGCGACGTCGCACAGCGGATCCGCGACAAGCGCGCCGGTGGTCCGTCGTGACGGCTCGACCGCCGGGTCCGCCGCGCCGGACGAGCGGTGCGCGCCCGCGCCACCGCTGTGGCCGCTTCCGCCGGAGCTCACCGTCGGGGGGCGGCTCACCGGTGTTCCGCCGGGTGTGTGGTGGCCTGTTCCTCAGCCCTGGCCTGGGGTACCGGACGAGTGATCCACCAGCAGGCCGCGGTCCAGGGCCCGGCCAGGACCAGTGAGGCCAGGACGTCACTGGGGTAGTGGGCGCCCGCGTACAACCGCTCGACGGCGACCGCGGTCGTGATCACTGCGGCCAGGACCACGGAGGTGACGCGCCACCCCGTGTGGCCGGTGGCCCGGAAAACGATGATCGCCGTGCAGGCGGTGAGGGCCAGGGTCGCCGTGACGTGACCGGAGGGGAAGCTCGCGGTGGGCGGCAGATCGCTGGTGAGGTGCGGTACATCGGGACGGTCACGTGCCACCAGAGCCACGGTGACGAGGAACAAGGTCACCTGGCCCACCAAGGCCAGGGCAAGCAGAGCCAACGGCCGCCGGCTTCGGGTGACGGCCACGGCGAGCGGACCGACCACCGCCACCGCGGCGGTGATTCCCAGCGTGCCGCCGAGGATCTGCAGGCCCGTGGCGATGTCGTCCAGCCTCGGCGTGCGCGCGCCCGCCAACTGGTGCACCACGGACCGGTCCCAGCTCGCCGGACCCGAGCCCGGTCCGGCGTCCTTCACCAGGAGTCCCAGCCCATAGAGGGTGCCGAGGGTCAGCAGCCAGACCACTCCCAGTTCGGCCGCGGCGACGAGCGGACGCGGCAGGACGGGGTGGTGGCGTTCGGGCACCGGACGCAGTCCGGCTGCCGAGCCGAGAACCGGCAGTCCGGACGGCACGCGGGAGCGCTCCGTCGCACCGCCCTGAGCGACCCTCGGCAGCGGGTGCCCGAGCAGGCGGTCCTGCGGCCAGTGCCGAAAGGCGGCCGCGGTCACCGCCAGCCAGACGGCACCCAGCAGCCAGCCCGCGACGACGTCACTGAGGTAGTGCACCCCCAGAGCCATGCGGGTGAACCCGACCAGGACGACGACCATGACCGCCACGGCGACGGCGAACCGGCGCGCCGTCCGGTTCATCGCGGGCAGGAAGACCAGCAGCAGCACACCGTAGGACACCAGGGAACTGAGCGCGTGCCCACTGGGAAAGCTCAGGCCGGCGGGTGTGACCAGGGGCTCGTCGACAACCGGCCGCAGTCGGCCCACCAACGTCTTGACCACCGAGATCAGGATCCAGGCGCCCACTGCCGCCACCGCCACGTACAGGGCGGCACGTACCTGACGCCGCAGCAACAGCCACACGACGCCCACGCTGGTCACCCAGGCCAGGGCCGGGCTGCCTCCCAGGTCGGTGACCACTCGCAGCGCCTCTACCACCACGCCGTGGTCGGCAACGGCGTCGTTGAGCCCGTCGGCCACCGCCTCGTCCAGCCGTCGCAGAGGCCTCCACTCGCCGCGCACCAGGAACAACAGCAGCACGAAACCCATCGCCGCCGGCACCAGCAGCGCCGCCCCGGTGGCCGGACGCGTCATCGTTCGTCCGTCAGGCATCCACTGCTCCTCCCGCCTCGCGACCGACGTACCCGAGTCCCCGGGCGACCACGTGGAGGTGCCACTGAGAGCCGGTGGGGAAACATCGGCGGACGGAGCCGACGGGCACCAGCCACCTCGTCCGGTGACGATCGACGCGCGGGCGCGGCTCGGCCGGTCGGTCGGTCGGTCCGCGGTGGTGACGCCCGCAGGTCGGTCGATCACGCCGCCTTTCCCGGGCGGGGCTCGCTCGGGCCGGGGCGGCCGATGCGTACGCTGGGGCGCGTGCAACTGCTGCCAGAACCCGTTCGTCGGCTTGCCGCCTGGTGCACCGTGATTCTCTTGGTCGCAGGGGTCACCTATGTCGCGGTCCAGGTGTTCGTGGCGCTCTGGCTGGCCCTCGTTCCCGCGCTACTGGCCCTGCTCGGCACCGCGCTGCTCCGCCCCCTGCACCGGTCGCTGGTAGTGAAGGCGAAGGTCAATCGGTCCGTCGCCGCCGGTCTCACCTGCGCCGCCGTCCTCGCCGTGGTCGGCGGCGCCGTGTATGTGGCCACGGCCGCGCTGGTCGACACCTGGGGCCAGATCGTCGTATCGGTGCGGAGGGCGGTGCGGCAGCTGGCCGATCAGTTCGGTGCGTCCGGCACCTCCCTCGAGGATCTCGCCGACGACGCCCTCGACCTGCTGGGCAAGTTCGGCGGGACAGCCGCGTCCAGCATCGTGGCCGGGGTCGGAGCCGCCGCTCAGGTACTCGGTATGACGGTGCTCGCCCTGCTGCTGGTCTTCTTCTTCCTGCGCGACTCCGACCACGCCGTCGGCACCCTGCGCTCGCTCGTCCCGCGAAGCAGCGCCGACATCGTCGAGGCGATGGCCCGGCGGGCGTTCCAGGGCGTCGAGGGGTTCATGCGGGGCACCACCGTGGTGGCCCTCATCGACGCGGTCTGCATCACCGCCGGCCTGCTGGTCCTGCGCGTCCCGGGGGCCTTCGGGCTCGGCGCCATCGTCTTCATCGGCGCCTACGTCCCCTACCTCGGCGCACTCGTCTCCGGGACCGCGGCCGTGCTGGTGGCGCTCGCCGACCGCGGGCTCGCCATCGCGCTGTGGGCGCTCGGGGTGGTGCTCGTGGTCCAGGTGCTCGAAGGGAACATCTTCCAGCCCATGGTCCAGAGCCGGACCGTGCGCATTCACCCTGCGGTGATCCTGGTGGCGCTCACCGCGGGCGGGACCGTGGCCGGGATCATCGGTGTGCTCCTCGCGGTGCCGGTCACCGCCGCGGCGTTCGGCGTCGTGCAGGAACTCCATGAGCGATTCTCACAGCCCGAAGGGCCCGCTGAAACGGGGTCCTCCGGGAAGCCGGCCGCGGACTCCTAGGGGTGTGTCCGGCTCCCTTCTCGCACACCGGCGGCCGGGCGTTCCGGACGGGCCGCGGACCAAGCCCGGACGGCCCCGGCAGCGAGGGCCGAGGAGTTCGAGGAAGCGTCTGCGGCGTGACTGGCGCCCGGCCGGGAGGGCACCCGTCGCAGATGCCGGACGTCGAGCCTCGCCCCCTGCGCCTCACCGCCGACGTGGTCCGTCTGTCGGTGCTCTGCGGCGCCGTCGTCCTGGCCCTCGTCTCCCGTGACGGGGCGGTGATGCTGACCCTTCTCTTCCTGGCCCTCCTGGTGCCGCGGTTCACCCGGCTCCCGGCCCTCGTCGACCTGCTGGTGTGTGCCGTGCTGACCTGGGCGACCTGGTCGACGGTAGGCCACTGGTACCGGGTGGCCGACTGGTACGACACGCTCGTGCACTCGGTGACGCCCGGCGTTGTGGCCGTCGCTCTCCACCTGCTGCTGTCGCGCTGGCGGCTGGTGCCGGCCCCGGCAGACCGGACACTGCGTCGCGCCGCCGGTCCTCTGGTCACGGCCGCTGTGGGTGCCACCGTCGCCGTCCTGTGGGAGTTGTACGAGGGGCTGGCCACCCAGGTCTTCCACGCTCACATCCCGGTCGGATACACCGACACCCTGGTCGACCTGGCGGTGGGCCTTGGCGGATCCGTCGTCGCGGGAATCGTGTTGACGTGGTGCGCGACCCGACGCTCCTCGGCACCGTAGGTCCGCACCGGCAGCCACGGGGACCGGGTAGCCGGCGCGGTCCGAAGACTGTGCGAGTGTGCCCGGTCGTCTGGCCGGTCCGAAACCGTCAGGCCGGAAGGCGTTCGACGACCTTTCCCGTCGTGGCGTCGACGACGTGGACCGTCGCCTCGTCGTCGGCCACTCCGAGGACGCTCACCCTCCAGACCGGCACGCCGTCGCGCTCTGCCAGGCGGATGGCGGTGACGTTCTCACCGCGGTCGGCCGCCTCCCGAGCCGCTTCGCCCGGAAGGATCCGCGCTCTGTCCAAGCGCTGGGACAACGCCTGCCGCTCTGCGTCCGTGAGGGCGGGCGGGGAACTCGTCCCCAGCACCTCACCCCGGGTGGCGCCCAGCCGCACGGTGCGCAGTTGTTCGTCCTTGCCCATGACCCGGCTCTCCCACACGGGTGAGTCCGACTCGGGTTCCTTGAGTTCCAAGGCGGTCAGCTCACCGCCGGGCACCTCCGCCACGGACAGCCGGATGGCGCGCTCGGAGGAAACCTCCACCATCGCGAACCGCTCGACGGGTTCGTTCAGCGGATCGTCACGACCACAGCCCACGAGAAGCGACAAAGCGGTCAACGGCACGCACACGGCCACGGCGAGCCGCTGCCACCGGCGCCCACCACGGAGGCGAGGAGTCACACTCATCACTCTCATGCGTGCCGACTATCCATCCTCGGCGGAACGAATCACGCCGTCACGTACCGCGGACGCGGGCAGCGCCGACCCATCCCGCGGTGTGATGGCGGTCAGGCAGCCGGGGACGTGCGGGAGCGGGCGACGGGCAGCGCGGCCAGGGAGACGAGGGCCAGCAGAACGATCAGGCCCCCTGAGGCGACGTCGTTGAAGCGCGCGACCTCGGTCATCGAAGTGTCCCCGTAGCCCAGCGCGAACGGTGCCCCGACCAGCCATGCGCCGGCAGCGGTGAGGAGCAGGTCGGAGGGGATGCCTGGGGTTCGGACCAGACGGGTTGCCGCCGTCAGGAAGACGAGCACGCAGACGAGGATCTCGTTCAGACGGGCGTCGCTCGTCGGGTCCCCGGGCGGGTAGTCGAGCACCCAGCCGGCCAGGAAAAGCCACACCGCCACCAGCAGGAGCACGACGCTGATGAGGAAGGCCCTCAGGGTGCCGGCGCTCTCCGCCCGGGAGACACGCCGAGCGTGCACGGAGGATCCGTCGGAATGGTCCCGCATCGTCCATCCCCTTCTGCCACGAGTTGCCGGACGGGACGGTGAGTGCCGCGGCCGGAGGCGACCGCAGCGGCTTCTCCACGCCGCCCATGTCATGACCGCCGAGCAAGGTCGCCTCCGCGGGTAGCCGGTGCGCGCGGCGACAAACGGCAAGGCGGGCGCGGCGGCGAAGGTGGTGTATCCACGAACGACGTACGCCCACGCCCCACTCCGATGAACCGGACATTGCCGCGTTTCGCGATATGAGTCACGGGATACTACGGGCTCGCCTTCTCCACCCCGAAGGACCGGGTATGCCCGTACAACGGCTCCCGGCCCCCACCTTGCAGAGGTGCAGACATGTCTCACGTGCCCCGCGTCGACGCCGCGAACACGCCGATGCGAGGGCCGGGGCCGGGCCCCTCACGGAAGCTCTCCGGCAGAAGCGGACGGCCACCCACGGCAGTCGTGACCGGGGCCTCCTCCGGCATCGGCGCGGCCGTGGCGCATCGCCTGTCCGCCGAGGGCTGGAGGCTCGTCCTCAACGGACGGGACACAGCACGCCTGAGGGACGTGGCCGTCCGGACCAGGGCCTCGCAGTTCCCGGCAGATCTCACCGTGCCCGGCACCGACCGGCGGCTGACCCGGTTCGCCCTCGATCAGTCGGGCAGCGTCGACCTGCTGGTGGCCGGTGCCGGAGTCGGCTGGGCCGGCGACTTCGTGAACATGCCCCCGTCCGCGCTCACGGAGGTCATCGAAACGGATCTCCTCGCCACGCTGCGTCTGGTGCAGCAGATGGTGCCCCACATGGTGGAGCAGGGCCATGGGCGGATCGTGCTCATCGGATCCGTCGCAGGGGTGGTGGGGGTGCGGGGCGAGGCCGTGTATTCGGCGGCCAAGGCGGCGGTGAGCACCTTCGCCGACGCCTTGCGGTACGAGTTGCGCGGCACCGGCGTGGGACTCAGCCATGTGGTGCCGGGCGTGGTCGACACACCCTTCTTCGAGCGGCGCGGAGCCGCCTACCCGCGGTCCCGGCCCAGGCCGGTGCCCCCCGAACGGGTGGCGGACGCCGTATGGACCGCGATCCGCCGAGGCAAGGACGAGATCTACGTTCCCGGCTGGCTTCGTCTGCCGGCGCGCGTGCACGGTGCCGCACCGGCCGTGTTCAGACGTCTCGCCTCCGTCTTCGGCTGATCGGCCGCTTCGTGCGAGTTCTGGACAGCCCGGGGAGACACCCGTTTCGCCGCCGGTGAGTCGTCCGGACCGCGCGGAATGGCCGACCGGCGCCTTACTCCGTCTGCTCGGCCTCGCGGCGGGGCGCGGGACGGCTGTGGACATACAGTTCCCGACGGTTGCCGATCTCCAGGTGCTGGGGCAGCGGAAGTTCGTAACGCACGGGGCGGCGGTGGTCGGCCAGTTGACGTGCGGGGTTGTAGACGCGGTTGAACTTCCACAGCATCCGGGCGAAGTTGGTCTGTCCGCGGGCGAGGTTGCCGCCCAGTACGCGTAGGGCGCCCAGCGCGGTCCGCAGTCCCAGGTGCTTGCGGTTGATGACCGCCTGGGTCCGCACCAGTTCGCGGTAGAAGACGTCCAGGGGCAGGGTGGTGGGCACCACGGCGTGCTGAATGTCGAACAGCCGGTAGTCGCGGGTGGTGAGTTTGCGCGACTCGGTGTGCCAGATTTCGGTGCCGGGGTAGGGCGTCATCACAGTGAGGTGCACGATCTCCGGGACGGCGAGGGCGAACTCCCGGACGAGACGGAAGCGTTCCTCGTCCCACGCCGGGTCCACGATGAGGTTGATCGCGACGTTGATGCCGAGTCGGCGCGCCACCTCCAGGGCACGGAAGTTGTCGTCGGGGGTGACCCGCTTGCGGTAGAGGTCCAGTCCCTCGGCGTCGATGGCTTCCATGCCGAGGAACATGTACTTCAGACCCAGGCGGGTCCACCGCTGGAAGACCTCTTCGTTGCGCAGCAGGACGTCGCTGCGCGTCTCCAGGTAGTACCGCTTGCGGATTCTGCGGCGCTCCAGTTCCGCGGCGATGGCGTGCCCGTGCTCGGGCCGGATGAAGGCGACGTCGTCGACGATGAAGACGTTGGGCTCCTGGATGCTCGCCATCTCCGCCCCGGCCGCCTCCGGCGAGGCCTTGCGGTAGCTGCGGCCGTAGAAGGTCCAGGCGGAGCAGAACGAGCAGTCCCAGGGGCATCCCCGGGTGAACTCGATGGATGCGCACGGGTCGAGTTCCCCGATGAAGTACTTGCGCCGATGGCGCATCAAGTCCCGTGCGGGCACGGGACTGTCGATGCCGTGCAGCATCCGGGGTTCGGGTCCACGGCCCGCCGGCGTGACGATTCCCGGCACGGTGTCCAGACCGCCGTCCCGGACGGCCGCCAGCAACAGGGGCACGGCCGGTTCCCCCTCGCCGCGTACCACCGCGTCCACGGCTCCTTCGCTCTGCGCGAGGACGTCCTCGGCCACGAAGGACACGCTGTGACCGCCGAAGAAGACGAAGCACCCCGGGTCGGCGCGCTTGGCCGCATGGGCGATGGCGATCGCCTCCGGAATGTTGGCGAGGTAGTTCAGGGACACGCCGAGAGCGTCCGGCCGGAAGGAGGAGAACGTGCGGGCCAGTTCCTTCTCGCCGGTCACCTGGAGGTCCACGATTCTCACCTCGTGACCCGCGTCGCGGGCCGCGCCGGCCACCCTCTCCAGGCCGAGCGGCTCCAGGCGCAGGAAGATCTCCGAGTACATCAGGGCGCTGGGGTGGACGAGGAGCAGGCGCATGGTCACCTCGGGGTCCGGCTGGAGGGAGACGAGGGCGGAAACGCTGCCATCGGGCCGACGGGTGCCGGACAGGAGGCCGGAACGAACGGTGCCGCGTCCCCGGCCGACGGACGCCGAGGCCCGTCGGCACAGGTGCCGGCGCCGAGGGCCAAGGACTTGTGTTCGTCGGACTCGGTCATGTCGCTCCTTCATACGTCCCGGTCGGCGTGGGCGGTCCCATGCCACTCCGGGCCGGCACCGACCCCCGGTACGACAGGAGGGCACCAGTACCTCCACCATCGCAGCAGCCCACCGGCCACGTCCCGCTCAGTGCATACGGAAGGGTGACCCCGCCCGCGGGGCGTGCGGGCGTCCCGGCGTCGGACGCGGCGCGGCGGTCTGTATAGTCGCCCCGGTTCCGGAAGGAAGAGGGGAAATGGCCTCGGGTGGGGTACTGCGACGGCGGTCGGTTCCGGGGCGGCTTGCGACCGCTGCCCTCGCCTTGACGCTCCTGGGTGTGGTGAGCCGGCTGATCGGCATGGCGGCCGGCAGTGCCTTCCCTGAGGAGCCTGTGGTGGACCTGGGACATGCCGGTCCATGGGTGGCGTCGTACGCACGCGCTGCCGCCGCCGGATCGTGGGGGGCGGCACTGGTCTGCTTGTCGTTGGTCGGCGTCTGCGTGGCACACGGCTTCGCCGCCCAGGCTCTCGGCGCCCTGCGGCGGTTCGTTCGGCGGTCGGGAGGCCCCTCCTCCTGACGGGCCACCGCCGTCCCGCGTGGCGGAGGGATGGCCCGGCAATGCGCAGGAATCGTGCGGGCGGCGTCGGTCGGCGAAAGGCGCCGGGGCCGTGTCAGCGGCGCGCCACGGCCACTCCGGCCGCGCCGATGGCAGCCCCCAGTCCGACGACCGCGAGGACACGCAGGGTCCTCTCCTTCAGGGGCGGGGTCGGCGCCCGCAGTGCGTCCCGCTCACGCGGGCGGGCCCCGGCTTCCGCACCCTCGGCGCGGGCCAGTTTCATCACCTCGGCGACGTGCAGGGCCTGCCGCCCGGTGCCGGCGTCCTTGATCTGCGTCTTGCAGGAGAAGCCGTCGGCGACGACCAGACAGTCGTCGTCCGTGTCCCGGACGGCCGGCAGCAGGGCCTGTTCACCGCAGTCCATGGAAATGTCGTACTTGCCGTCCTCGAAGCCCCACGATCCGGCGAGTCCGCAGCACCCGCCCTGGAGGTTCTGCACCTGGAGGCCCATCTTCTCCAGCAGGTTCTGCTCGGGGTTCATCCCACCGGTCGCACGCTGATGGCAGTGGCCCCACAGCAGTGCCTTGCCGTCGAGCTTCGGTGGCTCGATGCCGAAGGTCTGGAAGAACTCCGGGAAGTGGTAGGCGTTGTGGGTCAGCCGCCGGGCGTCGTCGTCGTGGGGCAGCAGTTTGGGCAGCTCGTCCTTGAAGACGGCCAGACAGCTGGGCTCCATGCCGACGATCGGGGTGCCGGCCCTCAGGTGCGGGCGCAGCGTGTCCAGCACGCGGTGCAGGTAGCGCTCGGCGGCGTCCAGGAAGCCGTAGTCGTACAGCGGCCGTCCGCAGCAGATGTGGTCCTCGGGCATGACGACCCGCCAGCCCGCCGCCTCGATCGCCTCCACGCAGGCCACGCCGACGCCGGTGTGGAAGTAGTTGTTGAAGGTGTCCGGGAAGAGGACCATCGGACGACCGGAGGGGTTGGCGGTGCCGCCCCGCCGGGCGAACCACTCCTGGAGTGTCATCGGCGCGAAGCGCGGCAGCGGGCGGCGGCGGTCGATGCCCGCGGCCAGCTTCGCGAGGCGGGCGAGCCCCGGCGTGTGCGTGACGAGGTTGGCCACCTCCGGCACGCGGGAGGCGATCCTGGCCGCCTGGTCGATGAATCCGAACGCGTAGGCGTGGCGGGGGCGCCACCGGCGGGCCGACTTGTAGTGGTGGTGCAGGAACTCCGCCTTGTAGGTCGGCATGTCCACGTTGACGGGGCAGTCGTTGGTGCAGCCCTTGCAGGCCAGGCAGAGGTCGAGGGCGTCCTTCACCTCGTTGGACTGCCAGCCGTCGGTGATGACGTCGCCCTTGAGCATCTCGTACAAGAGCCGGGCCCGGCCGCGGGTGCTGTGCTTCTCCTCGCGGGTCACCTGGTAGCTGGGGCACATCGTCGTCTCGGCCTGCGGCACGCGGCACTTGCCGATGCCGACGCAGCGCAGCGTGGCGTGGGCGAAGTCGCCGCCGTCTTCTTGGTAGGCGAACTTCACCGGCTGCCGGGGCGGGTTGTAGTCGGTGCCGAGCTTGAGGTTCTCGTCCATCCGGTAGGCGTCGACCACCTTGCCGGGGCTCATCTTGCCCTGCGGGTCCCAGATCCGCTTGAACTCACGCATGGCCTGGACGAGTTCCGGACCGTACTGCTTCTCCAGCAGTTCGCCGCGCTGCTGACCGTCGCCGTGCTCGCCGGAGACCGAGCCGCCCATGTTCACGCACAGGTCGGCGGCCTCCTCCATGAACGCCCGGTAGGTGGCCAGGCCGTCGGCCGTGCGCAGGTCGAAGCTGAGCCTGCAGTGGATGCAGCCCTGGCCGAAGTGGCCGTACATGGCGCCGGTGATGCCGTGGCGGTCCATGACCTTGCGCAACTCGCGGACGTAGGTGCCGATGCGGTCGGGCGGCACCGCGGAGTCCTCCCAGCCGGGCCAGTGGTCCTTGCCGCCGGGCGGGAACGCGGTCGATCCGAGGCCGCTCTCGCGGATCGCCCACAGGTGTTCGCTGGTGCCGCCCTCCTGCTTGCTCCTGGCGATGCGGATACGGTCGCGTGCGTAGCCCTTGTCGTCGGTGAGCCACCGTGTGAAGCCCTCCGCCCGGCTGACGGACTCCTCGGCGGTGTCCGCGCCGAACTGCACCACCAGCCACGCTCCGCCCCCCGGGCGCGGCAGTTCCTCGATGTCCTCCGCGTTCATGTTCTCCAGCTGCTGGTCCCGGATCAGCAGGTCGTCGAGCGCTTCGAGGCCGATCGGCTTCCACCGTTCGATGAGTTCGGCGCAGTGTTCGGCGGCGTCGGCGAGGTCGTCGTACTCGACCACGACGGTGGTGCGCTGGAGCAGGCCGGGCGTGAGCATGAGCGTCGAGCGCAGCACGGTCGCGCAGGTGCTCTCGGTGCCGACCAGCGCGCGGGCGACGTTGAACCCGCGTTCGGGCAGGAGTTCGTCGAGGTTGTAGCCGGACACCCGGCGTGGCACCTGCTGTTCGGAGTGGAAACCGGCCCGGATGGCGTCGGCGTACGTGTCGCGCAGGTCGCGCAGTGCGGCGTAGATCTCGCCCTTGCGGCCTCCCTCGGCGATGATCTCGTCCAGGTGCTTCTCCTCGTCCACGCCGACCCAGAAGCGTTCGCCGTCGTAGGTGACGACCTCCAGGGCGTGCACGTTGTCGCTGGTGCGCGGGCCGGGGCCGTACAGCTGCGACTGCACCGAATGGATGCCGCAGGAGTTGTTGCCGATGTTGCCGCCGATCACGCAACGGGAGTGGGAGGAGGGGTCGGGGCCGAAGATCAGGTTGTGGCGGCCGGTGTGGCGGTTGAGGTCCTCGTTGATGACGCCCGGCTCGCAGGTGACCAGGCGGCGGGCGACGTCCGTCTCGCCGATGCCGGTGAGGTACTTCGAGTGGTCGATGACGACGGCTTCGTTCACCGTCTCGCCGGACAGGCTCGTACCGCCGCCGCGACTGAGGACGGGCGCGCCGAAACGGTGGCAGATCTTGTGCGCCGCCACCACGTCGTCGAGGGTGCGGGGCACGACGACCGCGATCGGGACCTGGCGGAAGTTGGAGGCGTCCTGGGCGTAGAGCGCGAGCGAGCCGGCGTCGAAGCGGACCTCGCCCTCGATCGCCTTGCGCAGGGCCTGTTCCAGTTTGCCCACCTCGACGGTGTGGCGGGCCCGCGGCGGTCCCGCGATCTCCGGATGCGTCCTCGCCGGGATGTCGCGCGTCGTGCGGCGTGTTGCCTTCGCCATCGGGTTCAGATCTCCTTCGTACGCCTGGTCAGACTGGTTGCGCCGCGTAGACACGGTGGGGCTCGGCGTCCGCCCACTTGATCTCCAGGCCGAGGCCCGGTCGCCCGGGGTCGGGCCGCAGGGTTCCCTCTTCGGGGGACAGGGTGCCGTCGAACAGCAGTCGCTCCACGCGCACGTGGTCGTGGAAGTACTCGAGGTGCCGCAGCCGGCGTACGGCGCAGAACGCGTGGGCGGAGAGCGCGGGGGCGCAGTGGGCGGACAGGTCGAGGTGGCGCGTCGCCGACAGGCCCGCCACCTCCAGCAGCCCCGTGATGCCGCCGCACCGGGTGACGTCCGCCTGGAGGCAGTCCACGGCGGGGGGTTCCACGAGATTGACGAAGTCACGCGCGGTGAAGGCGTATTCGCCCGCCGCGATCTCCAAGCGCTCCGGGCCGCGGTCACGGAGCATCCGCAGTCCTTCCAGGTCGGCCGAGCTGACGGGCTCCTCCAGCCACCGCACGTCCCACTCGTCATGGAACCTGCGCGCCCAGTACAGGGCTTCCTTGCGCGAGAGGGCTCCGTTGGCGTCCGTGAAGATCTCCGTTTCGTCACCGACCGCCTTGCGCAGGGCCGTCAAACGGTGCGGGTCCCGTTCGGGCTCGCGGGAGGTCTTGAGCTTCACCCGGGGGATGCCCTGGCCGACCCATCCGGCGAGTTGGTCGGTGAGCCGGTCGATCGGGTAGTTCGTGAAGCCTCCGCTGCCGTACACCGGTACCCGGTCGTGGTGGGCGGGCAGAAGGCGTACCAGCGGCAGGTCGAGCAGCCTCGCCTTGAGGTCCCACAGGGCTACGTCGACGGCGGAGACGGCCATGGCTCCGACACCCGGGCGGCCCGCGTTGCGGATCTGCACGCCCATGCGGTGCCACAGCGCGGGCGGCGCGGTGACCTCCTGCCCGTCCAGCAGCGGGGCCAGTTTGGACACCACGAAGGAGGCGACCGACACATCTCCGTAGGTGTAGCCCAGTCCGCTTCTCCCGCCCGCGTGCACCCGAACCAGGACCATGGTCGTGGAGTCCCACTCGAGCGTGCCGTCCTGTTCCCTGCCGTCGGGGCCGTCGGTGGGCACCTCGAAGGCGTGCACGTCGACCGCGTCGATCCGGCATCCGTCCAGGTCCGCCACGCCGGCAGGGGTACGGCGGGTCACGGCCGCCTGCCCGGCAGATGCTCGGCCAGCTCGGTGATCTTCTGACGCGCCCCCTTGACGGCGATGCCCACTCCCTCCGGGTCCCGCACGGCCGCCTTGGCGGCCTTCTTGCCCTGTGTCTTCTTGATGTGCGGCGGGATGGGCGCGATCTCGGCGTCGACCTTGAACTCCAGCACCACCGGCCGGTCGCTGGACAGCGCCTCGTCCCAGGCCTTGCCGATCTTCTTCGGCTTGTCGCAGTAGATGCCCTTCAGGCCGATGAGTTCGGCGTACTTGGCATACGGGATGTCCGGGATCTCCTGCGAGCCCCGGAACTTCGGATCACCGGCCATGGCGCGCTGTTCCCAGGTGACCTGGTTGAGGTCCTGGTTGTTGAACACGCAGAAGACGAACGGCGCCGGGCCGGACAGCCGGTCCAGGTACCGCTTGACGGTGATCATTTCGGCCATTCCGCTCATCTGGAACGCGCCGTCCCCGACGAAGGCGATGACCGGCCGGTCCGGGTGGGCGAACCGGGCGGCGATCGCGTAGGGGGTGCCCGGCCCCATCGTGGCCAGTGTTCCCGAGAGTGAGGCCTGCATGCCTTTGCGCAGCTTCAGGTGCCGAGCCCACCAGTTCGTGCCGGAGCCCGAGTCGGCGGTCAGGATGACACCGTCCGGCAAGCGGGGCGAGAGCTCCGCGGCCACGGCCTCGGGGTTGATGGTCCCTCCGAAATGCTGGCCGGCCCGTTTCCGGCAGAGGGCGTTCCACTCAATGACGTCCTTCTCGATCTTCTCCCGCCAGCCGCGGTCCTCCTTGCGGTGCAGCAGCGGCAGCAAGGCTTTGAGCGTCTCCTTGGAGTCCCCGACGAGGTGAGCGTCCATCGGGTAGCGGATGCCGATCATGCGCCCGTCGATGTCGATCTCCACACCTCGTGCCTGCCCTTCGTCCGGGAGCCACTCGGAGTACGGGAAGCTGCTGCCGATCATGAAGAGGGTGTCGCAGCCGCGGATCATGTCGTCGCTGGCCTTGCTGCCGAGCAGTCCGATGGGGCCGGTGACGAAGGGCAGGTCGTCGGGCAGCACCTCACGGCCGAGCAGGGCCTTGGCCACACCCGCGCCGAGCAGTTCGGCCACCTCCACGACCTCGCTCTCCGCGTGCGCCGCCCCTTGGCCGATGATCATGGCGATCTTGCTGCCGGCGTTCAGAATGCCCGCCGCCCTGCGCAGCTCCCCCTCGTCGGGCAACAGGCGCGGGCGGCTCCAGCCGACGCTGGAGAACACCGAGCCGTGCTTCTTCGGCGGCGAGGGCTGGGCGTCCTCCTCCTGGATGTCGTTCGGGAGGATGATCGTGGCGACCCCGCGCGTGGTGAGCGCGGTCTTGAAGGCCCGGTCGATGACGTGCCGGGCCTGCCCCGGGTGCACCACCATCTGGCAGAACTCGGACACATCAGCGAACAATTGCTGAAGGGCGATCTCCTGCTGGTAGTGCGTGCCGAGGGAGAGCCTCTTCTGCTGGCCCACCACGGCGACGACGGGCTGATGGTCCAGCTTGGCGTCGTACAGACCATTGAGGAGGTGAACGGCCCCCGGCCCCGACGTGGCGACGCAGCAGCCCACCTCACCGGTGAACTTCGCATGCGCGCACGCCATGAACGCGGCCATCTCCTCATGCCGCGCCTGAATGAACTCCGGCTCACCCTTGGCCCGGTCGAAAGCACCCAGCAGACCGTTGATCCCGTCGCCCGGATAGCCGTAGACCCGCCGCACACCCCACTCGGTCAGGCGGCGCAGCACGAAGTCGGCGACTTGGTTCATGACGTACTCCCTCCGGGCACCTCTGTGCCGTCACCAGTGGGTGACCCGTGCCCCGGACGCGTAAACGGTGGGCACCGGTCCACCACTCGCACGGACCGGAACGGTGCCCTCACCCCTCTCCCCCCTCCCCCCTCACTCCCCTGGCGGCCGGTATCTCGCGCCCCCCGCGCACGGCCTGTTTCATGGCGGCAGAGGCGGGTGACTCCACGGCGCGGAAAAGACAACACGGTCCTGCGAGGACGCGGTGACACGTCCGCGCGTCATTGGACGGCGGCGTCCGATGCGGCCTTGCGGGCAACCTGCTCACCGTTCGCCCGGCGTTCGGCGACGGCGCCTCATGTGCGCCGCCGCACGTCCTCGCCGGCCCGACCCCCACGAGGCCCATGCCCGCCAC
This sequence comes from Streptomyces sp. NPDC096046, assembly GCF_040303285.1. NCBI lineage: Bacteria > Bacillati > Actinomycetota > Actinomycetes > Kitasatosporales > Streptomycetaceae > Streptomyces > Streptomyces sp. NPDC096046. The sequence continues at coordinate 105,193 of NZ_JBEOSZ010000005.1, read as the reverse complement.
AACCGCCGTCCCGCTCCCGCACAGCGACACCACCGCCGCGTCGGAGCCGTTCTCGGACCGACTCGACGCGCTGCTGCGCGAACTCGCGCGGCAGCCCCCGGGACCGCGGCGAACCGTCCTGCGGGACCAGGTCATCCATATGCTGTTGCCGCTGGTCCGCCGGGTCTCACGCCGTTTCCGGCGCCATGGAGAGGACCTCGACGATCTCGTCCAGGTCGCCTCCGTCGGCTTGATCAAAGCCGTCGACGGTTATGATCCGGACCTGGGGCACGCCTTCCTCTCGTACGCGCTTCCCAAGCTGACGGGTGAGATCAGGCGGCATCTCCGTGACCGCACCACGGCCGTGCGTCTCCCCCGTTCCCTTCAGGAGGCGAGCGGGCCGGTCTTCCAGGCGGTCGAGGAACTCGAGCAGCGGCTCGGCGGCGGCTCGCCCACCCCTGAGCAGATCGCCGAGCACACCGGGATGGAACCGGACCGGGTGCTGTCCACCCTGCGGGCGCTGCACGAGTGCCGCCCACGATCCCTGGACGAACCGGCGAGGTCCGACCAGGAGTCGCCGCCGGCCTTCTTGATCGGCTCCGAGGACGCGGCACTCGGCCGTGTCGTCGACACCGTCGCGCTGGTGACCCAGATGAGACAGCTCCCGGAGCGGGACCGCCGAGTCCTCTACCTGCGCTTCTACCAGGAACGGACCCAGCAGCAGATCGCGGACGTCATCGGCGTCTCGCAGATGCAGGTCTCGCGGATTCTGCGGCGTTGTCTCGGTCGGCTCCGAGACGCTCTTCTGGCGCCCGAGTCCGAGCCGTGCCCGGCAGGCGAGGAGAAGGTGCGGCGGAGGCCGGTCCGCGACCGGGCCGCCCGGTCACCGGGCCGGCCCGGTGCCCGACTCCGCACGACCGAGCCGGACCGTCTCACGCGGTCCGGTGGCGCGGCGCGCCCGGCGGCTGCGGCGTCCACCCCTGCTGCTCCTGCGGCCTCCACTCCGGCTTCGGCTCCCACTCAGGTTCCGGCTACGGCGTCCACCCAGGCTTTGGCCTCCACCCGGGCTTCGGCTTCTGGTCCGGCGTCGGCGGCTCCGGGCCACCTCGGGTCCGTCAGAAGGCAGCCCGTTCACGTCGGCCGTCCCGGCGTCCTCCCCGCGCGCGTCGCGGCTGTCACCGGGCGCCGGATCCGGCGGCGATCGCGATCCGGGCACATGCCGTGGCTGGAGCCGTACCGGAGGAACGGTGTCGAGTCACAGCGGCGCGCGGGGCACCGGAAGCACCACGCGGCCGCCCGGGGAGTCCCCCGAGTCACGTCCACCGCCGGATCCACCGCTGCGCCCGTCCACAGTCGGTGCCCGGGCGGGGCGGGGCGTTCCCCTCCCCCGGTGCGCACGGCGCGAGCGATCCCCTGCCCGACACCCGCTCCAGGGAGGTAAACGACGTGCAGCACCTCGGCAAACGCACCTGGGTGATCCCGGAAGGCTTCATCCCCGGCTCCAGCACCGGACCGGAGGAGATGCTCAGCCACGAGACCGCGTGCATCCTCAACACCGGTGACGCGGACGCCCACGTGCAGATCACCGTCTTCTTCCCGGACCGTGAACCCGCCGGACCGTACGAGGTCACCGTGCCCGCCCGGCGTACGCTCCACCAGCGGTTCAACGAACTCGCCGGCGACGGCGAGGTGCCCGTCGGCGCGGACTACGCGTCCGTGCTGGTGAGCGACGTTCCGGTGGTCGTCCAGCACACCCGCCTGGACAGTCGGCAGCCGGCGAACGCCCTGCTGTCGACCATCGCGTACTGCGCGGACTGACCCCGTGAGCCGCGGAAACCTCCTGCTCGGCGGACGGCCATGACGGCGTGGTCGGCGGGCGGCGGTGGGCGGAATCCGGGCGGGCCCCTGCGCGATCGGGTCTTCTCGGGTGCCCGGCTGTTCCTGCTGTCGGCCCTGCTGCTGGCGGGAATCGGTGCCTGTGGGCGGCTCATCGGGTGGGTGGCGCTGACGACGACCATCGGCCCGACGGCCTACCTGCTCCTCGCCCACCCCGGCACTCTGGTGTCACGGTGGCGTGCCGCCGTCGTGGGCCACTCCTCGGCGGTCGGCATCGGACTGGCGTGTCTGGCCGCGTTCGGCCTGTGGCGGCACCCGTCGATCGTCGAGCGGCAGCAGGACACCGCCGCGCAGATCGGCGCGCAGGCCCTGGCGGTGGGACTGACGCTGTTCACGCTGCACCTGCTCGACGCCCACCATGCACCGGCGGCGGCCACGGCGCTTCTGATCACCTCCGGCATCTCCCGTCCGGGGCCGCCCCTGTACGGAATGCTGACCGGGCTGGCCCTGGTGCTCACGGTCGCTCCCCTGTTGTCCATGGCCACCTCCGGCCGGGCGGACGGCGCGGGATGAGACCAGAAAGGCAGGCAACGCATGAGTCGCGCGCGTAGGCGTGGCACCGCTCTGCGCCGAAGGCGGGCCGTGTTCCTGTCGGCCCCGGCTTTGCTGGGCGTACTGCTGGCCTCGTGCGATGGGCCACCGCCCGCCGACCGTCCGGAGGTGCTGGAGCAGGTCGAGTTTCCGTTCGACCGTGCCGTGCGCAAGGCGCTCGACGAGGTGCCCGAGAGCAAGCTGTTCTCCGTCGACGTGCGTCAGGTCTCCGGGCCGGACCCGGTGTGGCGGACCGAGGTCGCCACCGAGGACGGCACGCTGCACGTCGTGCGGGTGGACGCCACCCTGGGCAGAATGCTGGGTACCTTCGTGCCGCCCGAACAGCCGCCCGCCCGGAAGGCGCGGACCGCGGAACTGGTGAAGGCCGCGAAGGTGCTGCCGGAAGAGGCCGCCGAGCAGGTGGCCGCCACGGCGGTGGAGGACCCGCGCTACGGCAAGGTCACCGCCGTGGGGCTGACGAGGGGCAGGGAGGACCAGCCCGTCTGGTCGGTCGGTGTCACGACCATCCGTCCGGAACACACGCACATCTACCAGGTCGACGCCGTGACCGGCAAGGTGGTCCGCAGTCGGACGACCGAGCCCGGCCCGCCGCTTTCGGCCACGGCTTCGCCCATCGAATGAAGGTGACCGCGTCATGGTGTCCGAGCCCGTCGTCCGTGTCGTGTGGGGAGCCACACTCACGCTGTTCCCCGATGTTCTGCTGCACCGTCTGCTCCGGACACCGCCGGGCCGGACGGGCCGGACGGCCGTTCGCGCGCTGGGCGTGCGCCATGTCCTGCAGGGAGCCGCCCCCACCCGGGGCCTGCTGTCACCCGCCTGGAGGACGGCGCTCGACGCGTCGCACGCCGTGAGCATGGCCGGCCTGGCACTGCGCAGCGAACGCTGGCGCGGCGCGGCCCTCACCGACCTCTGCGTGGCCTGCGCGTTCACGCTGAGCTCGGTGCGCGGTGCCCGTGCCGGACGCGTCGGCGACCGGCACGGGTGATGCCGACGGTTTCCGGTCACCCCCGCCGGGACAGCCCCTGCTCCATGGCGGAACGAGCCCGAAAGCGATCACAGATGTCCGATGTGCCCTGCCCTCCCCACGTCCTGCGGGAGTATTCCGTGCTCGCGGACGGCGAGCGTGGCGCTGTGGTGGATCCGGAGGGCAGGGTCGTGTGGCTCTGCGCGCCGCGCTGGCACAGCGACGCGGTCTTCTCGGCGCTGATCGGGGGCTGCGGACACTTCGCGTGGACGCCCGTGGACCCCTGGCATGTCTGGGGCGGCGCGTACCAGGAGGGCACGCTCATCCGGGTGCACCGGTGGGTGAGCGCGGACTCCGTGATCGAGTGCCGTGACGCCCTGGCCATGCCGGCCTCGCCCGACCGTCTCGTCCTGCTCCGCAGGATGCGGGTCATCAGGGGTGCGGCGCGCACGCGGATGGAACTCGACCCGCGTCCCGGCTTCGGCACGGGGCACCTGCGGGAACCCCGTCTGGAAGACGGTGTCTGGACGGCGACGGGCGGCGGGCTGCGGATGCGGCTCCTGGGGGCCCCGCGAGCGACGTGGGATCCCCGGGCCGGGTTGCGCGGCGACTTTCGCCTGGAAAGCGGCGACCAGCACGACCTCGTGCTGGAGCTGTCCACCGCTGCTCCCACCGGGCAGCGGCTCGACCCGGACGAGCTCTGGGCCCGCACCGAGCAGGAGTGGCGACGCGCCGTCCCGGACTGCTCTGCTCTCGCCGCCCCACGCGACGCCCGGCACGCGTACGCGGTGCTGCGCGGGCTGACCAGCGGCTCGGGCGGCATGGTGGCCGCCGCGACCACGTCCCTGCCGGAGCGGGCCAACTCCGGGCGCAGCTACGACTACCGCTACACCTGGCTGCGAGACCAGTGCTACGCGGGCCTCGCCGTCGCCGCGCACGGGCCTCACGAGCTCCTGGACACCGCCGTGGAGTTCACCGCCGGCCGTATCCTCGCCGACGGTGACGGCGTGCACCCCGCCTACACGGTCACCGGGGAGCCGATGCCGAAGGAGAGCCCTCTGTCACTGCCCGGCTATCCGGGTGGTGCCGACCGGATCGGCAACGAGGCGGCCTCGCAGTTCCAGCTCGACACCTTCGGCGAGGCCCTGCAGTTGTTCGCGGCCGCCGCTCGCCACGACCGGCTGACCAAGGACGCGCTGGATGCGGTGCGCGTCGCGGTCGACGCCGTGGAGCGCCGGTGGCGGGAGCGGGATGCCGGCCTGTGGGAACTGGAGGAACGGTGGTGGACGCATTCGCGGCTCAGTGTGGTCTGCGGACTGCGCCGGATCGCGGACGTCCTGCCCGGCGCGCAGGGCCGGCGGGGGGCCGAGATCGCCGAGTCCGTCCTGGCCGAGACCCGCCGGCGCTGCCTGCACCCGGACGGGTACTGGCGCCGCGCGGCCGACGACGACGGCCCGGAGGCGGCTCTGCTGGTGCCGCTGGCACGCGGGTGCATGGCCCCCGACGATCCCAGTACCGGGCTCACCCGCGCCCGCATCGAGGAGCGGCTGGCCCGGGACGGCTATCTCTACCGCTTCGAGCACCCGGGAAAGCCGCTCGGCGAAGCCGAGGGTGCCTTCCTGCTGTGCGGGTTCCACATGGCGCTGGCCACGCACCACCTCGGTGACCGGGTCGGCGCCTTCCGCTGGTTCGAACGTACCCGGACGGCCTGTGGACCGCCCGGGCTGTTCGCGGAGGAGTACGACGTACGTCAGCGCCAGCTGCGCGGCAACCTGCCCCAGGCGTTCGTCCACGCCTTGCTGCTGGAGTGCGCCGTCCGGCTCAACGACGCCTCGACCCTGCCCTTGTGAGGCTGTTGCCGCAGTCCGGCGGCGAGCGCGGAGCCGACGCCGCCGGCCAGGGCCGCACCCAGTGCGATCGGCCTGCGGTGACGTGACAGCCACAACTGCACGCTGTGCTCGTGGGCCTCGTCGTCGAAGACGCCGTGCGCGCCGTGGTCGCTGCCGGCCGCGCTGTCGACGGGCTCCCAGAGGTTGACCGGGCGGGACGGGTCGACGGGGTCGTCCGTCTGCTGCGAGTCGTACGCCGTTCGTGCCAGGTAACGGTCCAGCAGTCCGGCGGCGAAGCGCTGTCCGAGCAGGGTGGCGACGGTGGAGCCGCCCACCCAGTGCTCGCGCCGCGCCGCGTGGTCGGCCGCGTAGAGGACGCCCCGGGCGGCGACCTCCGGCTGGTAGACGGGAGACACCGGCCGCGGGTGCCGGGACAACCGGGACAGTACCCAGCTGAACTGCGGGGTGTTCAGGCCCGGCAGCTGCACCATGGTGACGCGCACGCCACTGCGCTCGTGCAGCAGCTCGCACCGCAGGGACTCGGTGAAGCCCCGGATGGCGCTCTTGGCACCGCAGTAGACGGACTGCAGCGGGACACTGCGGTACGCCAGCGCCGAGCCGACCTGCACGATGGTGCCCCGGTCGCGCGGCATCATCCGGCGCAGGGCCGCCTGGGTGCCGTGCACGAAACCGAAGTAGGTCACCTCGGTGGCCCGCCGGAACTCCTCCGGCTTGACCTCGGGAATCGTGGCGAAGACGGTCGAGAAGGCGGCGTTCACCCACACGTCGATCGGGCCGAGTTCCGCCTCGACCCGTTCCGCCGCCGCGTCGACGGCCTCGGCGTCCGCGACGTCGACCACCAGGGGCAGCGCGCGGCCACCCGCTTCTCGCACGTCACGGGCGGCGCCCTCCAGTCCCTCCTCGCCGCGGGCGAGCAGCGCGACGGAGGCGCCGCGGGCGGCGAAGGCCCGGGCCGTGGCCCGGCCGACGCCGCCGCTCGCCCCCGTCACGACGACGACCTCGGTCTTACCGCGCTTGTCGGTCATGACTTCCCCCGGCCCGGCAGGTGCTCGGCGTACTGCGTCACCTTCTGGCGTACGCCCTTGGCCGTGATTCCCGCCCTCTCGGGGTCGTGCAGAGCGGCCTTGGCGGCCTTCTTGCCCTGCTCGGCCATGATGTGCGGCGGGATCGGGGCGATCTCCGCGTCGACCTTGAACTCGAGCACGACCGGGACCTCGGAGGCCAGCGCCTCGTCCCAGGCGGCACCGATGTTCGCCGGGTCGTCGCACACGATGCCCTTGAGGCCGATCAGCTGCGCGTAGGCCGCGTAGGGGATGTCGGGGATGGTCTGCGATCCGGGGTACTTGGGGTCACCGGACATGGCGCGCTGTTCCCAGGTGACCTGGTTGAGGTCCTGGTTGTTGAACACGCAGAAGACGAACGGCGGGGAGCCGGCCAGGCGGTCGAGGTACCGCTTGACGGTGATCATCTCGTTCATGCCGTTCATCTGGAAGGCCCCGTCGCCCACGAAGGCGATCACCGGGCGGTCCGGGTAGGCGAACCGCGCCGCGATGGCGTACGGCGTGCCCGGCCCCATCGTGGCCAGGGTGCCGGACAGCGAGGCTCGCATGCCTTCGCGGAGTTTGATGTTGCGGGCCCACCAGTTGGTGCCCGAGCCCGAGTCGGCGGTCAGGATGGCGTCGTCCGGCAGCCTCTTCGAGAGTTCGGACGCGACGGCCTGCGGATTGATGGTGCCGTCGAAGTGCTGGGCGGCCCACCGCTCACACAGGTCGTTCCATTCGACGACGTTCTTTTCGATCTTCTCCCGCCATGACCGGTCCTCCTTGCGTCGCAGCAGGGGGATGAGCGCCTTCAGGGTCTCCTTGGAGTCTCCCACCAGATGCGCTTCCATCGGGTAGCGGATGCCGATCATGCGCCCGTCGATGTCGATCTCCACACCTCGTGCCTGCCCTTCGTCCGGGAGCCACTCGGAGTACGGGAAGCTGCTGCCGATCATCAGCAGGGTGTCGCAGCCGCGGATCATGTCGTCGCTGGCCTTGCTGCCGAGCAGTCCGATGGGGCCGGTGACGAAGGGCAGGTCGTCGGGCAGCACCTCACGGCCGAGCAGGGCCTTGGCCACACCCGCGCCGAGCAGTTCTGCCACCTCGACCACCTCGGCCGACGCGCGGGCGGCGCCCTGCCCGACGAGCATGGCGACCTTGCTTCCCTCGTTGAGGATGTCGGCGGCCTTGCGCACCTCGTCCGGGTCGGGCAGGACGCGCGGGCGGCTCCAGCCGACGCTGGAGAACACCGAGCCGTGCTTCTTCGGCGGCGAGGGCTGGGCGTCCTCCTCCTGGATGTCGTTCGGGAGGATGATCGTGGCGACCCCGCGTGTGGTGAGCGCGGTCTTGAAGGCCCGGTCGATGACGTGCCGGGCCTGCCCCGGGTGCACCACCATCTGGCAGAACTCGGACACATCAGCAAACAGGCGTTCGAGATCCACCTCCTGCTGGTAGTGCGTGCCGAGGGAGAGCCTCTTCTGCTGGCCCACCACGGCGACGACGGGCTGATGGTCCAGCTTGGCGTCGTACAGACCATTGAGGAGGTGAACGGCCCCCGGCCCCGACGTGGCGACGCAGCAGCCCACCTCACCGGTGAACTTCGCATGCGCGCACGCCATGAACGCGGCCATCTCCTCATGCCGCGCCTGAATGAACTCCGGCTCACCCTTGGCCCGGTCGAAAGCACCCAGCAGACCGTTGATCCCGTCGCCCGGATAGCCGTAGACCCGCCGCACACCCCACTCGGTCAGGCGGCGCAGCACGTAGTCAGCGACTTGGTTCATGGACGTCTCCTGGTCGGTTCATGCGGACAGTGCGCCTCTGGGTCCCTCCCCCCATCCGCCCATAAACCAGCTCGTGCCGGGCTGTTTTAGCGCTTTCGGGGCATACACACAGGGCTCCTACTCCTCCTCGTGGCCGCTGCGGCTTTCGGACTCCTCCGTTTCGGTCTCCCGCTGTGTCTCGTCGCCGTGTGACGACGATTCCTGGGCCCGCTGGGCCAGACCCAGTTCCATCCCGGCCACCGCGCAGTAGACCACCGACACCAGGAAGGCGGTCACCGGCCAGGCGAGCACGCCCCGGACGAAGTGAGCGGTGCCCCAGGCCAGCATCACCGAAGAGCCCACGGAGGCCAGGCTGAGCGAGACGCCCAGCGCCGTGACGGTGCTCGGTTCCTTCTCCAGCGGCTTGCGGAAGCCTCTCGACGCCAGCAGTTCGAGCACGCTGAACGCGACGGCCGCGCCCAGGGCGAAGTAGACGAGATGCGCTGCTCCGGGCACCTTGGCCTCGACGTTCAGGAGGCCCAGGGCGACAGTGACCGAAACGGAGAATCCGTAGGCCTGCCCGTTGTTGCGGAGCGAGGCCCGCATCCCGTGCGCCAGGTACCGGACATGCATGTCGCTGGTCTCCTCATGAGGTGATCGACCGACGTGTACCGCCTCGGCCTGCTCATTCTGCGCACGAGGCCGACCCGTCACCGCGGAACCCGGCGTGCCGCACGGGCGAGTCGCTCGGCTTGGGCTCCCCGGCCACGCACGGGCTCGCGGTGCCGGCGCCGTCCCGGCCTACATCTTCTCCTTCCAGCCCTTGCGGACCAGCCAGGCATTGACCGGCCAGGCCGTGAAGAACCCGAACACCATCGACACCTGCATCAGCATCCAGTAGGTCGCCGTCGTCTTGGGAAGCCCGGGCGCGAAGAGCAGTTCCTGATAGATCCACATCCCCAGGAACAGGCCTACCTGGAAGGCGACGATGGACAGCGTGTCCGCCTTGACCGCGGCCCAGATCCCCTTCGCGCGGCCGATGTTCCGCATCGGCACAATGGTGAAGTACTGGAAGACCACGCCCAGGACCCAGGCGAAGGCGAAGTCGAGCGCGAAGTCGGCGTAGAGCGCCTTGCCCGCGATCGTCAGGCCGGTGGCGAACAACCCGGAATCCCCGGCTATTTTGCATAGGGCAAACGACGCGGGGCACTCGGGTCGTGCCGGAAGAACAGCCCGAGGTGCTCGCAAGCCCCGGCCATCGCCTCCGTCGCGCAGGAAGCGGGATATGCCATGTTCACGACCCAGACTCACCGGACGACCGAGGAAGAACTCGTGCGCCGGATGGCCACCTGTCCCCCGGGTCCGGAGCGGGTGGAACTGCGAGAGGCCGTGATCAGAGCCTTCCTTCCGGTCGCCCGGCGAATGGCACGTCGCTACGGCTCGCCGATCGACAGTCGCGAAGACCTCTACCAGGTGGCCTGTCTCGGTCTGGTCAAGGCGGTCGACCGCTTCGACCCCGAACGTGGTCACGCCTTCCTGTCGTACGCCGTTCCCACCATCGACGGGGAACTGAAACGGCACCTCCGTGACCACACGTGGGAAGTGCACGTCCCCCGCCGCGTGCAGGAAAAGCACCGCCGGGTCCGCCTCGCCCAGGAAGAGCTCAGCCGGGCCGGGCATTCCCAGGGTGACGGCCTCCGCGAGTTGCAGCGCGTGGCCGGCATCTCCGAGTCGGAGGTTCGGCTGGCGCTCCGGGCCGACCGGGCGCGCAACCCCGTCTCCATCGACGAGCAGCGCGGCCCGGTGCGGAGCGTGTCCCTGGCCGACACCCTGGGCGCCGACGACCCGGCCCTCGATCACGTCACCGATCTCGTCGCGTTGAGCTCCCTCATCACCGAACTGCCCGACCGCGAGCGTCGCGTACTGAAGCTCTACTACCTCGATGCGCACACCCAGCGGGAGGTCGCGGCGATCGTGGGTGTGTCCCAGATGCAGGTGTCCCGGTTGCTGAGCCGATCCTGTGCCTTTCTTCGGCGCGCCATGACGGAATGCTGAGCGGGCGGGTGGCGCCCTCGCCGCTGATCCGGCACCGTGCGGGAACTCCGGCGCTCAGATCACCGATCCTCCGGCCGATCGCCCCGGCGTCTCATGGGGAGACGAGGAAGCATGGCCTCCGGCGTCGTCCCCCGTCCGGCGTACGGTCTCGCCACCGCTTCGGTGGAGGAGGTTCCGCCTGCGAAAGGCCCCCGGCACCCGCCGGGCGCGGCGCCGCGCGGTGGCGAGCCGGTGGCAGCCCGCCCATGGTGAGTTCCGGTCGGCAGGGCACGGCACCCCCTGGAGGTAGCGCGATGTGGAAACGCAGGAAGGTCGCTCGCGCGCAGGCCGCGGCACCTTTGGAGTTGTGCGACCTGTGCGCCGCCACGTTCCCGCGGAGCGAGGCGGTGACCGGGTACGTCACCGACTCCTCGTCGGCACATCCGACCTGCGACTGGTTCGACGGCCTGCGCCGGGTGACGGCCTGCGGTGACCCGCACTTCGACGTCATCAGGGAGCGGTACCGGCATCGGCCCTTCGTGCGTGAGGAGCTCTGGGCAGCCAAGGTCACCCTCGCGCTGACCTGCGGTCCACCGGTTCTCAGCTGGGAGGAACTCGGCTGCCGTACCGGGCTCCAGGAAGCGGAACTGCGTAGCGCCATCGCCTGGCACAACGAGCGGCTCAGGCACCGGACCGATCCCTAGCCGGCGGCTCGCAGCACCTCCCTGCCTTTGCTCGCGCGGGTGAGCTTCGCGCCGCCTGCCCCCACCGCCGTTTCGGCGACGTGCGGCGGGGGGACCCATGCCAGGCTCGGAACGGACAGTGGCGGCTGAGCACGCAGTGCAGTCGCCGCAGTGGCTACAGGAGGGCGAAGACACGGTGCCCGTGGCTGACGACAACGGATCGCCCCGATCCGCCACGCGCGGCGAGCGGCTGGTGAGCGTGCTCGACAAACGCCTGCCGGTCGGCTCCGCGGGCAAGGAGTTCCTACGCAAGGCGTTCCCCGACCACTGGTCGTTCCTCCTGGGTGAGATCGCCCTGTACAGCCTTGTCGTCCTCGTGGTCACGGGTGTCTACCTGACCTTCTTCTTCGACCCCAGCATGGCGGAATCCCCGTACACCGGCTCCTACGTACCCCTACAGGGCGTGATGACGTCGGAGGCCTACGCCTCCGTCATGCACATCAGCTTCGACCTCCGCGGCGGTCTGCTGATCCGTCAGATGCACCACTGGGGTGCCCTGGTGTTCGTGGCCGCGATCGGCGTGCACCTGCTGCGCGTCTTCTTCACGGGCGCCTTCCGGCGACCGCGGGAAGTGAACTGGACGATCGGCGTGACCATGTTCCTGCTGGCGATGCTGGAGGGCTTCTGCGGTTACTCGCTCCCCGACGACCTGCTTTCGGGGACCGGCCTGCGCACGGCCCAGGGCATCATGCTGTCGATCCCGATCGTCGGGACCTACCTGTCGTTCTTCGTCTTCGGCGGCGAGTTCCCCGGTGACGAGATCATCCCGCGTCTGTACGTGGCCCACATCCTGCTGCTGCCCGGGGTGCTCCTGGCCCTCGTAGCCCTCCACCTGACGTTCGTCATCTACCACAAGCACACCCAGTGGGCCCGGCCCGGCCGCACCAATCGCAATGTGATCGGCAAGCCGTTCTTCCCGCAGTACACCGCCAAGTCCGTCGGCCTGCTGTTCACCGTCGGGGGTGTCCTCGCGCTGATGGGCGCCCTGATGCAGATCAACCCGATCTGGACGTTCGGTCCCTACCGGGCCGACAAGGTCTCGATCGACTCCCAGCCGGACTGGTACGTGGGCTTCCTGGAGGGCGCGCTGCGCCTGACACCCGCCGCGGAGACGAACGTGGCCGGGCACACCATCGTGTGGGACGTCTTCCTGCCCGGTGTGGTGCTGCCGACCGCCCTGTTCGTCATCCTCTACAGCTATCCGTTCTTCGAACGGTGGATCACCGGGCCGATGCCCGAGCAGCACCTGTGCGACCGCCCGCGCGATCAGCCCACCCGCACCGCCCTGGGTGTCGCCGCCGTGTCCGCCTACGCCATCCTGCTCCTGGCCGGCGGGCAGGACGTGATCGCGCTCGTCTTCCGCATCCCGCTGGAGGTGATCACCTACACCCTCCGCACCGCCCTCTTCCTGGTGCCGTTCCTGGCCTACCACGCCACGAAACGGGCCTGCCTGGGGCTGCAGGCCGCCGACCGCCGACGCCTGCTGGAAGGTCTGTCGACCGCCGAGGTACGGCAGAACACGGACGGTGGCTACCAGCAGGCACGCACACTGCTTCCGCCGGCCGAGGCCTATCGCATCCTCGTACGTGCCGAGCCACGGCCACGGGCACACGGTACGGAGGTCTGGCGCTGGTTCCGCAAGCACCGCCTCCGCAACGCGCTCAGCCGGTGGTACTTCGGCGAGCGGGTCGAGATGCCCGCCACAGCGTGGCAGCGGCGCCGCGTCGAAGCCGTACGGGCCGGCCCCGGCGAGGCGGACGAGACCGGCGAGTCGTGAGCGAGGAGTTCCGGGCCGGACGCACGAGACCGCCGCGCGCGGCAGGACCGGCGAGAACCCCGCCCGCGGCGATCCGCTGACCGATCCGCTGCCGGACGTCGTGCTGCCGGACGTCGCGGGAGCGGTGGGACACACCGGCGTCCCGCCCCGCCTGGGATTCTTCTCGGACGCCTCTGTCTGCATCGGCGGCAAGGCCCGCGAGGTGGCACGCCAGGAGTGGAACGCCATTCCGGCGAACGGCCTGGAACTGACCGGCGTGTCCTACGGCAGCGTTCGCAGGCTTGGCGTCAGCACCTGGCGGCCGGTGGCCTCCATCGGGCAGCGCAAGCCGCTGGGCGGGCGGGAACGGGCGTCGGGCACGAGGACGTCGACGTTCTCGCGGCCGCAGGAGCACTGGGCGCCTCGGTCTCCGACCCCGGCCCGGTCGGGCTTCCGCCCCGCGGGCGCACCGGCCGGGGCCCGGGGCGATCCCTTGTCGACGAGCACACCGAGGCACCGGATCAGCGGACGCCCGGGTCACCGCCGCGCACCGCGAGGGGCAGGGCGTCCACGGCCTGGCGCTCCTCCCGTTGGATCCACGACCAGGTGACGACCGCCGCGGCGATGGCGAGGGGCAGCATGCCGACGATCATGGCGAGGCCCTCGGCCTGGTGCCCCGACGCGATCACCCCAAGGGCGGGGATGTCCAGCAGCGGCGCGGCGAGGAACAGGTAGAGACATCGACCGGGATCACTGAGGCGGTGCCGGGTGCGGGCGATGGCGGGCACCCAGAACACGAAGGCGGCCAGGAGCAGGGCCGCTTCCGACACGACGGTGACGCCGGTGGGCAAGGGGAGCACCAGGTCGGCGAGGACCACCCACGCGTGCACCAGGACCAGCAGCGGCAGGGCGAGGCCCGGAGGCAGGCTCACCCACTGCCACAGTGGCGCCCGCCGGGTGAGCCGCACGACACCGGGCACCACGGCGGCTAGCACGAGGCCCGACACGGCCATCATGGCCACGGCCGACAGGTGCGTTCCGTGGGTCGAGTGGTCCATCGCGCTCACTCCTCCCGCGCCGTCGTACCGCGTACCGCCAGCGCCGCGGCCACCAGCAGCAAAGGGCCTGCCACGGCCAGCAGCCACCAGCCGTAGATGAAGGACAGGGCGACGAGCAGGAAGCCGAACGCGGCGGGGGCCACCGCGCCTGCCGAGCGGTCCGGCACCCGGTAGCGGACGTGCTGGTCGGGGCCCGTGCGGGAGGAGGCGAGCACGAGGAGGGCGGCCAGTTCCAGCACCACGACGACGCTGCCCCACAGCCAGTACACCATCGTGTTCTCGCCGTACACCACGAGCACGGTGAGGAGCAGGGCGTTGAGCAGACCCCAGCCGGCCACGACCACGAAGGACAGATGCCGCTTCACGACCGGCTCCCGTCTGCGGCGGCTTCCTGCTCCTCGCGCTGCCGCAGGTCCAGCAGGGGCGCGAAGCTGGTGATGGGCGGCACTGGATGCTCCGGGGTGAAGTTGAACCTGGGGGGCGGCGACGAGGTGGCCCATTCCAGGCTGTGGCCGCCCCACGGGTCGTCCGGCGCCTTCTCCGCGGTCCCCAGCGTCCGCCGGCGCAGGGTCCACAGCACGTTGACGGCGAACACGGCCATCGCGGCGGCGAGGAAGGCCGCGCCGATGCTGGACAGGAGGTTCATCCAGCCGAATCCCTCGAAGGCCGCGTAGGTGACGACCCGGCGCGGCATGCCGAGATAGCCGAGGGCGAACATCGGCAGGAAGGTCACATTGGTGCCGATCACCAGCAGCCAGAAGTGCAGCCGGGTCGCCCCGTGCGCCAGCATCACGCCGGTCACCTTCGGGAACCAGAAGTACACCCCGGCGAACAGCCCGAAGGCACTGCCCGCGAACAGCACGTAGTGCAGATGGGCCACCACGAAATAGCTGTCGGTCACGTGGTAGTCGATCACGGGTGTGCCGACCATGATGCCGGTGAGCCCGCCGATCAGGAACTGCGGGATGAACGCCAGGGCGAACAGCATCGGAGGAGCCAGTCGCAGCCGTCCGCCGACGATGGTGCCGATCATGGCGAAGTACTCCACGCCCGCGGGGACGAGCAGCGCGATGGAGGCCAGCGAGTAGTAGTCGTTGGTCGCCTGGCCGGTGGCGAACATGTGGTGGCCCCACACGCTCATCGACAGCGCGGCGAACACGAGCAGCGACAGCACCGTGCCCGTGTAGCCGAAGAAGCGGCGCCCGGAGAAGACCGCGAGTACCTCGGCCACCGCGGCCAGGTACGGGAAGAACATCACGTACACGACCGGATGACCGTAGAACCAGAACAGGTGCTGGTATCCGATGTTCCACACATTGTGGTCGAAGATCGACGGGTCGGCTCGCCCGGCCGCGAGCAGGACGAGCGCCGCCAGCAGTGCCGGGAAGGCGCCGATCACCATCAGGGAGCTGGCGATCATCGACCAGGAGAACACCGGGAGGCGCAGCATCGTCATGCCGTACGTGCGTTTGCGCAGCACGGTCCACAGCACGGTCCAGCCCATGATGATGGTGCCGGTGGTGGACAGGAACACTCCCGCGATCCACAGATCGGACCCCACGCCCGGCGAGTTGATGCTGTCGGCCATCGGCGGATAGGAGAACCACCCGTCGGCGTGGGCCCCGAGCGGGGTCGCGAAACCCGACAGCATGACCAGGGCGCCGAGCGCGTAGAGCCAGTAGCCCAGCAGTGTCGAGCGCGGCATGGCGATACCGGGGGCCCCGATCTGCAGGGGCACGAGGTACACGCCCATCCCGAGCGCGAACGGGGTGAACACCATGTAGATCATGCCGGAGCCGTGGATGGTGAACAGCTGGTTGAAGGTGTGGGTGCTCACCAGATGCTGCTCGGGCTGGGCCAGCTGGGCGCGCATGGTCAGGGCGAGGGTGCCCATGGCCATGAGCAGCACCAGAGCGGTGCCCATGGTCAGCACGCCGATGCGCTTGTGGTCGGTGCTCGTCACCCAGCCCAGCCATCCGCCCGAGGACACCGGCCGCCCGCCGGTGTCCTCCTTCGTCACGGCGGGCGAGACCGTCATGCGGCGGCCCCCTGTCCGCCGCCCTGCAGCCAGCGGTCGTACTCCTCGGGCGAGACGGCCTTCAGCCAGAAGTGCATCTTGTAGTGGAGCTGGCCGCAGAACTCGGCACACTTGCCCATCCAGCGGCCTTCCTCGTCCAGGGTGACGGTGAAGGTGTTCATGTGGTCGGGGAACGCGTCCATCTTGTAGCGCAGGTGCGGGATCCACATCGAGTGGATGACGTCACGGGAGGTCAGGTGGAACTCCACCGGGCGACCGGTCGGTACCACCACCGTCGGCAGGTCGTCTCCCTTGCACGTCCCGTCCACCTCGCGCGAGTCGGGCGCCTGGGGGTAGCTGAAGTTCCAGCACCACTGGAAGGCCGAGACGTCGACCCGCACGGGCCGCTCGGCCGTCTGACGGTGCTCCCGGTTGTTCTGCCAGGCGGTCCAGGCCACCAGGAACACGGCGAACGCGGCCAGGACGCCCACGTAGTAGGTCTCGAGCCGCGGGCGTTCGGCACGCGCGGAGGGGGTCACCCGTCGCCCTGCCCGGCGCATGATGAGCGCGTAGCCGAACAGGGCGGCGACCACGAGGAAGACCACGGCGGCGACGATCGACTCCAAGGCGAAGGTCTCGCCGAAGACATCACGTTGCTTCACTGAGCCACCATTTCGAATCATCGGCGGCGTTCCGTCGAACGCCTCTGCCCGGGCACGTCCACCGTTCGAGAACGAGGCCATGCGGACATTACGGACAAGTCGCTAAAGCTGCGAGCTGACACACCGCCCACGGGGGTGCCCCGGGCGTTCACGCCTGACACCCGGCCGACCGAGCGCTTCCACTCCGGGTGAGTGGCTTCGCAGGGCGCGGGTTCGCCGACCTCCCACCCCGGCCGCCGAGGGATCGGTGCCGCGCTCCGCGGGGAGGTCCCCCGGCGTGACGGTCACCACTCGCGGCGTCGCGGTCAGGCCCCGGCAGCCGTCGCGTCGCCTGACGCCGGCCTGGAACCGCCTCCGCCGGACGGCCCCCGGCCCCCCACCAAGTGCAAAATTTGCCTGATGCAATGAAGGAACCCGCTCAGTCTTGCGTACTTCCCTGTGATCGAACCGCCCTACCTCTGGAGGCACCATGGGCATATCCCGAGCCAAGGCCGGCAGCGTGTTCACCGTCGGCGCCCTGGGTCTGACCATCGCCGCGCTGGCCTACCCGGCGATGCTCGGAGTGGAGAACACGGCCACGTCGCCGGACCGGATCATCGCCAACACCCCTTACGGGCCCCTCACAGAGGCCGATCGCGACTTCGTGGCCAAGGTCCGCGCAGCCGGGTTGTGGGAACATCCGCTGGGCTTGCTGACGATGCAGCGGGGCACGACGCCGGAGATGAAGGAAGCCGGTGAGCACTTGGTCGTCGGTCACGGCCGACTGGACGCCACCTGCCGAAAGATCGCCCCGGAGCTGAACATCACCCTCCCGAACCAGGCCTCCCCCCAGCAGCAGCAGTTCGTGGCCACCGTGGACGGCAGCACCGGCAAGGAGTTCGACTCCCTGGCGGTGAACATCATGCGCGTCACCCACGGCCAGATCTTCCCCGTCATCGCCAAGATCCGCGCCAACACCAGGAACACCCTGGTACGCCAGCTTGCCGACCAGGCCAACGACACTGTGCTCGACCACATCACCGTCCTGGAGAAGACCGGGCTCGTCAATCATGAACAGGTCAATCTGCAGCAGACCAGCCCACCCAAGATGCCCGAGGAGCAGACAACCCCGCCGCCCCCGCAACCGGGGTCACCGGTCCTCACGCTGAAGATTCCCAAGGGCCTGGAGGACCTCCAGACGAACGCTCCGAGTGCTCCCACCCCCTCTCCGGCGGCCGAAGGCTGACGGAGAGCCGCAGCCTCGCAGGGCGGCGGCCCGGTGGTCGGGCTCCGGCCTTTTCGTCTCCGGCAGGTTCGGGTACTCCGTGAGCGTCGAATTTCGGACACCCCCTGCACAGGAGACAACCAGGAGATCCCATGGCTACGATCAGCCCCATCGATCTGCAGAAAGCCCTCAAAGGGGCCGACTACCCGGCCAGTCGCGACGATCTGGTGAATCTGGCCAAGGAGAACGGCGCGGAGGACACACTCGTCGAGAGGCTCGCCGACGCCGGGGAAACGCAGTTCGACGGCCCGAACGATGTCCAGAAAGCAGTCTTCGACAACGAGTAGCAGGCCCTGCCCGAACGTCATCGCGTAGCCCGTCCGCTCCATGAGCGTGGCGGGCTGCTTCGTATCGCGCAGGACCGGAGTCCGGTCCCTCTTCCGCGAGCCGGGGCGGCCGTCCTGCGGGGTGTGCCCAGTCTGTGGGGGGGCGGTGGGCTGTTCAGCCGGTGTAGCGGCGGGCCTTCGAGTGGCGCTGGGATTCCTCGAGCAGGCGCAGTCGCCTCTCGACGGCCGGCGGGAGGACGCGCCGTTCGCGCACGAGCCAGGGCAGGGCCGCCGCGGCCTCGGCGAATGCCAGCAGGCTCGCTGTGTCGCGTGGCACCGTCTGGGCCAGGTACAGGGTGCGGCGCAGCGCGGGCCGGGCCGGACGGCGCAGCCAGGTGAACCACAGGGTGTTGCGGATGCCGTGCCGCCGCCGCAGGGTCGGGTCCCGGACGGCCGACGGCTGATGGTGGACGGTCAGGCGGTCCGCGTAGGTCAGCCACCAGCCGTTCGTTGCCAGGTCGGCGGCGAGCAACTCCTCCTCACCGCCCAGCCACAGCCGGGGGTGGAAGCCGCCCGCCGTTCGGAAGGCGTCCGTGCGCAGGACCGTGGCGGCGGCCAGGAAGGAGCCGAGGGCCGGGCCGGGCAGCCAGCTCGGCCCGGGGATGGGTGACTCGCGCAGTTCCTTCACGATCGGATCCTCGGTCCTGCCGGGCTCGACGACGATCCGGGCTGTGACCGCGCCGAGCGCGGGGTGCCGGTCCAGGAGGTCGGCCGCGCCGCTCAGGGAGCCCGGCGACCACCAGGAGTCGTCGTCGCAGAAAGCGATGTAGGGCGTGCGGACATGGCCTACTGCGAGGTTGCGGCCGACGGCGCCGAGGTTGCGGTCCGGACGCAGCAGCCGTACCTCGGGGTGGCGGCGCAGAACCGCGTCGGCGGTGCCGTCGACGGAATGGTTGTCCGTGACGATCACCGGTGGTTTCTCGGGGAGTTCGGCGAGCCGGTCCAGGGTGTGGATGAGTTCCCGGCAGCGGTTGTGGGTGATGATCACGACGGTGGTGCGTTCGTCGGTCATACCGCGGCTCCCGTGGTGTCGTCCAGGATCCGGGCGGCGCGCTCGACGTGCGGGGGCAGGGGACGGCGAGCGCGCAGGGCGGCGGGCAGACGCACGAGGGCTTCGCGCAGGGCCCGGCGGGCCGCGGGGTCGTGCGGGGCGTCGGTGGCCAGGTCGCGGGTGCGGGCCAGGGCGAGTGGCAGCGGGCGCCGGAGCCAGGCGGTGAGGAGCGCGTTGCGACGGATGACGGCCGGGCGGCCGGTGCGCGGGCGGGGGTCGGGGTGGTGGTGGGCGACCACTTCGGGGCAGTGGGCGACGCCCCAGCCGCGGGCGGCCAGATCGTAGGCCAGGAGGGTTTCCTCGCCGCCGAAGAACAGCAACGGGTGGTAGCCGCCCGCGTCGAGGAAGGCGGCGCGGCGCACGACCGCGGCGCAGGCCAGGAAGCCGAGCACCTGCGTTCCGGGCAGATCGGCGGCTGGGCCGAGAGGCGAGAAGGCGAGGAGGTCGTTGAGGGGGTCGGGTGTTTCGTCCGGGCCGACGAGGGTGCTGGCGGAGAGCAGGCCGAGCCGCGGGTGGGCGTCGAGGAGCTTGACCGCGGTGTCCAGGGTGCCGGGAGCCCACCAGGAGTCGTCGTCGCTGAAGGCGACATAGGGCGTGTCAAGGGCGCGGACGCCGTGTGTCCGGGCGAGGGCACCCTGGTTGGCGGGCAGCGAGAGGACCCGGACCTCGGGGAAGTCGCGGGCGAGCACGGTGGAGGTGTCGTCGGTGGAGGCGTTGTCCACCACGACGATGTCCGGGCGCTCGGTGAGGGCCAGCAGATGGCGGAGGGTTACCGCCAGACGGGCGGAGCGATTGCGGGTGGCGATGACGACGCCTACGGCTGGGCGGTCCATGAGCGGCTCGCGAAGTGATAGGGGGCGGTGGGATACACGGCGTTGACGAACCTGTGGTGGTGGCCGGGTCTGCGGTTCACGATCACGGTCGCGGTGTGTGGGTGTGACGGTGGCCCTTCCATGTTTCGTCACGCGGGGGCGCTCTGTGCCGGTCGGAAGTCCGGCAAGGGCAGTGTGTCCGCCGCGGACAGTACTTCCTGCGGGGTGATCCGCAGCAGGGCCGGGTCGGGCCGGGTGCCGTGGGGGTCGCCGGGTGGGCCGGGATGCCACAGGGCGCGGTGGCGCGGGTCGTCGGGCGGACCCCAGCGGTCCGGCGGTACCGGGCCGAACAGGGTGACGGAGGGTGTGGCCTGGGCGACCGCCACGTGCGCGATGCCGGTGTCGCCGCTCACCACGGCGCGCGCCCGCGCGACGAGCGCGGCCAGCCGCGTGAAGGGCAGCCCGCCGGTGAACAGGTCGCCGTCCGGCAGTTCCGCCTCCCGGGCGAGCGCCGCCACCAGGTCGTCCTCCCCCGGCCCTCCCGTGACCACGACCCGGTGGCCGCGCTCGCGCAGGGCGGCGGCGACGGCCGCGTAGCGGTCGACGGGCCAGCGGCGCGAGACCGCCGCGGCACCCGGGTGCACTACCACCGCGCCCGGGGCCGGGGAAGGTTCTCCGGGCCGGGGCAGCAGCAGGTCGGACGGGTCGGCGGGGATGCCGTAGTAGGCCAGCAGCCGGCACCATCGCCGCCGTTCGTGCTCCTCCGCGTGCCACCGGGGGCCGTCGATCTCCGGCATGGCGGGGTGGGCGAAGGCGAACAGCCGCCCGGGCCGCAGGTCGTGCAGCAGCCGGTGGCTGGGCGGTCCGTTGCCGTGCAGATCGACGGCGATGTCCGGTGGCGGTCCGTCCCAGTCCAGGCCGCTCGGCACGGCGCGGCCGGGGGCGGAGGCGGGCAGCAGCCGGTCCACGGCGCCCGTCGCCGAGGCTACGGGCGCCAGTTCGGCGGGCGCGGCCAGGATCAGCTCGTGCCGGGGGAAGGCGCGGCGCAGAGCGCGCAGCGCGGGGACACCGGCCAGCAGGTCTCCCAGGCCCAGGGCCCGCAGCACCAGGATGCGCGGTGATCCGGTGGTCGCGTTCACGCGGCGCCTCCCTCCCCCGTCGCGCCCCGTGCCAGCAGAGCGGTGGAAGAGCGTCCGTCGAGGTAGGGCAGGAGGACCGTCTGGCCACCCCATTCCTCCAGCAACGTCGCCTCGGGTAGTTCCGCGCCGGTGTAGTCCCCGCCCTTGACCCACACGTCGGGGCGCAGGGCGTCGAGCAGGCGTTCGGGGGTCTCCTCGTCGAAGACCGCGACCGCGTCCACGCAGGCGAGGGCGTGCAGGACCCGGGCCCGGTCGGGCAGCGGGTTCACCGGCCGGCCCTCGCCCTTGCGGAGCCTCACGGAGGCGTCGGAGTTGACGCAGACGACCAGGCAGTCGCCGATCTCCCGGGCCGCTTGCAGAAGCCGGACGTGCCCGGCGTGCAGCAGGTCGAAGCAGCCGCCCGCGGCGACGACGGTGCCGCCGGCGGCGCGGACCCGGGCGACGACGTCGAAGGGGTCGGCTCCGGTGTGCGGGGGTCCGTGCCGGGAGGGCGCCCGGTCTGCGGCACCCGCGTCGTCACCGTCCTGGCCGGCGTCACCGGCGGTCTGCTCGGCGCTCGGCGGGGACCCGAGGGCTCCCGCTCCGCCGGCCGCCACGAAGGCGGTCGCCGCGGTGACCGCGCCCTCCACGGCCTCCTGCACCAGCGCGCCGTCGGCGAGCAGTCCGGCGGCGGTGGCGGCGAACCGGTCACCGGCGCCGCAGGCATCGCCACCGTCCATCCGGGGCGCGGGGACCAACAGCGGATGGTCTCCGTACGACAGCAGGGCACCGCGGGAGCCGAGGGTGACCGCGACGGCACTGACCCGCCAGCGCCGTACGAGCCGGGCGGCTTCGCGGGCGGTGTCCCGCAGGTCGTTGTCCCTCGTCCCCGGGTGGTCGCTTCCGGGGTCCGGCGGGCCCGCCGCGGTCTCGGTGGCCGATGCGAAGGTGCGGGCCTCCGAGCGTGCAGGGGCGACCAGGCGGGCGCCCGGCACCGGGGGGCCACCGCGCGGGTGGGGGTCCCAGACCAGGGGTGGCCGCTCGCCGAGGACGTCCCTGAGGGCGTCGACGGCGCCGCGGCCGTAGTCGGAGACCAGGACGGCGGCGGCCGAGCGGACGGCGGCACGGGCCTGCGACGTCGCGTCGAGAACCCGGCCGGTCCCCCGGTCCAGGCGCAGCACCGGCCGTCCCTGGGCCAGAATGCGCGTCTTCTCCGGCAGCGGGCCGGTCACGGGCAGCGCGATGATCCGGACCCGGGGTTCGAGGAGCCGTCGCAGCGCGCGGCCGGCCGGATCGTCGCCGACACCGGTGATCAGGATGACGTCCCGGCCGTCGAGTGCGGCGAACCACGCGGTGAGCGCGGCCCCGCCGGGGCGCAGTCGTTCCGCGCAGTCGGCGACGACGGGCACGGGCGCGTCGGGGGCCAGCCGCTCGGCGTGGCCCGTCAGATCGCGGTCCAGCAGGGCGTCACCGACGACCACGAGAGGTGCCTTGCCGTCCATGTGTCACCTCCTCCTGCCGTCGACGCGTTCCCCGGTGCCCCGGGCTCCCTCCGGGTGGGGCTCCCGGGCGCGGGCCGCGCCGTTCACCGGGGTCGGGCCCCCGCGCTGCCCGTCCAGGCGGCCACGCATCGGCCGCTGTGCCTCGCCCGCCTGGTCCACGGCCGCGTCGAAGGCCTCGCAGATCATGTGCACGGCGACCAGATGCAGTTCCTGCACGGTGGCCGTGGAGGCACCGGCCACGCACAGGGCCTGGTCGCTGCCCGCGCTGAGCGGGTTGGGCGCGGGGCCGGTGAGGGCCCACACCCGCATGCCGATCGCGCGCGCCGCGTCGGCGGCGGACAGCAGGTTGGCACTGGCGCCGGATGTGGACAGCAGGATCAGGATGTCGCCGGTACGGCCGTGGGCGCGGACCTGGCGTGCGAACACCTCGTCGACGCCGTAGTCGTTGGCGATGGCCGTGGTACTGGAGGTGTCGGCGTGCAGGGCGAGCGCGGAGAACGCCGGGCGGTCGTCGCGGTAACGGCCGACGAGCTCGGCGGTCAGGTGCTGGGCCTGGGCCGCGCTGCCGCCGTTGCCCGCGGCCAGCAGCCGCCCGCCGTCGCCGAGGACGGCGGCGAGTTGTTCGCCCCACCGCTGGGTGATCCCGGCCGAGGCCCGGAACTCGGTGAGGGCGGCGAGAAGCTCGTCGCAGTGTTCGGTGACCGGTGTCGCCCGGGCGTTCATGACGCCACCTCCGTGGGGACTTCGTGGCCGGCGAGGGCCTGGCGGTAGACCTGTTCGGTGCCGTCGGCGACGCGCTGCCAGGTGAAACGGCCCATGACCCGCTCACGGCCGGCACGTCCGTAGCGGCGGCGCAGACGGTCGCCGCCGAGGAGTTCGAGTGCGGCGGCGGCGATCGCGCCGGGGTCGGCGGGTGGGACCAGCCGTCCGGTGTCGTGGTCGGCGACCGTGTCCCGGTGGCCGCCGACGTCCGTGGCGATGACGGGGACACCGCAGGCCATCGCCTCCAGGGGAACGATGCCGAACGGTTCGTAGACCGGGGTGCACAGCACCAGGTCCGCACTGCGCATCAGGGCGGGCATCCGGTTGGGGTCCACCGCGCCGAGCAGCCGGACCCGGTCGCGCACGCCGGTCTCCCGGGCGAGGCCGAGCAGGCGCCGGGCCTCGGGATCGCCGGCCAGTTGTCCGTCCGGCGGACCGCCGGCCAGGAGGAGTTCGGTGTCGGGGATGTGGGCCAGGGCGCGGATCGCCAGGTCGTAGCCCTTCCTGGGGACGAGCCGGCCGCAGGACAGCAGCCGGTGCCGCTGCCGACGCGGGGGCGTGTCGATGGCGGTGTCCGCCGGGACCTGGCCGGTACCCGGGTCGAAGGGGCCGGTGTCCCGGCCGACCTGGCCGGTATCCGGGAGGAAAGGGCCGGTGTCCGGGCCGAGGTGGCCGGCACCCGGGCGGGAAAGGCCGGTGCCCGGGCCGAGGTGGCCGGCACCCGGGCGGGAAAGGCCGGTGCCCCGGCCGACGTCGCCGGAATCCGGGCGGAAGCTGTCGGTGTCGACTCCGCACGGCACCACGGACACCCGCTTCACGGGAACGCCCATCCGGGCGAGTTCCCTCACCTCGTCGGTGCAGGTGGCCAGGATGCGATCGCAGGCGCGGCCCAGGCGCCGCTCGGCAGCGATGCGCTCGGGCGGGCTGGTGTCCGCCGTGCCCTGGTGGCGCCGCTTGACGGTGCCGAGGGCGTGGAAGGTGTGAACGACCGGGACGCCGTGCGGGCGGGCACCGATCAGGGAGGCCGTACCGGACATCCAGAAGTGCGAGTGCACCACGTCCGGCCGCCACCGGCCCCACACCCGCGCGAGGTACGCGCCGAACGCGGGCATGTGCTCGTACAGCTCGTCCTTCGGGAGAGGCTCGGCCGGACCGGCGGGCACGTGTTCGACGACGGCGCCGCCGGGCAGCGGGACCCGGTCGGGCAGGTCCTGTGCGTCGCGCCGGGTGTAGACGGTGACGTCGTGTCCACGCCGTGCCAGTTCCTCGGTGAGGCGGGCCACGTACACGTTCTGGCCCCCGGCATCGGCGCCGCCGAGTGCGGCGAGCGGGCTCGCGTGCTCGGAGACCATGGCGATCCTCATCGGGTCACCTCCTTCAGCAGCCGCTCCCAGTCGTCCAGGAAGCGGGACAGTCCGTAGCGGGCGAGCGCTGCCGTGCGCGCCCGCTCGCCGGTCGTGCGCGCGTACCGCGGGTCGGCGATGAAGTCCCTTACGGCATCGGTCAGTACGTCGATCCTGGTGGACACCACTCCGGCACCCTCCGGTACGGCTTCGGTGGCCTCGGTGGTGGCCAGGGCGACCACGGGCATCCCGAGGTGCATGGCCTCCAGCAGGGACAGGCCCAGGGAGGTCCAGCGGACCGGGTGGACGTAGACGCGGCACTGGGCCATCGCCGCGTGCAGGTCCCGTTGTGCCAGTTCGTGGGAGCGGCAGCGGCCGGAGGGCAGGCCGAGGTGTCCGGCCAGGCCCTCGGTGCCCATGCCGAAGACGTCGAGCGGCGCGGCGTCGGCGAACTGCGGCAGCAGGTCCGTGCCTGTGGTGCGGCCACGCCGCACCGGTTCGTTGACGACCACGGCGGCGTGCGGGAGTTCCCCGGTGAACTGCGATCCGGGGTCGACGATGCCGTGCTCGATCACGGTGGCCGGGAGGTCGCCGTTGTCCCACATCAGGCGGTTGAAGTGGGTGACGTGGCACAGGGTGACGCCCGGCAGTCCGATGGCCGGGTGACGGGTGTCGGGGACCTGTCCGTGCGGGGCGTTGTGCTCCAGGTAGACGGCGGGGACGTCCCGTCCGGGCCTGCGTCCGAGCCACTGCTCGGCCAGGTCCGCCTCGTGCGGGCGCTGCAGGATCACGACGTCGACGTGGATCTCGCGCAACTGCTCGGGCGGGACTTCGATCACGCTGTCGGGCCAGTCGAAGGTGCGGGCGCGGCCGAGGCCGTCGGGCCCGCGGCCGGGCGTGACCGGAACGACGTAGGTGTGCGGGCCCTGCACGAACGCGGTCGTCCAGGAGCCGTGCACATGCCACAGCAGAATCCTCACGGCTGCCTTCCCTTCTTCTCCCCCGCGACTTTCTCCACCGCCGCGACCACGTCGTGCGCGGTCACGCTCTGCAGACACGGGTGGCCCGGCACGGGGCACTCCCGGGCCCTGCTGTCCGCGCAGGGGGCGTTCTGATCTCCCAGCAGGACGTAGGGCACGCCGTAGGGCCGCCACCGCTCGGCGGGGACGACCGGGGCGAACAGGCAGACCACGGGGGTCCCGACCGCGGCGGCCAGGTGGCTGGGGCCCGTGTTGCCGGTGACCACCGCCCGGGCGCCCGCCAGGACGCCGGCCAGTTCCGGGGCGCCGGTGCGACCGCCCAGGTCGATGGCGTCCTCCCCCGCGACGTAGGCGGTCAGGTCGCGCTCGTCGGGCCCGCCGGTCACCACGACCCGGTGGCCGGCCGCGGTCAGTTCGCGTACGGCCTGCCCACAGCGTTCCGGGCTCCACGCCCGGGCCGGGACACTGGCTCCGGGGTGCAGTACGACGTACTCGCCCGGGCCGGTCAGCCCGGTGGCGGCGGGGGGTGGCAGCACGCGCAGCCGCCCGTCGTCGGCCCGGGGGAAACCGGCGGCCTCGGCGAGGTCGAGCATCGCCTCTGCCTCGTGGGCGTGCGCTGCGCGGTGGTGGCGCACGTCCAGGAGCGAGCCGGGGTAGTCCTCGCTGTCCGCGGCGATGTGCGCCACCCCCGCCAGGCGCAGCAGCAGGGCGGTCGGCAGCGGCGACTGGTGGAATGAGGTGAGGATCAGCGCCGCGTCCGCGTCGAGGGAGTCGATCAGCAGCTCGACCTCACCGCGCCCGACGGGCGGGGGCGTCAGGCCCACCCAGGGGGCGTCCCAGACGAGAATGTCGTCGACGCCCGGCAGCAGCCGGGCGGCGGGTGCGCCGCGTGGCCCGCACAGCAGGGTGACCGAGTCGGCGCGGGCGGCCACGGCGCGGATCGCCGGGCCGGCGAGCAGGACGTCGCCGAAGCTGTCCAGACGGGTGACGAGAGCCTTCACCGTGGCCTCCGTGGGCTGCTGGGGGCGGCTTCGGCGGACTGCCGTGCGTGACGGTGACCGACGTGCGTCCCCGCGGTGGACACGACCGGCTGCTCCGGGCCGGCGAGTGGCCGCCCCGGGTCGGACGGCTGTTCGTGTGCGGTGCCCTGCCGTGCGGCACGACCGCGCCCCGTGTCGGCGGGATCGTGCTCCGGCCGTCCGGCCACGACGGCGCGTACCGCGCCGAGCAGGTCCGGGGCGACGTGCGGGGCGGCGGCCACCTCCTCGGGACGGGTGGTGGCGTTCGGCACCAGGATGCCGTGCGCGCCGGCGCGGCGGGCGGCCTCGACGTCGGCGCCGATGTCACCGATGACGACGGCGTCGGCCGGGTTCAGGCACAGCCGTCCGGCCGCCCACAGAATCAGACCGGGGGCGGGTTTGCGGCAGGGGCAGCCGTCGTCCGGGCCGTGCGGGCAGACGGCCCACACGTCCAGGGGGCCGAGGAGTTCGTCGACGCGGTGGTTGACGCGGCGTACGTCCCGCGCGGTGATCAGGCCGCGGGCCACCCCGGACTGGTTGCTGACGACCCCGGTCCGGATGCCGCGGGCGCGCAGCAGGTCGAGTGCCTCCCGCGCCCCTTCGACCGGCCGGACCTGTGCGGGGTCGCCGTTGTAGGGGACATCGTGGACGAGGGTGCCGTCACGGTCGAACAGCACGGCCCCGACCCGGCCCACGGACGGAACCGGGTCCGTGGGCGGGGCCTCGATCGTCGTGTCGCGGCGGTTCATGGCGCCACCTCCGGCCAGGGCCGGGCGGCCCGGTGCCGCCACTGTCCCCTCAGCCGCTGCCAGGTCGCGGCCGGCGGGATGAGGACGCTGGTGGCGATCATGGTGATCACCTCGTCGCGGGTGCGCGGCCCCGGCCCGACACGGGCCCAGGTGAACTCGCCGGTCCCCGCGAGCCAGCCGAGCGCCGCGACCGCGGCGGCCCGCCGGTGCCCGGACGCGGCGAGGGCGCAGGCCGCCGTACCGACGGCCGTCAGGGCGAGGTGGGCGCGGATGCGGCCGCGCGGTGCGGCGGCCCTGTCCCACCAATCGGACCCGTGCAGCCGCCGCATCAGGGCATCGTCGGCGTTGCCCCGCTGAGCGCGCAGGGACACCCAGCGGTCGGCGGGCCGCACGGGGTGCCGGGTGGTGCGCCGCCCCTGCCGCACGCGCCGGCCGGCGTCCAGCAGGCGCAGGGCGATGTCGGCGTCCTCGCGGAAGGCGCGGCGGAAACGTTCGTCGAAGCCGCCGACCTGCTTCAGGGCATCGGTGCGGTAGGCCATGTCGGCGGTGATCCACCGGGCCGTGGCCAGACCGGCGGTACCGCGCTCCCAGTCCGTGGGAGGCCGCTCGTCGGGCAGCGGCACGGTGATCACGCCCTGGACCCCGGCGGTGTCGGGGGTCGTGCCCGAGAGGTCCTCGGCGAGCTGGTCACGCCAGCGCGGGCCGACCTGGACGTCGTCGTCGAGGAAGGCGACCCAGGGCGCGTCCACCGTGTGCCAGCCGGTGTTGCGGGCGGCGGCGGGGCCGCGTCCGCCACTGGTCACAACCCGGGCGCGCCGCCGCAGATCGCCGAGGACGCCGAGCGCGTCCTCCAGCCCTGCGGGGCGGGGATCGGGCCGGTCGTCCACGATGACGATCTCGTCGGGTTCCGGTCCGGTCGCGGCGGCGAGGGCGGCCAGGCAGTCGGCGAGGGTGTCGCGGACGAGGGTGGGGATCACCACGGCGTAGCCGGTCATCAGCGTTCCCTCCCCCCGGCGAACACCGCCCTCCTGCGCACCGCGAACGGTCCGAGCGCGAGCAGGTCGACCGGTGCGGAGCCGAAGCACTCCAGCGCGTCGCGCGGGTCGTCGACCATGGGCCGGCCGGCGGTGTTGAGGCTGGTGTTGACGACGACGGGCAGGCCGGTGTGGCTTTCGAAAGCGCGCAGCATGCGGGCCACCAGCGGCTCCTGCCGCTCGTCGACGGTCTGGACGCGGGCGGTGCCGTCGACGTGCACCACGGCGGGGATCCGCTCGCGCCAGGCGCGGTGCACGTCGTGCACGAACAGCATGTAGGGGCTCGGCATCGGACCCTCGAAGACCTCCTGGGCCCGGTCCGCCAGAACCATCGGCGCGACCGGCCGGAACTCCTCACGGCCCTTGACCTTGTTGAGCCGCTCCAGGTTCTCCGCCCGCCCCGGGTGAGCCAGCAGGGAGCGGTGGCCGAGGGCACGCGGCCCGTACTCGCTGCGGCCCTGGAACCAGGCGACGACACCGTCCCGGGCCAGTTCCTCGGCGACCGTCTCGGCGATGTCGTCGGGCCGCTCGTACGGGACGGCCGCCTCCTCCAGCCATCGCCGCAGCTCCTCGTCGCTCCAGCCACGGCCGAGGTCGGCTCCGGGCATCGGCGCGACATGGCCCTGGCGCGCGGCCAGGTACAGGGCGCCGCCGAGCGCCGTCCCGGCGTCTCCGGCCGCGGGCTGCACCCAGACGTTCCGGTACGGTCCTCGGGCCGCGATCGCGGAGTTGGCCACGCAGTTCAGGGCCACGCCCCCGGCCATGGTGAGGGAGTCGCCGCCGGCCTCGCGGTGCAGCCAGTGGACCAGGTCGAGGAGCAGTTCCTCCAGCACGCTCTGGGTGCTGGCCGCCAGGTCGGCGTGGTCCTGGTTCCAGTCCTCGCCCTTGGCGCGGGCCGGAGCGAGGGCGGCCCAGTCGACGTCCCTGGCCCGGAAGCCGCCGTCTCCGGTGGCGTGCACCTGTTCGCGCAGCTCCGGCAGGAAGCGGGGTTTGCCGTAGGAGGCGAGGGCCATGACCTTGTACTCGTCGCTGCTGCGCAGGAAGCCGAGGTGCTCGGTGAGCTCCTCGTAGACCAGGCCGAGGGAGTCGGGCAGCGCCTGGCTCGCCAGCGTGTCGAGCCGTCCGCCGGTCAAGCGGCCGGCCAGGTGCGAGGCGGCCTCTCCGCGGCCGTCGAGGACGAGAACGGCGCTGTCGGGGTGCGGGGAGGCGGGGCCGGCGGAGTAGGCGTGGGCGACGTGGTGGGGGACGAAGACGACCTTCGCCGGATCGAGCCCGGGAAGGGCCTCGGCCAGGAATTCGGGGGCGCGGCGGGCGTACTCCAGGCGCAGCGGGTCCCAGGGGTCGGAGAGCCCCATGTGCGCGGCGGGCCGGGCGAGGGCCGGGTCGAAGGAGTAGCTGACGGCGTCGAGCTCCTCCGGGCGCAGCCCCGCGTGCTCAAGGCACCAGCGTGCCGAGAGTTCGGGCAGTTCCCACGCCGAGAACGGAAGGGGCCGTTTGCCGTGCTTGCGGCGGCTGAAACGCTCCTCCTCCGCGGCCGCGACGGTCCGGCCGTCGACGACCAGCGCGGCTGCGGGGTCATGGAAGAGGGCGTTGATTCCGAGGATGCGCATCCGGGCCGCTCCCTGCTGTTCGGCAAAGTAGATCTGCGTGCCTGTAAGTGGCCGGGGTGAAGCTGACTCAAACACCCGAAGTCAACTTAACTGGTCTCGTAGAGCGATATTTGCCTACTTTTAGACTGCTGTTGTCACCTGGGTCCGGGCGAACCAGTCGATGGTGCGCGCCAGCCCTTCGTTCCACGTCACCTGCGGTTTCCACTGGAGCCACTGCTGGGCCCGGCGGGTGTCGGGGCGGCGTCGGCACGGGTCGTCGGTCGGACGCTCGACGAATCCGACAGGCGACGAGGAGCCGGTGAGAGCGACGATGTGCCGGGCCAGCCGGAGCATGGTGATCTCGTCCGTGCCTCCGATGTTGACGGGCCCGGCCTCCCGTGAGGCGGCCAGTGCGAGCACTCCGTCGACGGTGTCGTCGACGTAGCACAGGGACCGCGTCTGGCCGCCGTCACCGGCCACGGTGAGCTGCTCGCCCCGCAGAGCCTGCGTGATGAAGGTGGGCACGGCACGGCCGTCACCGGTTCGCATGCGGGGACCGTAGGTGTTGAAGATGCGGACGATGGCCGTGTCGGTGCCGTGCACCGCACGATGAGCGGTGGTCAGCGCCTCCGCGAACCGCTTGGACTCGTCATAGACGCTGCGCGGCCCGATCGGGTTCACGTTGCCCCAGTAGTCCTCGTGCTGAGGGTGCTCCAGCGGGTCGCCGTACACCTCGGACGTGGAGGCGAGGACGAAGCGCGCGCCGTCCGCGCGGGCCCGTTGCAGGGCGTTGCGGGTCCCGGTGCTGCCCACGTCGAGGGTCTCCAGCGGAAGCCGCAGATAGTCGGCCGGGGAGGCCGGGCACGCGAAGTGCAGGACCAGGTCGAATCGGCCGGGCAGGCGGTGCAGGGACAGCGCGTCGGTGGCGTCGCCCAGGACGAGGCCGAAGCCCGGATACCGCTCCAGATGGTCCACGTTGCTCCGCGATCCCGTCGCCAGGTTGTCGAAGCACACGACCTCGGTGCCCGCTGCCAGCAACCGCTCGCACAAGTGGGACCCGAGGAAACCGGCCCCACCCGTGACCAGAGCCCGACGCCAGTTCTCTCCCTCCATGGAGACCTCCCTGTTCTCGCCTGCCACTCGGATGCCAGCGGTGAGTAACCCCGCGGGCGCCGGCGCACACTCGGGGAAGTCAGGTGGAGCCGTCGGTGAACAGGCCGGCGCACTGTTCGTCGTCGTCACCGGTCAGCAGCAGCACCTCGTCGCCCGCCCGGAGCTGCGTGGATCCGCTCACCGGGACCAGGCGGCCCTCCCGAACGACCACGCTGATCCATGTGTCCTCGCCGATGTCGAGCTCGTCCACCCTGCTTCCCTCGGCCGTGGAGTGCCGCTGGACCACATGGCGGGAGACACCCTCCGGCTTGTCCCGCAGCCGGACGCCGAGTGCCCACGGTTCCAGTTCCACGGACCGCATCGGAACCCGGCACCGCCGGGCCACCGTGGGCACCAGTGAGCCCTGGACGAGGACGGAGAAGACGACGACCACGAAGATCACGTCGTAGAGGCGGTCGGCGTCCGGGGCGCCGGAGCTGACGATGTAGCTGCCGAGCAGGACCGGCACGGCCCCCTTGAGCCCGGCGAAGGCCAGGAACACCCGTTCCCCCGGGGTCAGGGTCATGGGCCCCAGCACCACTGCCATGACCACCGGACGGACCAGGAGAGCGAGCACCACGGCCAGCGCCAGTCCGTCCACCCACGCCCCTTCCCTGGCGAAGGTCCACAACGGCACGGTCAGACCGAGCATCGTGAACGCGACGATCTCGCCGAGACTGCCCAGAGCGGTGTGGAAGCGTTCGACCTCCTTCTTGTACGGGGCGCGGACATCCCCCAGCAGCACACCGGCGAGGAAGACCGCCAGGAAGCCCGAGCCGTGCGCGACCACGGTCACCCCGTACACGGCGAACGCGCCTGCGAGCGTGCGCAGCGGGTACAGCCCCTCGGCGGGCAGCGGCACCTTCTGGATGAACCACTTCAGCGCCCAGCCGCCGGCGACGCCCATGACCCCGCCGATCGCCATCTCCTGCGCGAAGAGCACGGCGGTGTGACCGGCGGTGGTGAGAGCCGATCCGGACGAGGTGCCCAGCAGCCCGGCCATCAGGGCGATGCCGACGGGATCGTTGAGGCCCGACTCGCCGGGCATCAGCGTCCCTGTCCGGCCGGTGATCTTCCGGCGGCCGAGCACGGAGAAGACGACGGCGGGATCGGTCGGTGCCAGCGCCGTGCCCAGCAGCAAGGCCGGCCGCCAGTCGAGACCCAGCAGGTAGTGCGCGGCGGCGGCGAGCAGCCCGGCGGTGGCGAACGTGCCGAGCACGCCGATCGAGAGGGCGGCCCGGGCTTCCGGCTTGAAGCGCCGCCATCCGATCTCCATACCGCCCTGGAACAGCAGCACCACCAGGGCGACGGTCACCACGTCCTGCACGGTTCCCATGGAGAGCCGCCGCAGGGACGGGAAGACGTCGACCGCGACGGCCGCGACCACCAGGAAGAAGACCGGGGCCGGCACGCGCGTGCGTTCGCTCAGCCGGTTGGAGAGCACGGCCGCAAGGCCGGCCACCGCTACGACCAGGATGGCCAGCCCGAACGACCACGTGCCCTCCACCTGCTGAGTTCCTTCCTGTTCTGGTCCTCGTCCACAGGGCTCCGGGCCCCGTCATGGGCTGCCGTCATGGAGTGCCGGGCGTCGGCAGGCGGCGGAGCCGGCGTCAGCTCGCCGGCGGCGCTCGCCCGCCGGGCCGCTGGTGACGTGTCCGTGGAACGAGACCGGTGGCCGCCCGCACCGACGGCACCGAGCGGGAGCAGTGCGCGCCGGTCCGGGCGGCGCGGAGCGCTCAAGCCCGGCGCCCACGTCCGGAAGGGCCAACGCCAGGGTCTCGGCCGATGCGGTGGGAGGCGACCGGTTCCGGCCTGCTCTGCCGACGACCTTGCCGTACGCCTGGGCCGCGGATCCGCGCGAGGCGTTGCCGATCATGCTGAGGAGTTGCCGATCATGCTCCCGATGGGGCAGCTCGGACGAGTGGACGGCCTCGATCCGTACTACGGCGGCAGTGTGACCGGGTCCATGAGCAACCTTCCACCCGGGCCGTTGAGACGCGCGGGCAGCCGCGTCTCCCCCGCCGCCAGGGGTTGTCTCTGACCGGGGCGGGGTCAGACGGGCGCGACGGGCGGGTCAGGACCCCTTTCCGCGGCCGGTCAGGGCGTCCCTGACACGATCGACCATGCCCGCCCCGGGGGCCAGCAGCTTGTTGGCGGGCGGGGTGTCCGGAGCGGAGGGGTGCGGCCGGGTCGGTGCGGTCTTCTTGGCGTGGCGCACCTTGTCCCCCAGCTTCATCAGCTCCTCCTTTGACGTCGCCTCCCGCAGCCGGGGGAAGAGATTGTCCTCCTCGTCGCGGACGTGGGAGCGGATTTCGGTCATCAGTTCGCCGATGAGCCGGTCGAACTCCGGGTTGTCGGCGTCGACGCCTTCGAGTTCCTTCATGGTCCGTTCGGCGCCTGCATGGTCCTCGATCTCCTTGTCGGCGACGGTGTCGCCGTCCGGCAGGAACTCGCGCACCGCCGGGTACAGGTAGGCCTCCTCGGCCACCGAGTGCCGCACCAGCTCGATCACGGCCTGGTCCGCGTACTCCTTGCGCTGCTTCTCGCCAGGGGCCAGGGCCTCGATCTTCCCGAACAGTTCCTCGACTTCGCGGTGATCGGTCACCAGCTCCGCGATGACGTCTCCTCCATGACCCATGGTTCGGTCCTCTCTCGTTCTCCGACAGGGCAACGCCCGGTGGGTATCCCTGCCGTCTCGCAAGCAAACGAGCCGGCGGACATTCGGAGCGGTGGTGGCACGGCGTAGTCGAGTCGCCCGCTCGCCCAGGTCCGCGGGGTCGGCCCGGCCCCTGCTCCAGGGCAGGTCAGGGGTGCCGCCCCGGCTGGACCGCTCCCACCTCGAAGACGTCGCCGCACACCCGGAACGCGTTCGCCGGTGTGCGCAGCGCCCAGGTGGATCCCGGTGGGTAGGCCTGCACCTTCGCGGCGCGGCGCCAGCAGGGTTTGTCGGTCACCCCATCGGCGACCGCATGCAGTGGTGCGTAAGCGCTGGTACCGGGTTTCAGTGTGACGGCCAGGGCTTTCGGTCCCTCGGACCCGCTCCGCCGTCCCTCGCGCTCTGCGGGCCCGCCGATGCGACGGCCGTCGGAGTCGAGCAGGGTGACTCCCGGGTAGCCGCGGAGAGAGCACGGTCCGCCGAGGACTCGGGCGGACGGCACAGGGTCGGCTGTTCGTAAGGGAGTGTGTGCGGTGCGCGCGGTGTCTGAGGCGGAGCGCCGGTCCCGTGTCGATGCGGGTCTGCGAGCCGGACGAGCGTCCGGTGCGTCCGTCGGCGGCGCGGGCCTGGAGTCAGAGGGCCCAGGGGGCGAGCCGCCGTGCCTCATGTGCGTCCAGGAGCTTTCCCGACGCGAAAGCTCGAGATGCCCCAGTGCGAGGGCCCGGCCGCAGGGTTGTTCGTCCCCCTCTGCCCGGCGCGCGTCCTCCCCCGGTTCTCGCGGCACCGCTGGGGGCGCCTCATCTCGCCTGTGATCTGGCAGGGAAGGCATGCTTCGGCGGAGCGGCGTGTGCGGACGCGGCTTGGGTGAGGGGCGGGTCCGCGCGCCCCGTAGTGAGGGGCCGCGCTGCACGGTGTCGGGTAGCGGACGGCCCTGGTCGCGGCGTGGTGGCCGGGTATGACGCGAGAGTGACCGGGCCGGTGTCTGAACGGCGACGCGCGGGAGCCGATGCTGACGCGCGTTCGGTGCGGCGTCGCCGACGACGTTCACCGAGGGGCGCGCGTCTTGGGTCCGTGGGCCCGGTGCGTCCTCTTCGGGGGCTTCGGGGGCAAACCCCGAAGCCGGGTCCGCCAGCCCCACGCGCAGTTGACTCAGACAGTGCTTCAGCAGCCTGGACACGTGCATCTGGGAGACACCGACGGCCTCGGCGATCTGCTGCTGCGTCTGGTCGCGGAAGAACCGGAGATACAGGATGTGCTGTTCTCTCGTGGGAAGCCGACTCAGGGCGTGCAGTAGTGACAGGCGCTCCACCACGAGGTCCAGTCGCGGATCACTGTCACCGATCAGGTCGGCCAGGGCCGGGCCGGTCGTGTCTCCGCCCTCGGGGCTCGAGTCCAGGGAGCGTGGGTGCCGCGCACCTTCCGAGCGCATCGCCTCCCGTACGGCTTCCTCGGGCAGGTCGCAGGCTTCGGCGATCTGCGCAGGTGTCGGCGCATTCCCCGCTGTGCGTTGTTGCAGTTCCTCCCGCGCCCGCCAGACACGCTGCCGGACTTCCTGGACCGGGCGGGGCAGGCGCACCAGGGCGCTCCTGTCCCTCAGGTGGCGCTTCACTTCCCCGGTGATGGTGGGCACCGCGTAGGACAGGAAGGCGTGCCCCCGGTGGGGGTCGTAGCGGTCGATGGCCTTGACGAGTCCCAGACAAGCGACCTGGAAAAGGTCCTCCGGGTCCTCACTGCCGGTGATGCGGAACTTTCCGGCGATGCGACGGGCCAGGGGCATGAGCTGACCGGTGACCCGTTCGCGCGCCACCTGGCGCTCGGGCCCGGGGGGCAGCGTGGCGACGCCGCACACCAGTTCATCGATGTGCTCGGCGGAGGAGAGCACGTCGCTCTGCTCGATAGGTTCAGCGAGGATGCTGTCGGGCTTCATGCTGATCCTCTGACTGTTGGGGAGTGGTCGACCTCACGGGTCCCCCCACTTCTTTAGCCTATGCAAAGGTCATCGTGTGCGCTCGCCGCGCGACCCGCAGTCGGACAACCGCCGGATGGGTTCCGCGCACCGCGTAGTGACCCCGCCCAAAGGGGCCACGTCAGGATCTGCCCGCGCAGAGGCGGGCCGGCAAGCAGGATGTCGTGTATCGAGCCGGCCCACGCGCCACCGGTTTCGTGGCCCGGCCCTGGTGAAACCCGGCCCCTAGTACGGCCGCCCGCTCAACGGCAAAGCGGCACCCACGGCACACGACCTACTGTGAGGCGATGGAGCATGACCACCTCTGTGAAGGAAATGCTGGACACCTACCCCGCTGACCTGGGCGGTGTAGACCGCGAGGCAATGGTGCGGTGCATCCAGGAGTGCATCGCCTGCGCGCAGGCATGTACCGCATGTGCGGACGCCTGTCTGTCGGAGCGCATGGTCGAGGATCTGACCAAGTGCATCCGTACGAACTTGGACTGCGCGGACATCTGCAACACCACGGCATCGGTGCTCTCCCGTCACACCGGCTACGACGCGAACATCAGCCGAGCCGTGCTCCAGGCATGCGCCACCGCCTGCAAGGCCTGCGCGGAGGAGTGCGGTAGCCACGCGGACATGCACGATCACTGCCGGGTGTGCGCCGAAGCCTGCCGCAGCTGCGAACAGGCATGCAACGCACTGCTCGCCGAGCTCGGCTGAGGCCCCACGCCACCCGCTGCGACGGGGACAGGCGGCGGATGCGTCGCTCCTTCTCGGCGGCCGTCCGTCGGCGCATGGTCGCCGGGCTGCACCGGCCTGCCTTCGTTCACGAAAAGGAGCAGCCGCTGTCCATCCCTTCGGGGGCGCCGCGACACGCCGGGAATCCGAACACCGAGTGAGTCGCTTGCCGCAGCCAGAGGCGGCAGCCGACACCTGCCCGCGCTGGGTTGACTTCACAGCGCGGGCAGGTGCCGTTCCCGCAACGGACGGGGAAGATCTTGGTCGGCCACCGGCGAGCTGCGGCGATGCGCCCGTTCAGCGAAGGGCCATCACGCCGCGGGAAGCGAAGGGCCATCACGCCGCGGGAACGGATTTCCCTTCCCCGTGACCGTGGTAGCGCAGCAGGAGCATCGCGGCATCGTCGTGAGGCGGTCCGACGGAGTGCTGTGCAAGATCTTCACGCAGAGTCTTCAGGGCGCGGTACGCGTCCGGGTCGTCCAACAGGTGCGCCCGCTCACCGACGGGATAGAAGCGGCCCGCCTCGTCGCGGGCCTCGGTGACACCGTCGGTGTACAGCAGCAACTGCTCACCTGGGGCGAAGCCCACCCGATAGGGAGCCGGGCTCTCGCTCACTTGCGCACCGAGACCCAGCGGAAGCGCAAAAGCGAGCGGCTCCGGGAACTCGGCCGTGCCGTCCCCGCGGATGACCATAGGGGCCGGATGCCCGTAGTTGAGGAAGACCGCCTCACGCGCCGTTCCGATCTCGGCGAGGATCGCGGTGACGAACTTCTCCCCCTCCAGCTCCCGGGCCATGCTCCGCTCCAGGCGCTCACCCACCCCCGAGAGGTCGGGCTCGTCGTATGCCGCCTCCCGAAAGGCACCCAGCACCACGGCCGCTGTCTCCACTGCGACCAGGCCCTTGCCCTGGACGTCCCCGACGATGACTCGCACGCCGTACGGGGAGGCCACCACCTCGTACAGGTCTCCGCCGATCCGCGCCTCGGCGACCGCCGAGGTGTACGACACCGCCACGTGCAGTGGGCCCGCAGTCAGGGGTACGGGCCGCAAGAGCACCCGCTGGGCGACCTCCGCGATCGACCGCACGCTGGCCAGCTCCGCCTCCCGGCGCGACCGCGACACCGCGGCCGCGACGCCCACGCCGGTCACGCCGGCCACGGAGGCCAGCGCGGTGTAGCCCCTGCGCTCGTGAAACAGCCCGTCGTACAGGCCGAGCGCGACGCACAACACGAGGGCCGCGAGCCCGAACGCCGCCGTACGGCGCCACCCTCCGACCAGCCCGGCGAAGGCCGGCCCGAGGGACACCAGTGGCAGAAATCCGACACCGGGTCCGGCCAGGACGTCCACGACAGCCACCACCGCCATCACCACGACCGGCATGCAGGACAGCAGCGTCCAACTCGACGGCGTCTTCTGGTCGGTCATGCGGTACTCCTGCAGTGTCGCGGCCGTCGAGAGCCGCCGGACTTCCCTGCAGGCGCCCCTCCCCCACCTTTAGGCTATGCAACGGTGTGCTCCGGTGGACGACTCTCGCCCTGGGTCCTTTACCCAATCGAGTCCCAAGGCTGTCCTTTCCGATGCACGGAAGGCGGCCACGCCCGGCAGAGACACCGCACCCCGTCACCTCCGGCCCCTCACCGGTTGACACCGAGTGGCCCTGCGCTGCCAATCTACGTGCGGGGAGCGGGACTTGCCCCCCCTCATCGGCAATCAACTCCTTCTGCCGCACCACACCGGACGACCCTGCGAGCGCGAACACGCGGACAACGGCGAAAAGTCGTTCCACCCCGCAGGACAGAGCATCGCGAGACCCTCACCTTCGCAGTCTCGCCACCGCCGACGACTACGGCCGGCCCCTGCCCCTACACCAGCGATTGCGGAATTCCCCTCGAACACATACTGGCGATCTCTTTTTGCCCTGTGCAATGATCGGATCACGGGGCTGACCGACGGTCGGTCGGCACAGGACAACCCTCCAGCCGCCGGTCAGCCTCCTCGCACAGACAGTAGCCGCGAGCACGCAGCACTTCCCGGGGAGGAACAGGTGACGTGACCATCCCAGATCCGGACAGAGAAGGAACGCCGGACGACCCTGATGCCATGCCACCCATCAGCGACGAGATCTGGTTGCGATTTTTGACGGACGACGAGCGAGCCATTCGCGAGTCCGCCCTCGAAGAGCCCTCCGCACGGGAGCGGGCGCGCGCTCGGCATCCCAGCCGTCCCGACACCGGCCCAGCGGGCCGCTGCAGTCAACCTCCGGTCCACGCTCCGGCAGACGACGGGGTGGAGGCAGTCGGTGACCTGTGGCACCCCGACGATCCACAACCGACGTGGCGAGAACTCGACGGTCGTGGCAGGTTCCGCCGGTTCGGTCGGCTGATCGCCACGGCAGCGGCCATCGCTGTGGCCCTCGGGGCCTGGTCCTGGCTGTCCACCACAGCGGGCACACCGCGTACCGAACCGGGCGGCGGTACTGTCCAGGAACTGGAAACGGCGCCGAAGGCGGTGCCCACGCCAAGCCCGGCGCCGCCAGGCACTTTCGAGGGATCGCTGCAACAGTGATCACCGACGTGTGCCGGCGGGCAGGTGGGGCACGCGCTCGACCGGGGTCTCCCAGGCGAGCGTTGTGCGTGGGCGGCCGTTGAGCCGGCGGCGACAGCGTCCAAACCTCAGCGCGAAGCGTGGATGATGTGTCGCGCCCTCGGCCACGGCGGCGTGAGGTCGGTCGGATCTCAGTGGACCGCGGCCGTCACAAGGTCCGCTTCCGCCAGGAGGATGACGAGCTCAGCCAGGACGTGACGCGGCTGATGTCGGAAGAAGTGACGATGCCGGCCAGTCGGTCGCCTTCCAGTACGAGGGCGCGGTGGGCGGGATTGGCCTGCAACTCGGGAACCAGCCGGGCGAGCGGGTCGTCGGGGCGGGGAGTCGGCAGGTCGTCGACCGGCACCATCACGTGGGTGACGGGGATGGAGGGCCGTTCCTTCTCGGCGACCACGTCGGCGCCCTTGAAGGTGACCAGACCGGCCGCGACGTTGTCGGCGTCGACGACGGGGAAGGCCGAGTGCCGGTAGCGGAAACGGGGGTCGGCCAGGAACTCGCTGATCGTGGTGGCGGCCGGGACGGTCACGGGGTCGGGTGTCATCGCGTCCCTCACCGGGATTCCGCCCAGGAGTTCACGCAGCTTCGCCTGGCCGCCCTCCGCCGTGGCCACCGCGATGACGAACCAGCCGATGACCACCAGCCAGATGCCGCTGAAGACGGCTCCGACCAGAACGAGGTACAGGCCGAGAGCCACCAGCGTCCATCCCAGGAACCGTCCCGCAGCCGTGGCCACCACGGTGGCGCGTAGCGGGCTACCGGTTTTCCACCACACCGCCGCTCGCAACAGCCGGCCGCCGTCCAGGGGCGCGGCCGGCAGGGCGTTGAAGACGGCCAGCAGGATGTTGATCCCCGCTAGCCAGGCCAGCGCCGCCACCACGAGTTCGGCATCGGAGTACGCGGCCAGCAATCCGGCGGCCAGAGCGAACAGCCCGCCGAGCAGCAAGCTGACCAGCGGCCCCACCCCGGCTATGCGCAGCTCCGCTCCGGGCGTGGTCGCCTCGCTCCTGAGCCGCGCGAGTCCGCCGAGCAGCCACAGGGTGATGTCCTCGACGGCCACTCCGTTGCGACGGGCCACCAGCGCGTGGCTGATCTCATGAGCCAGCAGCGACAGCAGGAACAGCGCCGCGGTCACTCCTGACGCGAGCCAGTACTGCCATGCCGGACGGTCGGGCTGGGCCTCACGGAAGCTGCCGCTTGCCAGCCCGAACAGGATCAGGACGAAGATGACCAGGACGCTCCAGTGCACCCCCACCCGAATACCGGCCACACGGCCCAGTGAGAACGTCGCCCGCATAGCGGCCACCTCCCGGTTCGTCCCGCCGCCCGGTCGGTCCCACCTGGACTCCTCGGCCCCACCCGGC
Source organism: Streptomyces sp. NPDC096046 (assembly GCF_040303285.1). NCBI lineage: Bacteria > Bacillati > Actinomycetota > Actinomycetes > Kitasatosporales > Streptomycetaceae > Streptomyces > Streptomyces sp. NPDC096046. Next base: position 64,868 of record NZ_JBEOSZ010000005.1, on the reverse strand, counting down.
CCCCGGAAACGGCCGAGCCTCTGATGGCACCTGTGCGCGAGATGAGGACGTCAGTGCCCGAAGATGTGCCGACCGCGACGGCGGTGGCCTGATCGGGACGGGTGCCGTCCCTCTCGCTCATCTGTCGTCCAGTTGGCCGACGGGGATGCGGAGGTTTCATGCATGCGCCGATGATGCCGTTTTTGTCCGGCCGAGAGCATCGCCAGTCCGAGACAGAAGATCAGCGTCAGTGCCACGCCCGAGAGGAAGACTCCAGGCGGGGTCAGCGTCGCGATCTGGTTGCCGAAGATCTCCACCGTGTACTCGGGGCCGCCCGAGAAGTTCTCCACGACGGCGATGACCGCGAACGCGCCGGTGGCCAGCACGAGCAGAAGCGCCAGCAGAAGCATCGCTCTTACCTCCTCTGCCTCTTTGTCCCCTCCCCTTTGCCCCCTCCTCATGTCTTTGTGACGGATTACCCCCGAGTCAGGTGCCTGACACAGAATTTCGATACCGGCCACAGTCGGCGCCGGTTTGCGCGGCTGTCGGGCGGGCACCCCAGCCGCATGAGCACGCGGGACGAGAGAGCGTCCGGCGCGAGACATCGGCGAAGGCCCCGCCGGCTCCTCGCGGCACTCGTGGCCGCACCGTTGCTCGCGGGCTGCGTTCTGGTCGAGGACCGCGACGATCCGGGTGCGTCGCGGACTCTCCCGGGGGGCGCGCGCGAGGTACCGCTGCGGGTCATGGAGCAGGACGGCAGGACGCTGGCGTTCGTCCCGGTCAGTATCGAAGGCCGGGGGCCCTTCTCTTTCGCCCTGGACACCGGGGCCTCCACGAGCGTCGTCGGCGAGGAGGTCGCCGACCGGGTGGGCCTGGAACGCACCGGCGAGCGACGCTCGGTGAGCGGGGTCATCGGCACGGGGGAGGTTCCCGTCGCCCGGGTGGACCGGTGGGAGGTCGGCGAGATACGTCTCGACCCGGGTGAGGTCACGGTCATCGACCTGGGGCCTCCCAAGGGAAGCCAGGGCATTCAGGGCCTGCTCGGTTCGGATGTGCTCAGCGACTTCGGCTCGATCACCGTCGACTACGACGACGGCACCCTCACCCTCCCCGCCGAGTGACGGCGCCTACCGCCGCAGGGCCGTCCCCGTCCGCTCGACACCTGAACACGTCCGGAGAGATCCTGAACGAGTAGCCCGCACGGGTTGCCGTGCGGGGGAAGAGGAGCACCGAAATGGAATGGTGGAGCTGGCTCATCGTCGCGCTGGCGATCCTCGCCGCCGTCGCCGTCTGCGTCGCGGTGCTGCAGGCGCGGCGCCGGTCCGGTGGAGTGATAGCGCAGGGTCGCCGCCCTCCGGGCAAAGGGGGAGGACGGACGTCATGACCGTCTACATGCGAGCCGGCGAGATCGCCAAGAAGCCCGTGGTGACTCTGGCGGGAGACGACATCGGGCAGGTCAAGGACCTCGTCTTCGACTCCTCGACCGGCGACATCCGTTGCTTCACCCTCGCCGGCCGCGGCCTGCTGGCGGGTCCGCTCCACCGCGCCCTGCTCTGGAGGAACGTCCACGCCCTGGGACCGCACGCGGTCATGGTCCGCGACGAGAACGCACTGGAGGAGGACGACACCGCCGCCGGACCGGGCGAGGACGAGCGCGCCGGGGTCAACGTACTGGGTGTCGCGATCACGACCCGCAGCGGCACACGGCTGGGAGTCGTCACCGACGCTGTCATCGCGACCGGCCGGAATCCGGCGGTGACGGGATACGAGGTGGAAACCGCCGAGCGCCGACGTGTTCTCCTGCCCGTCGCCGGCCCCGTCACCGTCTCCGGTGAACGCATCCTCGTCCCCGACGCCACCGCGGAGCACAGCGCGGGGGACCTCGAAGGGTTCGGTGCCGCCGTGGAAGGGCTGCGCAACCACCCCCCGCACGAGCCGCAGGAGGACTGACCGATGCTGCTCAGCAAGGCTCAGGGCAGGGCCGTCGTGGACCTGACGACGGCCGAGACCCTCGGAACGCTCGCCGCGTGCACCGTCGCCCCTTCACCGTCGCGTATCGCCGGTCTGCGCCTGAAGACGCGGGGACGGGGACACCACGCTCTCCTCTGGGAAGACGTCCAGTCCTTCGGACCGGACGCGGTGTCCATCGAGGAGGCCGACCGCATCCGCGACGAGAAGGAGATGGACACCGGCGATCACGCCCACGCCGTGCACGACCCCGTCGGGAAGGCCGTTCTGACCGAAACGGGGTTCGAGATGGGCACGGTGATGGACGTCGAGTTCGACGAGCAGTCAGGACGCGTCTCCCGCCTGCTGACCGGGGATGAGCAGATCCCGGGCGACGACCTCATCGGAGTGGGCCGCTACGCGGTGGTGGTCACCGGCCCGCGGTGACGCGCGTCTTCCCGCTGTGGCCGTGGATCGTATGCGCCGTCCACGTGACGGTGGCGCCGGCCGTCGACCTGCTGGTGGACGCCCGCGCCGGCTGCTCCTCGGCTCAATGAGCAGTGAATGGCCGCACACGGCCCACCGCCCCGTCGCCGCGGCGGCCGGCGGCTAACCGCATCTCGGCGGAAGCGGCGGAAGCGGCGGAAGCGGCCTGAAGGCGGTGCATCTCCCTTCGGCCTCCGCATGGGCGCCTGCAGCCGCCGCCGTCTGTCCCGTTCCTCCGATCGGACCAACGGCTGAGGCACCACAGTGGTGGCGTGGCATGCCTGACAGCATCGGATGTGTGCCACCCGGACGCAGAAGGAATGGCATGAGACTTGCTTTGAGGACATCGAAGCGGTGGCGCGGGGCGGTCACGCTCATGGTGGTGGGCTGTCTCGCCGCTGTCTGGGGCGTTACCGGGTGCGGCGGTGAGGACAACGAATACAACCCCCCTGGCGCCAACGCGCGTGTCGGTCCGGTCCTGATTCGTTACGCCCATATCGCCGAGCCCCCGGACGGCCCGTGGGAGCCGGGGGACGACGCCCCCTTCTACGTTTGGTTGTTCAACCAAGGGGAGCGCACCGACAGGCTGCTCGGCGCGGAGACGACCGTCGCCCGGTCCGTCGACATCGTGAACGCCGATGGCGCCGAACGAGGGCCGGTCGCACTCCCCTCCGGCGAACTCGTCGAACTGGAGAGGGGGAGCACACACCTGTTGCTCAAAGATGTGCGCCGGCAGATCCGGGGCGGGGACTACGTGTGGATCACCCTCCGCTTCGAACGCGCCGGCGAGATCGCCCTGCAGGTGCACTCCCAGATCCCCACGTACGTCGACGACGACGCCACCGACGCACCGGGACTGACCTCCCCTTCACCGGAATGACGGTTGCGCCGGTGCGATGGCCGAGAGTCGGCACCGCGTCGGCGGCACCGGGGCAGGACCGGTGAAACCGAGGCGGCAACGACCGGCCCGGCGCGAGCCCGGCCGGGGGCGACACAGGGTAGCGATCATCGCTTGGTACGCCTTGGGGCTTTCGGGGCTGGCGCTGGCCGCGGTGTGGCTGGCTGTGCGGATCACCCCGTTGCAACCGGTGTCCGCGGCCGGCCAGACGGTGCGCGTGGGCGCCGCCCCGCTCGGCTGGACCCTGTCCGGCCCCGGCCGGCTCGATCTGTTCGGCCAGACGCTCCCGACAGGACCGCACTTCGAGGGGCCGATCAGGCCCCGGCTGGAGCTGACCCGCATCAAGGAGGACGCGGAGGTGGCTCGCCTGCTGCGGTCCGGCGATCACCAACGGCTCACCCTTGAGGTGGGACGGAAGCTGGCGTCGGGCTGGCTCCGCTACGGCGCCTGGGAGACCGGGGTGGCCGCCGGACTGGTTGCGCTTCCGCTGCTCGCCTGGACGGGCCTGCGCCGCATACCGCCCGGCAGGACCGTCCTGGTCCTGGCCACCGGCCTCGCCCTGGTCACCGCGGTCAACACCATTGGTCTCCACCTGCTGGCCTCGGACACCCCGCAGGTGCTGCGCGAGGTGCGGTCGCTGCGCGATCTCGTCGGCGCCAGCCCCTTGGCCCCGGTGCCCAGGGCCGAAGGCCCGCCCCTGGGCGAGGTGCGGGCGGTGGTCCTGGGAGACTCGACCGCCGCGGGCACCGGCAACCGCCCCCTGCCCGACCCCAGCGACCTCGACCGGGCATGTCAGCGCAGTGCGGACTCGTACCCCCAGGCGCTGGCCCGTGCCAACGACTGGAAGGTGCTCAACCTCGCCTGCTCCGGCGCCACGGTCCGCGACGGCGTCCTGGGTGTACAGATTCTCGGAGAACGGGTTGCCCCACCGCAGTTCGCCCAGGCCCAGCGAGCCACCGAGGCGTTCGCCGTCATGGTCGGTGTCGGGGCCAACGACGTGCGCTGGTCGGACCTGGTCCAGCTGTGCGCGATCTCTCCGTCGTGCGACGACCGCGCCTCAACGGCCTTTTTCCAGAACCGCCTCGCCCGCTTCGCCCTGGACTACCGCACGCTTCTGCGTCGCCTGGGCGCCCTCCCCCAGCACCCGACGGTGCTGGTCAACGAGTACTACGACCCCTTCGGCCCGGACGTCACCTGCCTGAGCGACGAAGGTCTCACCCGGCGCAAAGCAGAGGTGCTGAGCTCACGACTGGCCGCCCTCAACACCGTCCTGCGCCAGGGAGCCGAAGCCGCGGGCTTCACCACGGTGAAGCCCGACTTCGAGGGACACCGCCTGTGCAGTGCCCAGCCGTACGTCCAAGGGCCGGCGGACCGCGCCCCGCTGCACCCGACGGCCGCCGGAGCCCTGGCCATCGCCCTCTCCAACCAGCAAGCCCTCCCCGCAGACGCACACGGACCGCCCGCCTGGTCATCTTTTTCCCATTAAGCCCGACTGGCCTAGAGTTTGAAGGGATTGCACCGTTCACAAACCAGCTCTGAGAGCGGAAGGTGACCGCCATGCCGGAGACCACGGACCGCACCAGCGCCGACGCGGGGACGAGATCCCGCAACGAGGCGGGCGAGAAGGGGACGACGCTGAAAGGCCGCAGGGGTACCGATGCTCCTCCCGGGATCCGCGGGGACACCACAGTCGCGGACAAGGTCGTAGCCAAGATCGCGGGCATGGCAGCTCGCGAGATCCCCGAGATCCACAACCTCGGCGGAGGAGTGGCCAGGGCGTTCGGGGCCGTGAAAGAGCGGGTGCCCGGCGGAAGCGGCGACATCACCCGAGGCGTCAGCGTCGAGGTGGGCGAGCGTCAGGCGGCTGTTGACCTGGACGTCATCGTCGAGTACGGCGCCTCCATCGTCGACACCGCCGGGGACGTACGCGCCAACATCATCCAGGCGGTGGAGAACATGACCGGTCTGGAGGTCGTGGAGGTGAACATCGCCGTCCATGACGTCCATCTGCCCGACGAAGAGGAAGAAGAGTCCGAGGACGGCGGCGGGCGCGTCGCCTGATCGTCGCGCCCCTGACGCTGGAGGAGTGAGCCGCCGGGGCCCGAATCGAGCGGCCCCGAGCGGGAAGCAGGACCTGGGCCGGGACCAGGGCGACCTGGGTGCCGCCCACTTCGGTCACTTGACCGTGCGGGAGCGCGCCGCTTCGGGCACTCGGCCGGAGGCAAGGCCCTGCCGCCTGGAGGCCGGCCTCATGGCCGCTCGACTCTCCGGCAGGCGCCGACTTCGTCCGTTCCGGGGTCATGGCCTGGTCCGCCCGCGACCGCGCCGTCGAGGGCGGACGGTGAATCGAACCCCGTGGCACCGGAGCACGGGCCTCAGGGCTGGTCCTCCGTCGAAACCCGGTGTACCGCGAAAGAGCAGGCCGCGCAGAGGAGTCTGCGGGCGGGAGGATCATGGGTGGCCTTGCCCATCCCGACCACCTGGCGGACCTCCCTGTTCTCTTCGCGCACGTGTTCCGCGCACAACCCCGCACCGCACGAGACGCATACCGCTGCCGCCACGGTCGTACGGTCCGCGGCGAGACAGTCGTAGCACTGCATGACCCCTCCCGAATCCGACATTCATAGCATTTCAATCACCGTGTTCCGCGCCGCGCCGTCGGGAAACGGGCGTGCTCAGGGAGACCGGCGTCCAGCCGGGGGGCGCCCCCGGGCTCCTGCGCCTCAGTCGGCCGGCTGCAGCGGGAGCGTGGGCCAGTTGAGCAGGCGCGCTCCGAGAGTGGCGGTCTGCAGGGCGTAGCGCTGGTCGGGAACGTCGGGGTCGTACCCCGTCAGCGTGTGCACCCGGGCAAGCCGGTAGGTCACGGCACGAACGCTGAGTCCCAGTCGTCGGGCGGTGACGGTGTTGGCGCAGCCACTGTCGAAGTATGTGGTCAAGGTACGCAGCAGCGTCCCCGGGCCGCCGCGGGCTTCCTGGAGGCCGCCGAGCACTGTGTCCACGAGGTCGGTGATGGCCGCGCGGTCCCGGCCCAGAACCTGGAACACCAAGAGGTCTGACGCGTGGATCACGGGATGGTGAGCGCCGAGGCGGTCGGCGAGGTCGAAGGTCTCGTGCGCTTCACGGTAGGAACGCGCCACGCCGTTCGCCCCTGGCCGGGGACGGCTGACAGCGGTCCGGGGGTGCCGGGCAGCCGAACGCCGGACGTGTTCGGCGAAGCGCTCGATGACGGCCGTTCCGCTTCCCGAGGAGACGCAGACCAGTTCGCCGTCCTTCGCCGCGACCAGACTCTCGCACCCGTCGCGACCCGGGCACATGGCTTCCTCGACGTAACGGACGGCAGGGTCCGCGGCCGTGAAGCCGGGTTCGGCCCGCGCCACGGCGACGCGATGCGGTCCAGCGAGCCGGAAGCCCACCTCCTGGGCCCGTTCCGCCATACGGCCGAGATCGCCCGCGCCGCGGAGCAACTCGTCGAGGAAGGCGTGGCGTATCTCCTCCTCCCGCCTGATCGCCGACCTGTGCGTGGCCTCGTACGCCTCGGTGAGGATGACCACGACGTCGCGAACGGCCCGCAAAGCGTCCGCCGGGATCGCCGCGGCGGCGCGGGGTGGTCTCTCGGCCGCCGCCGAGTGACCACGCCACAAGGCGTCCAGGTACGTCTCGATGAGTCGGCGCAGCGGGGTGCCGTCGTCAGCGGCATGCTCCGCTTCCCGGCGCAGACGGGACCGCTCCTCGGCGTTCAGCTCACCGAACCGCACCAGGGCCCGGGCCAGCACCTCCTCGTGCGGCTGGCCGTTCCCCTCGTGCGGCTGTCCGTTCCCCGTGCCCTTGGCGCGGGGGTGGCTGCTGGTGGTCATCTCGCGTTCACCTCGTTCGTCCGCTTCCGCGGATCTCCTTGCATTTTGCCGCTGCCGGGAAGGAAGGGACAGCTCGGATGAAGTGAAGGGGTGTGGCCGGGCGGCTTCTGTCCGGCCGGCTCGTTGTCTTCGGCGACGAACGGGCATGCGGGCCATCAGGGTGCGGATCGCCGGGGGTGAGAGCCCTTTCGACTCCGTGCACCTTGCCGGAGGTCGGCAACCTGCATCGGCCCGAAACGGCCATCGTTGCACACGCGCGACAACGCGTTCGGCCCCACCGCGGGGGTATCCATTCGACGAGCGTCCGTGGCAGGGGACGCGACCGGTCAGGACGGGTGTCAGCGACAAGGGGGCCCCGTGGTATGCCCCGATTCCGCTCAGTGCCTTTGGTCCGGAGGGTCGTCGGGATCCTCCTGACAGCGCTTGCCTGCCTTCTGGCCGCCCCGGCCATGAGCACGGCCCAGTCCTCGACGGTGCTCGTCACACGGGTCGACGGCACGATCACCCCTGTCATCGCTGATCACCTCGGGGAGGGGCTGCGCGCGGCCGAGCGGGAAGGGCACACGGCCTATGTGATCGAGATGGACACCCCTGGGGGCCTGCTGCAGGCGACCCGGGAGATCGTGCAGGACTTCCTCGCCTCGGACGTCCCCGTCATCGTGTACGTCACCCCGTCGGGCGCCCGCGCGGCGTCCGCGGGTGCCTACCTCACGATGTCCGCGCACGTGGCCGCCATGGCCCCCGGGACCCATATCGGGGCCGGCACCCCCGTGACGGGCCAGGGCGAGGAGGCGGGCGAGAAGGTGGTCAACGACTCGGCCGCGTTCGCCGTGTCCATCGCCGAGCAACGGGACCGCAGCACCGACTTCGCCCGGGACATGGTCCGTGAGGGCACGTCGGTGTCCGATCGTGAGGCCGTCCGCACCGGCGTCGTGGACCTCGTGGCGTCCTCACGTGGGGCTCTGCTCGACGAGGTGGACGGCCGACGGGTCGTCGTGGGCGCGCAGGGCGCGGAGCACGAGGTCGTGCTGAACACGGCGGACGCCCGGGTCGAGACGCACGACCTCGGGTTCTTCGGTGAGGTCCGGCAACTGCTGGCCAGTCCGGAGCTGGCGTTCCTCTTCCTGTCGATCGGGACCCTGGCCGTGATCTATGAGCTGGCGAGCCCGGGCGTGGGCGTGGGCGGCGTCATCGGTGTGGTCCTGCTCGTGCTCGGCTTCGTGGCGCTGAGTGTGCTGCCCTTCAACGTCGCCGGTCTACTGCTGCTGTTCCTGGCCGCGGCCCTGTTCGCCGCGGAGGTGCTCACGCCCGGAGTCGGTGTCTTCGCCGCGGGCGGGGCCGTCGCCCTCGTCTTCGCCGGGATCCTGCTCTTCCGCGGTGAGCTCGGGGTCGATCCCGCCGTGCTGTGGCCCACCGCGGTGGCGGTCGGCGGTGGCGCGGTACTCGCCGGGCGGCTGGCCTGGCGAGCACGCAGGGCGCCCGCGACCACAGGGCACGAGGGCCTGCTGGGCCGCGTGGCCGTCGTGCGCCGGGTCGAGGGCGAGACCGGCCAGATGTTCCTCGACGGCGCCTGGTGGGCCGTCCGCGGGCGCACCGCCCCCGTCGCCGCAGGACAGCGCGTACGCGTCGTGGAAGTCGCGGGGCTCGAACTCCTCGTCGACGCCGATGACGGCGCCCGGAACGAACAGGAGGACAGACCATGGACACCGGATTGATCGGCATCATCATCGGCGCGGTCGTCCTGCTCATGCTGCTGATGGCCTCGGTGAAGATCGTGCCCGAGTACGAACGCGGGGTGATCTTCCGCCTCGGCCGGATCATCGGCGCCAAAGGGCCGGGCCTCTTCTTCATCATCCCCGTGGTGGACCGTATGGTCCGCGTCTCCCTGCGGACCATCACCATGGACATTCCCCCGCAGGACGTCATCACCAAGGACAACGTCACGGTACGGGTCAACGCCGTCACCTACTTCAACGTCGTCGACCCCAACCGCTCCGTCGTGGCCATCGAGGATCATGTCCAGGGCACCTCACAGATCGCCCAGACCACACTGCGCAGCATCCTCGGCCAAGTGGATCTCGACGAGCTGCTGATCAACCGGGACGAGATCAACCAGCGGCTCCAGCGCATCATCGACGGCGTCACCGACCCGTGGGGCGTCAAGGTCACCCTCGTCGAGGTCAAGGACGTCGAACTGCCCGAGGCCATGCGCCGCGCCATGGCCCGCCAGGCCGAAGCCGAACGCGACCGGCGCGCCAAGGTCATCCACGCGAAAGGCGAGTACGAGGCCGCCGAAACCCTCGCGGACGCGGCCGACCGCCTCGAAGGCCACCCGGCGGCCCTCCACCTGCGGATCCTGTCCACCATGGCGGAGATCTCCGCCGAACGGAACTCCACCCTGATCTTCCCGCTGCCGATGGAGATCTTCCGCCTCGTCGACATGCTCCGACAGCCGAAGGAGCCGTCCGGTGCCGACCCCGTCACACAAGGGCCGAGGTGACGAGCATGAACCCCGAGATGAACGACGGACGCATCATCGCGCAGCTCGAGAGGCGCCTCGCGCAGGACGATCCCTCGCTGGCCGCCCTCATGGACGCCCTCAACCAGCAGTTCCCCGACGAGCCCGGCGACAGGACCACCGACAGCCAGAAGGAAATTGGCAGCAAGCAGGAAACCGACAGCCAGGAGGGAACCGACAGCCAGGAGGGAACCGACAGCCAGGAGGAAGAGGACGAGCGGCACAGTCGGTGGCTGGTCGCCATCACCGTGTTCGTCATCATCGCCTTCCTGGGCCTCTTCATCACCGCGGTGCTCAACAGCAATCCACAGCGCACAGACAAGAACCCGGGCCCCCCGCAAGGGCTGGCTCCGGCCGCGGCCGTACTCGCTCAGCGGCGCTCGCTGCCCGAGTCCGAGCCGCGCCGACGACGCTCGGGCACGACTCTCGGACATCGGACCAGCGGCCGGCCGACGACGTGTCCGGGGGGACGTGGGCGCACGTTAGTCACCGAGTCGTGTCCACAGCGGCCGTCTTGACCGTTCTCCCGGGCCGCACGAAACAGGCGGTGTTCAAGCCCCTTGACAGCTTTTGCATAATGCAAAGGTACGGAAGGGGCAGCAATGCGCATGAGCCAGGCGGTCACAGACCACCAGCCCGCGAGGCGATGGACCGGGATCGCGCCGAGCGGTCTCCGGCCCCCGCGCACCCTGGATGGTCCGGGCTCCGCGCCCTGGGCCCTGATGGTCCTCGCCGTGGTCGTCGGCGCCGGGGCCGGCGGGGGCTCGGTCGTCTTCCGCTGGTGCATCGAGACCTTCACACGCCTCTTCTCCGGTCATGCCGACTACGCGGCCTCTCCCGGCTCCGGGAACCCGTACGTACCGTGGCTGGGCCCGTACTTCGTGCTCCTCGTCCCCGTCCTCGGCGGGCTGTTGTACGGACCGCTGGTGCACCGGTTCGCCAAGGAGGCACGGGGGCACGGCGTACCCGAGGTGATGCTGGCCGTCGCCCAGCGCGGAGGCCGGATCAGCCCCAAGGTCGCCGTCGTCAAGACGCTCGCCTCCGCGCTGACCATCGGATCGGGCGGCTCGGTGGGCCGTGAGGGGCCGATCGTGCAGATCGGCTCGGCACTCGGCTCGACGCTGGGCCGGGTGACGAAGGTGACCGAGGGCCGGATGAAGCTTCTGGTGGCCTGCGGCGCGGCGGGCGGCATCGCCGCCACCTTCAACGCCCCGCTGGCCGGCGTCTTCTTCGCCATGGAGCTGATCACGGGCACCTTCAGCACGGAGGCCTTCGGCGCGACGGTGCTGGCCAGCGTGACGGCAAGCGTGATCGGCAGGGCGGCCTTCGGGGACGTGGCCTTCCTGAGCCTGCCCGACTTCCACGTCGACCACCTCGTCCAGTACGGACTGTTCGCCCTGCTGGGCATCGTCGCCGCCGTGATCGGGGTGGGTTTCGCCCGGTTCCTGTACGCGGTCGAGGACGCCTGCGACTGGCTCTGGCGCGGTCCGGAGTGGCTGCGGCCGGCGGTCGGCGGACTGCTGCTCGGCCTGGTGCTGCTCGCCCTGCCGGAGATGTACGGCGTCGGCTACCCGGTGCTGGAGAAGGCCACCGGCGGCGGCTACGCAATCGGGTTCCTGCTGGTGCTGCTGGCGGGCAAGATGCTGGCAACGAGCCTGACCATCGGCATCGGCGGTTCCGGCGGGGTGTTCGCCCCCAGCCTGTTCATCGGGGCGATGCTGGGCGCCGCGTACGGCATCGGCGCACACGATCTGTTGCCCGGGACGGCCGGGGCGGTGGGCGCCTACGCGCTGGTAGGTATGGGCGCCGTCTTCGCCGGCGCCGCCCGCGCGCCGATCACCGCCGTGGTGATCCTCTTCGAGCTGACCGGCGCGTACTCGATCATCCTGCCGCTGATGCTGGCGATCGTGCTCGCCACCGCCACCAGCCGCCTGCTGTCGCACGAGACGGTGTACACACTGAAGCTGCGCCGGCGCGGTATCGATCTCGACGGCCCGGCGCCCGGGGCGCGCATCGGCTCCCAGCAGGTCGGCACCGTCATGGAGCCGCTTCCTTCACCCCTGCCGTCCTCCGCGTCACTCCCCGACGCCGCGCACCTGTTGAGCCTGTCCGGCCACGGCGCGCTGCCGGTGGTGGACGAGGCCGGAGCCTACGTCGGAGTGGTGACCGCCCAGGCCGTTGCCGAGGCCCTGGCCGAGCAACCGCAGGCCGCGCCCGCACGGGTCGGGCAGCTCGCCGAACCACCGGCAGCCGTCGTCGCGGACCAGCCCCTCGCACAGGCGCTGCACTCCCTGCTGTCGGCGGCGGGCACCGGGGTTCCGGTGCTCGACCGCGCCCATGGCGAGCCTGTCGGCTGGCTCAGTCACCAGAGCGCCCTGCGCGCGGTGCAGGCGCACGCCGCGACCGCCTGATGGCGCGCCCGACCGACGTCGGCTCAAGGGCTCCACGACGTACGCAGGGGGGCGGCTCCCGGCCGTCGGCTTCGGCTTCGGCTTCGGCTTCGGCTTCGGCTTCGATTCCATAACGGTAAAGAACATGGAATGGTTCCGCAGAGCAAAGCTTGCATAGGCTCAAGATGGGTGCCGGGCCGAGGGCCCGGCCCGAGCGACTTCAGAGCCGACCGCGAACGAACGTCCGGGGAGGTTTACCGCGTGACGCATACCGGCAGCGCGCCCCTCAGAGGGTTCCCGTCCGGAGGGCGGCGGCGCCTCCTTCGGGGGCGCAGACCCTTCACGAGGCGATCTCCACAAAGCCGGGCGCTTGTCGACTGCGGTCAGGGAAGACTTGGCCACTGACCCGACGGACAGGGGTGTGATCGCAGCCAGCACGAACAACTCTCGCACATTGGTTCTCACATTCCGGGGCTCGTGATCGAGCTGCATTGTCGCCGCTCGAGAACGTGGTCAAAAAGTTCAGGGTTCCGCACGTGAGGGAACTCGTGCCGCCGAGGGCAAAAGGCCTTTTCCAGACCCACCTAAGGGCTGAAATACCGTTCCTCCATTTCAAGCGGTCACGCGCCCTCAGCAGCCGCAGAAATTCGGGGCCTGCCACGTGACATCGCGGCGGGCATCGACCTCACGATGCGGTCCGTCACCCGTGAGGACCAGTTCGCACGGGACGTATCCGACGAGGTCATGAGGCTCGACCGGGTCGCGTCATCGAGTCCGGCCCACCGGGGAAGCTCCTCGGAGATCCGGGACGGAAGCGGACTCGTGAATTCCTCAAGACGGTTCGCCGAGCACTCGGCCGCCCCTTTATGCAGGACCACACGGCTCCGGTGGACTTCCTGCCGGAGTCGTGCAGCGCGCACCCATTCTCGGCCGGACGAGAATATGATCCCGCCCCTTTCCGTTCCCCATAAGAAGCGCGCCAAACGAGCGGATTGACGGATCGTTATCGCAGCGTAACGCGCCACAGTGATGCCCGAAATGCCGCCCCGCTATGCCCCTCTTTGGCTGGTTCCCGGCCGCCACCTGACATCGGGGACAAGAGTGTGGTGAGAGATTCATGCGCTGCGCATTTCAACTTCTCCATCTAGGTTTGTCACTCATGAAAGTCAGCAAGGAAACGGATTGGTCCTGCCAGGTATCGACGCTCGGCTCTCCCGATACTGCTGACGGTGCCGCGATATGGCGCATCGCTGGTGATACGGGGGTCCGCGACCTCGACTCCTCGTCCCCCTATCCGCTGTGGCGCCGCGACTTCTCCGGCACCTCCGTCGTGGCGCGTGACGGACATGGCCGCACCCTCGGATTCATCGCCGGACACCTACGGCCGGAGCACCCGCAGACCTCGGTCGCGCGGCGGGTGGCATTCGACGAGGACCTGTTCCCCAAGGGTCTCGGGCATGAGCCCCAGGTTCTGTACCGCAACAACCCGCCGACCCGGCCCAACTCCCCGAAGGACGTACCGCAGTGACTGTCACCCAGCCTTCCCTGTCCGTCTTCGAGACGCTGGAGTCCGAGGTCCGTAGCTACTGCCGCGGTTGGCCCGTCGTGTTCGACCGGGCCCAGGGCAGCCGGATGCACGACGAGGACGGTCGCGCCTACCTGGACTTCTTCTCCGGTGCCGGAGCGCTCAACTACGGACACAACAACCCGGTGCTCAAACGCGCCCTGCTGGACTATCTGGAACGCGACGGTGTCACGCACAGCCTGGACATGAGCACGACCGCGAAGCGGGCCTTCCTGGAGCGCTTCCAGGATCTCGTGCTGCGCCCACGCGGCCTGGCCCACAAGGTGATGTTCCCCGGCCCCACCGGCACCAACGCCGTGGAGGCCGCGCTGAAGCTGGCGCGCAAGGTCAAGGGCCGGGAAGCGATCGTCTCGTTCACCAACGCCTTCCACGGCATGTCCCTCGGCTCGCTGGCCGTGACCGGCAACTCCATGAAGCGTGCCGGCGCGGGGATTCCGCTGGTGCACGGCACCCCGATGCCGTTCGACAACTACTTCGACGGCCGTGTCCCCGACTTCCTGTGGTTCGAACGGCTGCTGGAGGACCAAGGGTCCGGGCTCAACCAGCCCGCCGCCGTGATCGTCGAGACGGTCCAGGGCGAGGGCGGTGTCAACGTGGCCCGCCCGGAGTGGCTTCGCGCTCTGGCGGACCTGTGCGAGCGGCGTGACATGCTGTTGATCGTCGACGACGTCCAGATGGGCTGCGGGCGGACAGGAACGTTCTTCTCGTTCGAGGAGGCCGGCGTCGTCCCCGACATCATCACCCTGTCCAAGTCCATCGGCGGCTACGGCCTGCCCATGGCCCTGACCCTCTTCAAGCCCGAACTCGACGTCTGGGAGCCCGGGGAGCACAACGGCACCTTCCGTGGCCACAACCCCGCGTTCGTCACGGCGACGGCAGCCCTGGACACGTACTGGGCCGACGGCGACAGCATGACGAAGCAGACGATCGCCCGCGGGGAGCAGACCGAGGCCGCCCTGCGCGAGATCGTCGCCGAGCACCCGGGTACCGGCGCCCGCCACCGGGGCCGGGGGCTGGTGTGGGGCCTGGAGTTCGACGACAAGGGGTGGGCGTCCCGGGCATGTGCCCGCGCCTTCGAACTGGGCCTGCTCGTCGAGACCTCGGGCCCGCAGGACGAGGTCCTCAAACTGCTGCCCGCGCTGACCGTCACCACCGACGAGCTCGACGAGGGCCTGCGCATTCTCGCCCGGGCCGTACGCCAGACCGCCTGACGAGAGACGAGGACACCATGATCGTGCGGTCGCTGACGGACGTCGGAGGCGGTGTCTTCGACCCGCCGGTCACCGGCCGTGAGGTGCACGACGAGAAGGGCGTCCACCCCTTGCCCACGGAAGGACCCTGACATGACCGACCTCTATCCGACCCGCGGTGCCGCCGAGGTGGTGACGCCCCGCCAGGACCCCGTGCTCTGGGGCGAGCCCTCCGAAGATCTGCGCGGCTTCGAACGGGACGGCTTCCTCACCGTGGATCAGTTGCTCACCCCGACCGAGGTACTGACCTACCGGGACGAACTGAAGCGGCTGATCGCCGATCCGGCAGTGATCAACGACGAGCGTGCCATCGCCGAACCCTCCTCCAAGGAGATCCGCTCGGTCTTCGAGGTCCATCGCATCAGTGAGGTCTTCGCCCGACTCGTCCGCGAGCCGAGGGTCGTGGACACCGCTCGGCGGATCCTCGGCTCCGACGTGTACGTGCACCAGAGCCGGGTCAACATCAAGCCGGGCTTCGGGGCCAGTGGCTTCTACTGGCACTCCGACTTCGAGACCTGGCACGCCGAGGACGGCCTGCCCCGGATGCGCACGGTCTCGGTGTCGATCGCGTTGACCGAGAACCGTGACACCAACGGCAGTCTGATGATCATGCCTGGCTCGCACCGGTCCTTTCTCGGCTGCGCCGGAGCCACGCCGAAGGACAACTACAAGCGTTCGCTGCGGATGCAGGAAGCGGGTACTCCCTCGCCCTCGGGGCTGACCGAGATGGCCCTCGAGCACGGCATCAAGCTCTTCACCGGCCCCGCCGGCTCGGCCACCTGGTTCGACTGCAACTGCATGCACGGATCCGGGGACAACATCACTCCCTACCCGCGCAGCAACGTCTTCATCGTCTTCAACAGCGTCGACAACCAAGCGGCGGAACCCTTCGCCGCGCCGGTGCGGCGACCGGAGTTCATCGCGGCCCGCGACTTCCTGCCGGTGAAGTAGCTTCTCCCCCGGCAGTGCCAGGGCATGGGGTTCGACACGGGCGACGGGCGGATGCCTTCCGGGCATGCGCGGCCTTTGGTCTTGCCTTCGGCCGGGCCGGGGGGCGCCACCGCCCGTGTCCGCGAGGCGCCCTCATCACGGCCGTGCGGATCGCATGCGTCGCCGTGGTCACACCGATGGCCGACAGGAACTGATCCGTACCGTGTGCCGTCGGGGCTACCCGTTCGTGGCCCCGACGAGGGCCGTCGCAGCTACCCCGTCGTGGCCCGGACGACGGCCGTCGGGGGCAGGCCGTCCGCGGATGGGGACGTCGACCAGCCCGGCCCACGGTCAGCGGTCCGATGTCGGCGGCACCTGTCCCCTATCGAGTGCCGTCGGGAGCGCCGTGCACGTCGACAGCCATCCGGGCCACACCGCGCACGGCCACCCGGCCCTCCTGTGGGCACCGCAGCCCCGGTGCCCGCAAACGGCCTGTTCCGTCGGCGACACCCCACGGGCACTTCGAGGCCTAGCGCTCTACGTGACTCGAACCGCTCCCGGCCAGGCAGCGAGGGTGCACCGGCTCCGCAGTCAGGAGATGTCCTCCAGGGCCAGATGGGTGGTCAGACCGGCTCGGTCGGCAGCGGCCCGGAGCACCGGGCTGGCGCTGGTGAACAGCACGTCGACATCAGCCAGGGGCAGGGTCTGGCGAAGGGCCAGCAACGTGTAGAGCCCTGGGGTGTCACAGAACGTGATCCCGGACAGGTTCAGCACCAGCAAGCGTGCGGTCGAGTGGGCGGCGAGTACGGTCAGATCCTCACG
This sequence comes from Streptomyces sp. NPDC096046, assembly GCF_040303285.1. Classification (NCBI taxonomy): domain Bacteria; kingdom Bacillati; phylum Actinomycetota; class Actinomycetes; order Kitasatosporales; family Streptomycetaceae; genus Streptomyces; species Streptomyces sp. NPDC096046. The sequence continues at coordinate 48,209 of NZ_JBEOSZ010000005.1, read as the reverse complement.
CAGTACCGGCGCGGTGTCGGCATCGAGATCTCCCGTGAGGTGCAACACCAGCCGCGGCGGAGGCCCTTCTCCGACCTCCCGATGGACGGACAGCCTCGACGACAACGCCGTCTCCTGGGGCTCTTGCAGCAAGGTCGACTCATCGCCACCCACCGGCGCGGCATCGGCTGTCTCGTCATCTTGCGGGGCGGGGTGAGGTGGTGGCATCGGCTTTCCGGGTCAGCTCGGCAACAGTTGCCGACCAGGCTTCCCGGCGCTCCAGGAAGCACCAGCAGCGCCTCCACGCGGTCATCTTTGCACAGGGCAAAGACCTCATCAACCTTCCGCGGAAAGTTTCGACCCACAGGGTCGACCCCTCTTCCAGGAAATCGCCCCACCGAACTCCCCGCCTCGCGGATCACGCCCCCACGCCCACGTCACACCGCCTGCGGAAGTGCCGACCGAAACCCGATCACCGGGGGCCGTCCCGTCGACGGGTGGACGGGACGGTCATCCGGTAGGAGCGCACGACCGCGACGACCGTCGCCGCGGCGAGAGCGGCCACCCACCCGGCGAGGCCCAGCAACGCACCCAACACCCCCACGCCCGACCCGACACCGCGCGGCGGCACCCGTCCCCGCGGGTCGTAGACGACGGCAAGGGCGTCGCCGGGGCGGGTGGCCTGCCCACATCCGCGCCAGACCCGTACCGTCAGAGGCACCCCGCGCTGGTCGGCCACGGAACAGAGATAGCGGCCACGGCCTCCCCGCTCCACCCCCGCATCCCGCACCGACGTCACCACCACGGACTGCACCCGCCCCTGTTCCGCCAGGACGACACCGGCGGCGGCCTGCGGCGCCTGCGCCGCCAGGCTCACCGCGAGCACGACGACGACGCCCACCAGCGCCCGGCCCGCCCGCACCACGATCAGGTGGACAGCGAGCGCGAGCGCACACACCAGGCCGACCGCGCCGTCGGTCAGCTCGGGACGCCCCGTCCAAGCGCCGAGGACAGACGTGCCGACGATGCCCAAGACGGCCGACAGGGCCACGAACACGCCCTCTGCGACCAGCCACCACGGCGGGAAGCCGACGAACTCGGCAGGCCCCCATACGGTGGCACGCACATGCGCCATCAGCTGGGGCTCGACCTCGCCTGGCGAGCGACGCCACCAGCGCATGCGTCACGCACCCTTCCCGTCCCTGTGCGGACTTCCCGTGCCTGTGCGGAGAACCGCGTTCGCACTTTTCTTGCATTATGCAAAACGCAGCGGAGTCCGTGAAGGGCGGGAAGGCCGGGCAGGTCCACCCTTGGACCAGCGCGGCTTTCGACCGGCGCGGGGCGAAGGCGGCCGGGTGGCTTACGCCTCGCGGACCGCTGCCGCGTCCGCTCCCCAACCGAGCGGATGCGGCTCCGGATCGTCCGCATCTGGAGCGGGCGGCTCCCCTCCCGCCTCGTTGAAGGCGCCCAACGCCTCGACGAGCGCCAGCCGCTGCGTCGGCCTGAGCCGTGCGACGATCCCGGCGATCTCCTCCCGTCGCCGGGCGGTGACCTCCTCGACGGTGCGCCGCCCCTCCTCGGTCAGCTGCAGCAGGGTCTCGCGGCGGTTGCCGGGGTTGGTCTGGCGGTCGGCGAGCCCGGCGGCGATGAGCCGGTCCACCATGCGCATGGCCGTCGAGGGTGCCACCTGGAGCAGGTCTGCCAGGGCGACCAGTTTGGTCGCCCCGCGGCTGGAGAGCACGACGAGCATCCGGAACTGCGCGAGGGTCACTCTCTCCTCGACCGCGGCGATCGAGCGGGCGGAGACGGCCACCAACAACCGGGACGCGGTCAGCACCGCTCGGGTGACCTCGTCGACATCGTCCATCGCCCCCGCTGGGGTCTCGTGCTGCGGCATACGTCCTTTGTATCGCGCCGAAGCACCTGCTCACTCACATGTCGCGAACAGATTTTCCCTTCTCATGACCATGGAAGGGTAGCCAGGGTATGGCGGCGTCGTCGTGCGGAGGTCCCGCGGTGTGCCGTAGGAGGTCCTCCCGCAGGGCTTCGAGGGCCGGCTGCGCGGCGGATCTCTGATCAGGAACGGCCGGTCGGCGAGAGGGTAGGGGCCCCTGCTCATCCGGGGCCTCACCGACATCGTCGGTGTACAGCAGGTGCCCGCCCGGCTGGACGTGGACCCGGCAGGGCTCGGGCCCCTCCGTACCGTGGACCCCACCCTGAGCGGCAGCGCATAGGCGGGTCGCCCCGGGAGCCGGCTTCCCCATCTGACGCCACATACTTAGACTATGCAATGGTTGAGGCCGAAGACCGGCACCTTTGACGACACTCCTGGAAGGCGACGATGCCCCACAGAGAGAGCCACGAGACCAGACCGCCACTCCCGACCGACTGGCGGCGCCTGGCCGCGCGGGCACCCCTCTTCCTTTTCCGTGTCGGGCTCGGGCCGGTTCTCGGCAAGCGGTTCCTCCTTCTGCACCACGTCGGACGCAGGACGGGCCTCGACCGCCACGTCGTCCTCGAGGTCGTGTCGCATGAGACCGTACCCCTCGGCTGGACCATCGCCTCCGGCTTCGGTCCCGGCTCGGACTGGTACCGCAACCTGCGCGCGCAGCCGAAGACCGTGGTCCAGGTCGGCAACCGCCATCACGCAGTCACCGCCCGCTTCCTCTCCCCCGACGACGGCGCCCGGATCATGGCGGACTACTCCCGTCGGCATCCCCGCACGGCCCGCCGCCTCTGCACGTTCATGGGCCTGCCCGCCGACGGTAGCGAGACGTCGTTTCGCGACGCCGGCCGGGCCATACCGTTCGTCCGCCTCGAAACCGCCGACGGGCCCCGCCCGCAGAGCCGCGGACGCGGGTGACGTCCTGGGCACACGGACTGGCGATCTTATTTTGCATTATGCAATGATTCCGTGGGGGCCGAGTCGGCGGTCGGTCGCCGTTTCGGCGCCCAGGAGTGAAGTCGGCACGATTGATGTGGCACGGAACAGCACACCGACCGTCGGCAGGCCCTCCCGAACCGGCCAGAAGGGGACGCGGCGGGCACCGCGCCTCCACCCGAGCCCACCGGCCCACAGGACCCGAGGGCGTCCGGCTGAAGTGCGCCACGCGGGGACTGCGGCCCGGCTCCTGAGTGGAGCCACATGAGGACTCCCGGCCCAAGGCCGGGGGAGGGTCCGTGCACACCTCGCGCCTTGGTGTGGACGGACCCTCTCGTGGTGCATGGCAGCAGATGAGAGGCCGCCTGGTGTGGTCCCGTTGCAGGCGGTTAGGGTGTTCGGAAGGCGTCAGCGGCCCGCCCGAAGCAGGCGCCGCACGCCAGGTGTGCCGGGAAGTCTGGTCGGCGTCGAAGGGGCACATGCCCTCATGCCGATGCCCCGGAGGTCCGTCTGATGGCTGCTGCCCCACGCGAGCGTTCCACCTTCCTCGGCCTTCTGCCGTGGCCGGAGCGGGCGGCGGTGGCCCAGGCCCTGCGGACGGAGACAGTCGGCGGACTGGTCCTGCTGGCCGCGGCTGTGGTGGCGCTGGCGTGGGCGAACACTCCATGGAGCGGCACCTACGAGAAGATCCGCGACTTCCACTTCGGCATCGGCGCGCTCGGCCTCGACCTGTCGGTGCAGCACTGGACCGCCGACGGTCTGCTCAGCGTCTTCTTCCTCGTCGCGGGTATCGAGCTGAAACGCGAGCTGGTCGTGGGCTCGCTGCGGACGCCCGCCACGGCCGCGCTGCCGGTCGTCGCAGCGCTGTGCGGCATGCTGGTGCCGGCTGCCGTGTACGCGGCGACCGCTGAGGTCGGCGGAGGCAGCCTGGAGGGCTGGGCCGTGCCCATGGCCACCGACATCGCCTTCGCCCTCGCGGTCCTGGCCGTCCTCAGCACCCACCTGCCCTCCGCCCTCCGCGCCTTCCTGCTCACCCTCGCCGTCGTCGACGACCTCGGCGCGATCCTCGTCATCGCGGTCTTCTTCCCCAGTGATCTGAACTTCCCCGCCCTCGGCGGAGCCGTCGCCGGACTGGTCGTCTTCTACATACTCCAGCGGTACCGCGTGCGCGGCTGGTGGTGGTACGTACCGCTCGGCATCACCATCTGGGCCCTGATGTACAACGGAGGCATCCACGCCACCGTCGCCGGGGTGGCCATGGGCCTCATCCTGCGCACCACCCTCGACAAGGGTGAGGACGCCTCCCCCGCCGAGCGGACCTCCCATCTGCTGCACCCGGTCTCGGCAGGAGTCGCCGTACCCCTCTTCGCTCTCTTCGCCGCCGGCGTCGCGGTCTCCACCAGGTCACTGGGCGAGGTGTTCACCCAACCGGAGCCCCTCGGCGTGATGCTCGGCCTGGTCGCCGGAAAGACCCTTGGCATCTTCGCGGGCACCTACCTCGCCGCGCGCTTCACCCGGGCCCGCCTCAACCCCGACCTGGCATGGGCCGATGTGTTCGCCCTCGCGGTGCTCGCCGGGATCGGTTTCACCGTCGCCCTGCTGATCGGCGAACTCGCCTTCCCCGACCCGGCCGCAGCCGAGCGCATCAAGGCCGCTGTGCTGCTCGCCTCCCTGATCGCCGCGGCCGTTGCGGCGCTGCTGGTCAAGCGCCGCAACGGGATCTACCGCCGCTTGTGGGAGGAAGAGACGCTGGATGAGGACGCCGACGGGATCCCCGACATCTACCAGCGGAGCAGCCCCGGCCGCGGCAACGTCACGGGCGACGGCTGATGAGGACGGCCCCGGGAGCACGGGCTCTCGCCGACCCTCGCCCCTTCGTGACCACGGACAGCCGGATTCCGCCCTACGCCGAGGGCGCCGGAGTGCGTACCGGGTACCTGTCAGCGCAGTGCAAGGAACGTGTAGGGTCCCCACTGGTGTGCCGGGAAGCCTGGTCGGCGATGTGAGGACAAGTCTCTTCGTCGAGCGGGGGTTTCGGTCATGGTTCTTGTCGTGGTCTTCGGGGTGGCGCTGCTGATCGCGGTGCTGCTGTCGGGGCTCGCCGCCCGGACCGTCCTGTCCACCTCGTTCCTCTTCCTGGTCGGCGGGGCGCTCGTCAGTGACGGCTTCCTCGGGCTGATCCACATCACGCCGGACAGCGACATCGTGTCCGTCACGGCCGATCTGGCGCTGTTCGCGGTGCTGTTCACCGACGGCATGCACGTCTCCTTCCCCAAGCTGCGGGAGAACTGGCGCAATCCGGCCCGCGCGCTCGCGCTGGGCATGCCGCTGGCGTTCGTCGGCATGGCGCTGATCACGCACTACCTGGTGGGGCTGGACTGGACGACGTCCTTCCTGGTCGGCGCCGTCCTCGCGCCCACCGACCCGGTGTTCGCCTCGGCGATCGTCGGGCGCAAGGAAGTCCCGTCAAAGCTGCGGCAGTTGCTGAACGTGGAGAGCGGTATCAACGACGGGCTCGCTCTGCCGGTGGTCCTCATCCTCATCGCCGCGGCCGGTCCGACCTCCGGGCACGCCGAGGCGTCCCCGGGGAAGATCGCGCTGGAGCTGGTCCTCGGGCTCGTCTTCGGCCTCGTACTCCCCTTCGTGGTGATCGAACTCGTCCGGTTCCGCCTGCTGGGCGCCGAGCCCAAGCTGCAGCCGTTGCTGCCCCTGGCGATCGGCGTGATTCTGTACGCGACCTGCCACCTCACACACGCCAACCCCTACCTCGCCGCGTTTTCCGCGGGTGCGGTGCTCACCGCCCGCTCGCCGGAGGCGAAGAAGGCGTTCGAGCCGCTCGGGGAGGCGCTGGCGGAGCTGGCCAAGTTCGCGGCGCTGCTGGTCTTCGGCGCACTGCTGACACCGCAGCTCTTCGGCGACCTGTCCTTCGGCGGCTACGTCGCGGTGGTTCTGGCCATCCTGCTGGTCCGGCCGGCCTCCCTGCTCTTGTCGCTGCTCGGCACCCGCTTCACCCGTCGGGAGAAGCTGGTCGCGGCCTGGTTCGGGCCGAAGGGCTTCGCGTCGGTGGTGTACGGGCTGCTCGTGCTGCAGGCCGGGATCCCGCATGGCGGGACGGCGTTCACACTCATCGCCGTGTGCATCGCCTTCTCGATCATCGCGCACAGCTCGACCGACGTGCCGATCGCCCGCATGTTCCGCGTCGAGGACCTCGCCGGAATCCCCGCAGGACGCGAGGACACCGACGAGCACTCCAAGGAGACCCCCGCAGACGCACGCCCATGACCTCGCCGAGCCATGACCGACGCGTGCTCGTCCACGCCGACGCACCGGAGACGGTCCCTCGGGGTGCGTGAACACCTGCCGCCGTTGACTGGTCCACAACCGGGAGGACGGCCCGAACGCCCAGACGATGCTCGGCAAACCCCTCCGAGGTCTCCGGCGTCCCGCCGCGGTCTGCGTTGATCCATGTCGGTGATGTGAGACGCCACCGGACGAACTCCCCGGCAGTTTCCAGCCGTACATCAATGCCCCACGGGCTCGTACGCCGTCGGACTCGCTCCGGTGCCCAGCCCCGCAGCGAGGCGATGGCCAGGGGCAGTGCGCATGCCGACCAGCCGATCAGCCAGATCCAAAGGAACACAGCTCACACTCCCGTACGGGAAGCCCGCCCGGCGGCGGAAGAACGTGCACGGCCACCCCCGGTGCGGCGTCGTCCAGCAGGGCGCCGTCGCACACGAGCCCGGGCGGTGTCAGGACCGCCCGGGCTCGTACGTCAGCACAGGGGCGACGTCAGCCGGTGATGTCGACCTTCCCGTTGGCCTCGCTGGGCACCGTGGTCGTGGGCTGGGACGCGCCGGTCCGCTGGGTGATGCCCTTCAGCAACTCGGCAAGGTCGACCCCGGTGGTGGAGCTGAGCAGCTCGACCCCCTGGGCGACGTTGTCGGCGACCGTACGCGAGAGCTGGCTCGCCCCGTCCGTCGAGATCACCGTCATCTTGTCGATCGCGCTGAGCGGCTCGGATGCCTTGGCGACGACCTGCGGCAGCACCTCGACGACCATCTGGAGCACGGCCGCGTCCCCGTACTGGGCGAACGCGTCGGCCTTCTTCCGCATCGCCTCGGCCTCGGCGGAACCCTTCGCGCCGATCGCGGCCGCCTCCGCCTCACCCTCGATGCGTACGGCGTCGGCGAGCGCGGCGCGGTGCGCCTTCTCGCCCTCACCGGTCAGCCGGGACCGCTGCGCGTCCGCCTCGGCCTCCTTGACCTGCGCGACCCGGCGGGCCTCGGCCTCCTGCTCGGCCTGGTAACGGGCGGCATCGGCGGGCTTGCGGACCTTGGTGTCCAGCTCGCGGTCGGTCAGCGCGGCCTGCCGCTGGGCGACCTTCTCCTGCTCGGCCAGCACCTCCTGCGACCGGGCCGCCTCGGCCAGCGGGCCCGCCGCCGCGGCACGCGCCGCCGCCTCGTCCGTCTCGGCCTTGATCTCCGCCGTCTTCAGGGCGAGGGTCCGCTGGGCGATCGCGATCTCCTCCTCGGCCTTCAGGCGGGCCTGCTCGGCTGCGCGGCGGGCCACCGCCTCGGCGATGTCGGCCTCCTGCTTGGCGCGGGCGGCCTCGGGCCGGCCCAGGTCCTCCAGGTAGGAACCCTCGGTGGTGATGTCCTGGATCTGGAAGGCGTCGAGGACCAGGCCCTGCCCGGACAGACTCGCCTCGGCCTCCTCCGCGACCTGCCCGGCGAATGCGGCACGGTCCCGGATGATGTCCTCCACCGACATCCGGCCCACGATGGAGCGCAGCGCGCCGGAGAGCACCTCCTGGGTGAAGCCGACGATGCCGTCCTGCTGCATCAGGAACCGCTGGGCGGCCGCGCGGATCGAGTCCTCGGTACCGCCGACCTTGACGATGGCGACGCCTTCGAGATTGGCCTTGACGCCGCGCAGCGTGACCGCGCCGCGCACCGCGATCGGGATGTGCCGGCTGGACAGGTCGAGGGTGAACTTCTGCTGCACGAACGGCACGACGAAGACTCCGCCACCGACCACGACCTTCTGACCGCTGTTGTCGGTGAACACCCGGCCGGTCTCCGGGTCGGTGGACTGCTTGCCGCGCCGGCCGGTGATGATGAACGCCTCGCTCGGGCCGGCCACCTTGTAGCGGGTGATCACGACGAGCCCGAGCAGGACAAGGAGTACCACGACTCCTGACACGGCGATGACGACTGAACTCATGATGTCTTCCCCTCAGCCCTCCCAGGGGACGGCAGATCGATGTGGGTTCATGTGGAGGTAAGGGCGCCGGTGTGTCGGCGCCTGCTGTGAGCTGCTGTGAGGCGGGGTCAGCGTTCGACCGGGCGTACGGAGACCGCTGTCTGCGACAGCGACTCCTCCACCCAGACCTCCGCGCCTCGCGACACCGGCATCGGACTCTTCGCCGCGAGCTTCACCGGCTGTCCGGAGCGGTACACCAGCACTTCGCCGTAGCCGCCGGCCGGAATGGACGTCACCACGGAACCCGCGGCCCCGATCAGATCGTCGCCGCGCGGGGCGGCACCGGAACGGTCGTTCAGCAGCGCGCGGCTCAGGCGGTACGCGAGCCAGCCCGTGGCGGCCCCGGCAGGCACCCCGATCGCGGTGGCGCCGACCGCGCCGAGCCCGGTGGCGCCCATGGCGATCGCGCCGGAGAAGCCGAGCATGGACAGGAACCCGGCGATGACCGGAAGCGACAGCCACCCCTCGAAGAGGCCGTCCAGCGCGTCGACGCCGTCGAAGAGACCCTCAAGGACACCGTCGAAGAGGAGGGACAGGCCGAGGAGTACGACTCCTGCGATGCCGAGACCCAGGAACCAGGCCACCCGCACTCACCGCCTCTCCTCACTGTCCTTCCGGTAACCGCATGTTCACATGCGGCGCCCGACAAAACACTGCCAGGGTCCGGCAATCTTCACGCTCACTTGATGCCGTTCTCTGCACAGCTCGTTGTCGACGGTCTGGCGCTACCCGCCGGTGGGGTGGCGCAGGACCGGCGACCGGCCCGAGTACGGTGCCCACCGGGCGGGCCTCCACCGGGCCGCCGACGGCGAAGGGGCGCAGGAGCAGCGCCGCCGGCAGCCGACACGCACCCGCACGCGCCCGGCGGCGGGCCGTGGCCGCGCCGGGCCGGGCCGCTGCGGGAGCGGTGACGCGCGACGGGTGCGCGCCACCTCACTCCTCCTGCGGCTTCGAGGCCGGGCGAGCCGCGTGGCGACCAACGGGGTTGGCCATGAGGTGGCGTGGATCGGCGGCGCGGTTGATCGCCGTCTCCACGGCCGCGATCCGGTCGGCGAGCAGCCCGAGGGTGGCGACCGCGCGGGTGACGGGGTCGTCGTCCGGTCCGCCCAGGGTCCGGGTGCGGACGTACGCCGCCTTCAGTTCGGCCCAGCGCTGCGCTTGTTCGTCCGTCAGGGTGCCGCGCAGTTCCGCCAGTTTCAGCAGGTTCGCCTCGGTTCCGGTGGTGAGGGTCTGGGCCTCGGCCGTGTAGTGGTCGTCGATCAGCGCGGCCAGCTCTCTGCCGTTCATGACGGGCTGGACCCGCTGGGCGATCTTGTTCATATTGCGGTACGAGCCCTGGAGCTGGAAGGGCGGTTCGGCGCGGGTGGCGTCCGACCGGCCGGCGGAGGCGATGTAGGCGGCGTTCACGGCCAGCACCGTCTCACGGGCCGCGAGCAGGTGGCGCAGGACCGCCAGGATCCGCTCCAGCTCGGCCGGGGCGTAGGGGTGGGTCAGCCGGTCGGTGCGGGACGTCGGGTCACCCTCGGCCAGGCGGATCAGCAGGCCGAGGTCTGCGCGGTCGCGGCCGGCGAGCGGGGCCAGTACCGGGTTGGCGGTGAGCGCGTTCTCGATGAAGCTGAGTGCGAAGGCGTTCTCCTTGCCGGTCAGGACGTCGCCCAGGTTCCACACGTCGGCGCGGTTGGCGAGCATGTCGGGGACGCGGAAGCGGCTGCCGGACTCGGTGTAGGGGTTGCCGGCCATGCACACGGCGAAGCGCTTGCCGCGCAGGTCGTAGGTGCGCGGCTCGCCGTCCCGTACGCCCTCGATGCGGCGGGTGGCGTCGCACAGCGGGATGAACTTCTGCAGCAGTTCGGGCGAGGTGTGCTGGATGTCGTCCAGGTACAGCAGCGTGTTGTTGCCCGCCTCCAGCGCGAAGTTGATCTTCTCGACCTCGTGGCGGGCGGTCGCGTTCGGGGCCTGTGCCGGGTCGAGGGAGGTCACCGCATGGCCGAGCGCGGGTCCGTTGACCTTGACCAGGATCAGGCCGAGGCGGTCGGCGACGTACTCCATGAGCGTCGTCTTGCCGTAGCCGGGCGGGGAGATGAGCAGCAGGAGGCCGCCGGTGTCGGTGCGCTTGGCCTCGCCCGTGGTGCCCAGTTGCTTGGCGAGGCTGTCGCCGACCAGCGGCAGGTACACCTCGTCGATCAGCTTGCCGCGCACGAACGCGGACATCACCGCCGGCCGGTACTCCTCCAGGCGGAGGCGGGTGCGTTCGGCGGCCACCAGCGCCGCACGGCGCCGCTGGTAGGCGCGATGGGCGGGGACTTCCTGGGTGCGGAACTCCTCGGTGCGGGCGAGGAATTCGTCGACGCGGATCGTGAGACTTCCGCCCCTGATGCGCGGGTGGGTGCCCAGCAGCCCGTCGACGCGGCGGGTCAGTGCGGCGCCGGACTCGTAGCGGGGCAGGTCCGCGCAGAGCTCGGCGGCCACCGCCTCGGCCAGGTCGCCAGGGGTGATCTCCGTGCCGGTCGTGGTGGTGTACGACGTCAGCCAGGCCTCCACCAGCTGCCTGCGTGCGGCCGGGTCGGTGAGGGCGGTGAGGTCGTCGTCGTAGGCCGACGTGCCCACCGCGCGGCGGAACGTGCCGAGCAGGGTGCGGGTGCCGGCGCTGATGACGAAGCCGTCGGGGCCGCTCGTCAGTTCCTCGAAGAGGTAGGCGGCCGCCGCTCGTGCGCCGGTCGCCTCCGCCAGTTCGGCCACGAGGTCGTCGATGGCGGGCGCGAGCCCGAACGTGTCCCGGGCGCGTGCCAGCGAGACCGCCCGTCGGGTCCAGCTCTCGCGCTCCTCGGCCGTCGTGCCGTGCGCCCAGAAGAGATGGGCGGTGGCGCGTGCGGCGGGCTCGTGGCGGAGCAGGCCGGCGCCCTCGTGCAGCGGCAGAAGTGCGGCGAGGATCGCGGTCGCGTCGTGGTCGTGGACGCCGCGCTGATAGCCCTCGTCGTACGCCGCCTCCGCCGCCTGCCGGACGACGGCGGGCAGGTCGGCCTCCGCGAGCGCGGCCGGGCCGTGTTCGTCCAGGAGACGGGCGGCGAGGTGCTCGGCACGGTAGACCTCCGGCGATTCGGACGGCAGCGGACGGTCCCAGTGCAGTCGGGTGGCGGCGAAGTCTGGGTCCGTGACCGGCGAGCGGTAGTCGGTGCCGGTGAGTGTGAAGGCGAGGGTGTCGCCGTGCGGGACGAGGGTGAGGTCGAGGGGCTGGGTGTTGACGGCGAAGTGGTGGGTGCCCAGGCGAAGGGTGCGGCCGTCGTCGGTGTACAGGTCGGTGCGGTCGCGCAGGGCCCGCAGCGCCTCCTGGCGGGCGGCCTTGAGGCGGCCGTGCACTTCCTCCGCCCTGACCTGGTCGCCGAGTGCGCGCAGCTCGTCGGCGATGCGCCGGACTTTCGCGGGCATCGGATCGGAGGTGAAGTACACGGCGATCGCGTCCGCGTCGGCGAGTGTGCCGGTGCGGCGGGCGATCGTCCGCAGGACGCGCCTCGCCGAGTCGGCCAGGCGCTCGGCGCGGCGGGCGCGGGCGTCGGCGAGGGTCTGCTTGCGTGCGGAGAACGTCTCGTGGACCTCGTCGCGCTTGTCGGCCAGTTCGCCGAGGAAGTCGTCGAACTCGGCGAACCTCGACTCCAGGTTCTCCACCCGCACCAGCATGCGGGCGAGTTGCTCGTCGCACTCCTCGGGGCTGTCGGCAGCGGCGAGTGCGCCGATGACGGCCTGACCGAGCAGGGCGAACTCGGCGCCGAACTCGGCGCGCCCCTCTCGGTCCAGGAGTACGCGGCGGCTGCCGTCGAGCGTGGCGCGGGCGCGGTTGACTCCGCCGAGGACTTCGGCGATCCGCTCCAGGACGGCCGTACGGACGGTGGCGTCGCCGATGTCGAGGCCGGCGACGACCTCGGTCACCGTGCGCAGCCCGTCGGCCAGCTCGTCGAGGCGGGCGGCGACGGGCGCGGCTTCGGCGACGGTGGCGATCGCCTCGGCGTCGGCGGCGATCTGCTCGATGTCGGCCCGCTGGTCGGCGAAGGCGTCCTCGCGGGCGAGGTGGGTGACGGCCCGCCGCCCGAAGGCGGCGAGGTCGGCCTCGGCATCGGCGGCGAGTTCGTCGATGCGGGCGGTGTCGGCGTACCGCATGTCCTTGAGGGTGAGCAGGTGTCCCTGGGCGTGGCGCAGTTCGGTCAGGCCGGTCACCCAGGCGGCCGCGCTGCGCGGGGTCTCGCCGCGCAGGCGCCGAACGACCGCCGCCACCCGTGCGGCGGCTTCGGCCAGCGCGTCGGCGGCCCGGCGGGTGAGTGCCTGGACGGTCTCGAACTCGGCCAGCACTTGTTCGGCGGTCGTCCGTACCTGGGTGAGCGGCTCGTGCAGATCGCCGAGTTCGGGCTCGCTCAGCCAGTGGTGGGCATCGGTGGCCCGGACGCAGGCGGCGGACAGTGCCTGGTACACCTCGCTCGTCGGGGTGGTGTCGGTGACGGCGCGGGTGATGGACAGGCAGTCGGAGATGCCACGGACGAGGTCGGCGTTACCCACCCGGGCCATGGGGTCTGCCCTGCCCGAACCGAGTTCAGAGGTCGGGGAAGGGCCGGTGCCTGGCGGCTGGGTGGCGGCGTGGGTGTCGGAGACGTACGGGGAGTTCCACAGCTGGACGGGGTGAACGCGCTGCGGTTCGTCGGTGTCGACGCGCAGGAGCACCAGTGTGCCGTCGGCGAAGAGGGCCCAGCCGTGGCAGGACAGCGGGCTGGCGACCTCCTTGCGGATCATGTTGTACGGCAACAGCAGACTGCGGCCGTCCGCGCGCGCGTGGAAGGTGAAGAGGACGTCCTCGCCGTTGGGCGAGCGGACCATCCTCTCGAACTCCAGTCCCTCGGTGTCGAGCCCGTCGAACGTCTTGTACCCGCCGGTGGCCAGGCAGTATCCGCCGGGGAAGACGATGCCCTGGTCCTCGGGCAGCCGACGGCACGCCTGCCCTGTGCCGTCGAGACGGACGACGCTCTTGGTGAGCGTGTTGAAGACCAGACAGCGGTGGACGTCCTCCTTGTAGGGGAGGACGTCCACCAGGATGAGGGCGCCCACGCGCGCGTACGCGATGTCCGCGTCAGCGAGGGACTGCAGCGGCTCGGCGACCGGCTCGGCATAGATCCCCTCGCCCGTCTCGGTGTTGTTCTCGGTCTTGACGGTCAGGGTGCCGCCGACGGTCCCGACGAAGATCTCGCCCTCGATGGAGACATGGGGGTGGCGCCCGAGGACGTGGTGCTCGCGGGTCGCCGGCGTCCATGCGAAGTCGTGGGAGGGCGGGAAGACGTGGTCGCGTTCGCCACGCGCGTCCAGGAAGGACGCGCGGCCGTCGTCGGACAGCGCCCAGCGCAGCACGCGGATGTCGCCGGCCTTCTCCCCCGTCCGGAAGACGGCCAGCAACTTGTCGTCGACGCGGCGGAGTTGCAGGAGGTGAGCCTGCCGGTAGTAGCGGTGGAGGGCGGCGAACTCCCGGACCAGCGCCGGATCGTCGAGCAGGCCCGGCACGGCGTCCTCGGGCAGCCGGTTCAGGTCGCGGTCGTACAGCGCGAAGACGTCGCCCACCGTCGTCTCCGCCTTGAGTGCGAGGAAGACGTTGCGGCCGAAGAGCAGCGTGTCGCCGACGCAGACGATGTCGCGGGGCACGCAGGTGTGCTCGGTGCGCAGCCGCTCGGTGCTCGTCAGCTCCAGCCGGGTGGAGCCGAACTCCTCGATCCGCCGGGCGTTGAGCGCCGTGGCGCGGCGGGCGAGCTCGGCGGCCTGCGCGGTGAGCCGGTCGCGCAGCACCTCGTACGTGCCGGTGTCCAGACCGGTGGTCATGGGGTCCCTCTCGGAGGTCGGGGAAACGTGGTCCGGAGCTGCCGTCCCCTGTGCGGCAGCTCCGGACCACGGGCCGGGGTCGGGCCGTGGCGGTGGGCCGGGTCCTGGCATGCCCGTCAGGACCCGGCGACGGTCAGGCCCTGACGCTGCCGTTGACAGCGCTCAGCGAGGTGTCGGCGAGACCCAGCTCGCCGGCCTTGTCCAGGAGTTGCCGGAACTGTCCGGCGTTTGCACCGCCGTTCTTCATGAGCTGCATCAGCAGGGCGGAGACGGTCAGGTTCTGCACGTCGGCGGTGGAGACCGAGCCGAGGACGCGGCTGAGGTCGTCGGTGAAGACGGAGGTGCCGTCCAGCCAGGGCTTCGCGAGCGCCTGGGCTGTTTCGGAGTGCTGGACGAACCCGTCGACGCTCTTGCCGAGTGCGATCGAGGACACGAGCCGGTCGAAGAAGACCGAGTCCCCGCCGACGATGTCGATGTCGGCGTTCTCCAGCCCGGTGGCAAGTACCGTTGCCTGTGCCTCGGCGACCTGGCGCTGCACGTCCAGCCCGGCGAGGCGGATGTCCTTCTCGGCCTCCAGGCGCAGCCGGTACTCCTCGTGACCACGGGACGCGTCGTCCAGGGCGGCCATCGCGGCGGCCTTCTCGGTGAGACCGGCGGCCTCGGCCTTCAGCTTCCCGCTGATGCCCTCCGCCTCGGCCAGCGCCTTGGCCCGCGCCCCGTCCGCTTCGGCACGCAGCCGGGCCTGGGTCGCCTCCGCCTCCGCGCGGCCGGCCTTCTCGATGACCTCGGCCTCCTTCTCGCGCACCCGTACGGCCGCGAGGCCCTCGGCGGCGACCTCGGCCTGGACGCCCTCGGCGAGCCGGAGCTTGGCCTGTGCGTCGAGGTCGGCGCTCTTCAACCGGGCCTCCGCCAGAGTGACTTCCTCGGCGGCACGGTGGACAGCGGCCTGCTCGGCGGCTTCGGCTGCCTTGATGTCCTTGACCAGCTTCTCCTGCGCCTCGGCCTCGGCGGCGATGATCACGGCCTGCCGACCGCGATCCGCCTCCTCCACGGCCCGCAGCTTCTTGATGGCCTCCTCCTGCTCGGCGACCGTACGGTCCACGGCGACCCGCTCGCGGATGACCTCGGCGATCTCCCGCTTCTCCGCCTCGACCTCCTTGGACGCGGCGATCTGCGTCAGCTGGGTCTCCCGCTCCCGCGCGATGACCTCGAGCTGCCGGTCCTTCTCGATGCGCTCGTTCTCGATGGCGATGACCCGCTCGCGGTTCTTCGCGGCGACGGCGACCTCGCGGGCCTGGTTCTCGCGCTGGATGCCGAGCTGCTCCTCCGTCTTGAGGAAGGCGCCCTGGGAACGCAGCCGCTCCTCCTCCGTCACCCGAGCCGTCTCGGCTTCCTCACGGGCCCGTACGGTGTCGATCTCCCGGCGCTGCTTGATCTCGGCGTCGGCCTGGCGGCGCTCCAGCTCCAGGATGGCCTCGCGGGCGTCGACGTTCTGCCGGGTGATCTCCTTCTCCTCGGTGCGCCGGGCCTCGTTGGTGCGCACGTGCTCCACGGCCGTCAGCTCGGTGATCTTCCGGATGCCCTGGGCGTCGAGGACGTTGGCGGGGTCGAGCTGGGAGAGCGGCGTCTGCTCCAGGTAGTCGATCGCCGCGTCCTCCAGGTGGTAGCCGTTGAGGTCGATGCCGATCAACTCGATGATCTTGTAGCGGAGTTCCTCGCGCTTGGTGTACAGGTCGGTGAAGTCCAGCTGCTTGCCGACCGTCTTCAGCGCCTCGGAGAACTTCGCGTGGAACAGCTCCTGGAGCGTGTCCCGGTCGCTGGCCCGCGCGGTGCCGACGGCCTGGGCGACCTTGATGACGTCCTCGACGGTCTTGTTGACCTTCACGAAGAACGAGATGCGGATGTCCGCGCGGATGTTGTCCCGGCAGATCAGCCCGTCCTTGCCGGCCCGGGTGATCTCGATGGTCTTCACCGAGATGTCCATCACCTCGGCCCTGTGCAGCACCGGCAGCACGACCTGCCCGGTGAAGGTCACGTCGACCTTGCGCAGCTTGGAGACGATCAGCGCCTTGCCCTGCTCCACCTTGCGGAACAGCTGGGAGACGACAGTGACGGCAACGAGGCAGACGGCGACGAGCACGCCGATGCCCACGAGCATGGCAATCATGGCATACGTCCTTGAGGCGTAAGGGAGTTGAGCGTGAGGAAGAAGGCCGAAGGGGGTGGGATCCGGGGACGTCGGGGCTCAGGCGGCGCGGTCCCGCGGCCGGTCCACGGCGGCACGGTGGGCAAGCCCATGGGGATCGCGGCTCCCCGTACTTCGCAGCCCGATGCCGCCGTCCGTGCGAGCCTCGCTCAGCACGGACAGCGCGGGTTCGTCCGGGACGAGGCGGTGCGACGGCCGCACGATCAGCCAGGCCGTGGCCCAAGCGACCGGCAGAGCGGGCACGACCACGCGCGGCAACCCGGTGAAAGGCCCCGGGGACGCGAGAACGGCGCCCACGGCGGCCGGGAACCAGAAGCGGACGGCCACGACGAGCGCAGCGGTCAGCGGGAGCGTGGGCAGGCCCGTGGCCGCCACCGGGCAGGTCCGCATCTCTTGATCCCCCTCTCCGCACACGACGCGCATCAGTCGTCCCCGACGGCGCACGGTCGTTCCGGGCGCGGTGCCGGACACCTGCCGGTGTCCGGCACCGCAACCATCTGCCATGCCCCCCGCGAGCCATGCTGCACGACGCGACCCCGGCCGCGCATTGCCGGTTCCCGGCAGTGTTCACTAAGGTCTGCATGCCGGTGTCCGCTAGCGGATCCGTCACCGACGCGTCAAAAATCCGGGGGGACGACATGACAGAGCGGGAACATCCCGAGCAGTATCTGGACGGTTACGCCGAGATCCTGACCGAGGTGTCGGCCACGGGGCGACGCCTCACCCGGGACGAGATCGCGTCCCGCCGGGCCCTGGGCGAGCAGGCCGCCGAGGCCGGCCACGGGCTGCGCGCCCTCGTCAGCGCGCATCTGACCACTGCCCGCACGGCCTGGCCGGGACCGTCCGGCTCCGCCGACGACGCGCTTGCCGCCGTGCAGCAGGTCATCGACGCCTTCGCCGAGGGCTACGAACGCGCCCAGTTGGTCGCCGTGCGTCAGGAGGAGGCCGCCCGCCGGGAGTTCATCGACGACCTCCTCTACGGCCGCAGCGACCTGGGCCGCCTCGCCGAGCGCGCCGAGCGCTTCGGGCTGCGCCTGTCCCACGCGCACGCCGTCGCCGTCGCGCAGGGCGCCGCCGCCTACGACGAGGGCGCCCCGGTGCCCCGGCAGGTGGAACGGGCGCTCATCTCCCGTTTCGGCGACCGCAGTGTCCTGCTCACCACCAAGGACGGCCGACTGCTGTGTATCGCCCCCGGCCACCAGGACGAGGTACTCGCCTACTTCGCCAAACAGGCGCACGCCGCCACCGACGGCGGCCGGGTCGCCATCGGCCGACCCCAACCCGGCCCCGGCGGCGTCGTCCAGTCCTACGAGGAAGCACTGGGCGTCCTCGAACTCGCCGAGCGCCTCGGCCTGGACGACCCGGTCCTGCGCTCCGCGGACCTGCTGGTCTATCCCGTCCTCACCCGCGACCGCCAGGCCATGGCCGACCTCGTCGCCGGCACTCTGGGCCCGCTCACCAGGGCCCGCGGCGGCGCGCAGCCCCTGCTGGCCACTCTCACCGCCTACTTCGACTCCGGCTGCGTCGCCGCCGAGGCCGCCCGCCGCCTCTCCCTCAGCGTGCGCGCCCTGACGTACCGCCTGGAACGCATCCACCAACTCACCGGCGCCAACCCCGCCGACCCGGCCCACCGTTACATGCTCCAGACCGCGGTGATCGGCGCACGACTGCTGGACTGGCCGGCCGGGGACGTCTGACACCGCCCGCCGTCACCGGCCCGGGGTGATGGCCGGCGAGGCGGGAAGGGGCCGCACCGCTGTCAGGCGCGGGCGAGGTCGGCGGCGCCGAATGAGACGTCGAACCGGTCGCACCAGATGCTCACGCTGCGGAAACCCGACGGGTCCACGTCAGCGGGCAGGGCGTAGTTCTGGCTTCCCTTGTTGCCCTTCAGCTTGCCGAGGCTGACGTACTTCCCGTCGTCGAAGACATGCCACCCTGCCTTGCCCTGCAGCACCTGCGCGTCGGTCAGCCAGACACGCAGGTCCGGTCCGTTGCTCGTGTCGAGGTTCTCCAGCCGGACGACATGGGAGCCGTCAGCCAGCCGTACGAGCTTCACCGTGCCCGATGTCGTGTGCTCGTGGCTGATCAGCTCGCCTTGTGCCAGCACCCGCGGACCGGTGGCCGGGGAAGGTGGCGCGGAAGTCTCCTCCGAGGGCGCCGCGGGAGGAGGAGTGGACACTGCCGCGACCTCGGGCAGGGCTTCTTGGACGGTCTCGTCCTGCCACAGCTTCCAGGGCTGGAACCAGTACAGCCCGAAGCCGACCGCACCGACCGCCACCACCACCATCACGATGACCCACGGCCCGGTCATTGTCTTCCGCACGCGCCCCATCCTCGCTCGCCTCCTGTGAATTTCGTGTCGAGCTCCCATTCAACTGGAACGGGTGGCCTTTCCAGCCCCGCGGCCGATGACGGAATCCTTACGTCGCACCACCGGCCACGGGGTCGGGAGCGGGCGGCGTCCCGTCTCCTCGTCGAGCGCTCCTGCCGGGGGCCGGCGATATGCGGATGGGTCCGCGGAGCGGGAGATCTCCAAGCGGTGGGCACCGGCGGTCACAGAAGCGCGCGCCGGGCACGTCGCAGTGCGCCTCGAACGCCTGCCAGCGTCCACAGCAGGGCGGGCCCGATCGCGACCTGCCGGGTAAGGCTTCAACGCGGTGTTCGAAGGCCATACTTGCTCGTGGGAGCGCCATGGCGGGGTGGCGCGACATGAGAGAGGCAGCAATGTGGTGAGCAGCGACAGCCGTGGAGTCGGGAAGGCCGAGGTCCGGATCAAATGGGACCCGAGTCCCTGGGATCAGCCGCCCCATCATCTCGACATCATCGCCGCCACCTACTCGGCGGACGCCCCCTTCGGGCGCCCGGTGTACGTCGTCCACTTCGACAGCCGCGCACCGGACGGCACCATCAACATGAGCCGGCACAGCCAGACCGGGCAGGGCTTCGGCTACGTCGAAGCGATGACCCTGGAACTCGATCGCCTGGCCTCGTCCTTCGCGCGGGTGGTGGTGGGTGTGGCGATCCACCAGAACAGCGGCCCCAAAACCTTCGGTGACCTGGCGAACGCCGGAGTTCTGGTTGTCGAGGGGTACAGGGAGTTGCTGAAGGACGACTTCGCCCAGCTCTCCGGATACACCGCGGCGACGGTCGCGGAGTTCACCAGGGACGCCTCCGGAACGTGGGAGTTCCACGAGAATCTCCGCGGGTTCGACAGCGACCCCGTGGTCTTCAGCGCCGAGATGGGCGGCACCCCGCACCCCTGACCACGCAGCGGCCTCGCTGCACGATGACCAAGGGTGTGCCGCGGTCCGTCCTGCGCAAGGGCTTCGAGTTCGTACCGACCGCCGAGGAGATCACAATCGCGGACCAGGAAGTTGATCACCTCACCGATGAGGTGGGTGCCGCTTGTGCGCAGCGACACCACCACAACGTGCGAGTCCGCTGCCGCAGCCATCTCCGTCCCCGCTGTCCCCGTGCTCCGTCACGCGCCGACCGGCCCGCCCAGCCCGGTGCCGTAGTCACTGTTGGCACACCTGTTGCGCCGGATGAGCAGCGGCACCTGCACCAGGTTGGCGCCCAGCGGGGCCACGCCCTCCCGGGTGCGGTCGGCCTGCGCCTGCTCCCGACGTTCGCGCAGTAGTCGTCGTAGGCCGGCAGTCCGATCGCGCCGATGCCACCCGCGGCGGCGGGAGCGGCGGCCGCGGCAAGGGCGAGAAGGGCGGCGCGGGACGAAAGATTCACAGGGAGATGCCCTTGTCGTGTGACCTCATCAGCTCGCATGACAAGAACGTTGTTCCGCCGTTCGCGGTGACTCGATGTCACCCGATCCGGCTGCGTGCCGTGCTGCGCTCGCCTGCCGACGTCCTCAGCCCGACGAGCAGTTGACTCGCCTGCGTCGGTACCCGTGACTCACGGCGTCAGACGTGCGCCCCCTCGGTCCCCGGCACCACCTGTACCGAGAGCGTGGTGCTCGCACCGTCAGCCAGGACCCTGATCTGTACCGCGCCCGGGCTGTCGCCGGCGATGAGCGGTACATCCGTGGTGCCCACACCGTCTGACGCCGTGGTAACTCGGACGGGTGAACCGCCATGGAAGTCGGTCCCGGTTCCTTCCCGGTCATCCACGAAGAAGCTCACCATCCGGCCCCCCGCGGCTCCCCCGTCGGACCGGGCCATCACCGAGAGAGAAGAGAACTCCTGGCCCTGCTCGACTTGCTGCCCGTCGCCGGAGATCACCATCAGCTCATCCATCACACTGCGCCCCCTCCATCAGGATGCCGCGCACGCATATACGGCAGATGTCCACACACCCTGGGTCTCCACCGAGATGCCCGGCAAACCAGGAGCACTCCTCAAGCGCACCACGGCCGCCTTGAGGCAGAGAGGTGACGGTGGCGATGGACCGGCAGGACTGATCCACCAGTCTCTTGGTGGCAGGACGCTCGCGCGGGGTACCAGTCGGTTCGTGTTCTTCGACTCCTGGAACGACCTCGCCCGAGTTCTCGTCATGGCCGGGCTTGCCTACCTGATCCTCATCATCACGGTACGCGCGTCAGGCAAACGTACGCTCGCGAAAATGAACGCCTTCGACCTGGTGGTCACCGTCGCGCTGGGATCGACCCTGGCCACCATCCTGCTCAACCGGCAGGTGGCCCTCGGGGAAGGGGTGCTGGCCCTCGTCTCCCTTGTGGCCCTGCAGTTCATCACCGCATGGACATCGGTCCGTTCCCGAAACGTTCGACGGCTGGTGAAAGCCCGGCCGACACTCCTCTTGCACGACGGCCGCATGCTCCATGAGGCGATGCGGCAGCAACGGGTCGCGCCGGACGAGGTATGCCAGGCCGTCCGGGCCCAGGGAATCGGTGCACTGGAGCTGGTGCACGCGGTGGTGCTGGAGACGGACGGCAGCTTCAGCGTGATCCCGAGCTCGCAAGCGGGTTCCAAGAACGCCCTGGACAACGTGGTGTAGCGATCGTCTCCTCGCCCCGGACGCCACCCAGGCGCATCCTGCCCGGTGGCCGAGAAGGGCGACTCGGCCTCCGCTCCGGCCGGCCGCTCAGTCCTGGGCGAACGCCCGGCCCTGACGGGAGTTCAGCCGACGGGCAGGACCTGAGGGCCGAGGGGCGAGCAGGACGCGCCCACGGTGCTCACGGGCGGTACGGGAATCGCGGAGGAATGTAGCCGGTCCCCCAGAAGGGGGCGTAGCCGTAGTGACCGTAGACCCGGTCGGAGTATTCGCGCTGGTCGAGGAGCTCCGGACTGTACTCGGGCGCGTCGACGACGTCGTCCCGCGTACGGTCGATGCGGACCTCCTCCCCCGTCACGTCGGCCACGGCGTCGACCGGGATGTAGCTCTTCTTCTCGCCGATACCGAGGAAGCCGCCGTACTCCATGAGCAGGAAGCGGACCTTGCGCTCCTCCTCGTCGATGATCAGGTCGCTCACCTTGCCGAGTTCGTTGCCGGAGCGGTCGGTCACCTTCCGGCCTCGCACGTCCTCGTCGGCGGAAGCGATCGTCTGCTGCGAATCGGAGAGCCTGGTCAGCACAGGAATGTCACCGGAGTCCATAAAGCCTCCCTTGGATTTCACGTCGTGCCGGTGTGGCCGGGCGGTCTTGCCCGGGAAAGCCACTTGGCCCCAGTTCCCTCCCACAAGCGCCCCATGCCTGTACCCCCCAGGGTCTGCCGCGAGGAGGAGTGGCTGACGTCCCTCGCACGCTGTACGGGTCATTCAGCGAGGTGGCGTCCTTCTTCGCAAGGACACGGTCGCGGTCGCGGCACAGATCGCGGCTGCTCCATGGGTCAGGTGTCTCGGAGGCGGTCGAGGCGGGCGATGACCGGACCCGCGGTGACCCCGTGCAGCACCACTGAGGCCAGCACGGTGAAGGTCACCACTGCCCACAGCTCCCGCTCCGGGAGCGCGAAACCCTGGTGGCCCAGGGCGTAGGCAAGGTAGTACAACGAGCCGATCCCCCGGACACCGTACGCCGCGACGACCCGGCGTTCCCGGCTCCCCAGGGAGCTTCCCAGCAGGCCGGCCCACCCCGACAGCGGCCGGATCACCAGCAGCACCGCGCATCCGGTGATGGCGCCCCACCACGTCAGAGCGGACAGGCCGCCCAGTGCGATGAAGCCGCCCAGCAGGAACAGCACGGTCGCGGTCAGCAGGCGCTCCACCTGCTCCATGAAGTCGTGCAGGACGTTGTGGTAGCCGTGGGATCGCTCAGCGGACCGGATGGCGCACGCGGTGACGAACACCGCCAGGAAGCCGTAACCCCCGGCACGTTCCGTCACCCCGTAGGCCAGGAAGGTGGCGCCCAGCGCGACGAAGCCCTCCCGGTGCTGGGACAGCCGCAGCACCCTCGATGGTGTCCGGAAGAACAGCCAGCCGAGCAACCGCCCCATCAGCAGCCCGCCCAGCACACCGACAGCGCACTTGTACGCGAGGTCCTGCGCGGCCCACGGACCGATCCACTCGGCCGACCAGCCGCTGCCCGCGACGGTGGCCAGCCCCACGGCCGCGTACGTCAGCGGAAACGCGAGTCCGTCGTTCAGGCCCGCCTCACTGGTGAGAGCGAACCGCACCTCGTCCTCATCGTGTTCGTCATCCGTGGGCTCACCCACCCGCACTTCCGCGGCGAGCACCGGATCGGTCGGCGCCAGGACGGCCCCCAACAGCAGCGCGGCGGCCGGCGGCCAGTCCAGCAACCACCAGGCCACCAGCGCCGTGATCAGGAACGTCAGCGGCATGGTGACACCCAGCAAGCGCCAGGTCGCGCCCCAGCGGTGCCACCCTACGGGCCGGTTGAGCGCCAGTCCCGCACCCATCAACGAGATGATCACCACGACTTCGGTGACATGCTCGGCCACCACCCGGTCACGCACCGGATCGATCACGGGCAGGGGCAGGGGCAGCAGGTACACGCCGATGCCGCACAGCAGGAAGACCAGCGGCACCGACAGCGGCCGTCCGGACAGGACCCGGGGCAGCACGGCCGCGAGCAACGCTCCGACCCCCAGCCACGCGAAAACCGCGTCCGCGCTCGTCACGGTACGACCCGCCCTTCTCGCCGCCGTCGATCACCGGGTGTGTCCCGCCGGGCGTCCCGGCCTCTTACCCCACATCCCACAGGTCATGAACGACAACGAGCTCCTGGACCGGCCGTCCCGCCCGCTGCACCCCTCTGAGTGATGCGGCCGGCCTTCGATGGGTACTGGTCACGCATGAACGCGTGGTCGCCGGTACCGCCGGCGGACTACCTGCCGATCAAGGACCACGGCCTGATCGGCGACGGCCGGGCGTGCGCCTTGGTGGGCCGCGACGGCACCGTCGACTTCATGTGCGTGCCCCGCTTCGACGCTCCGCCCCTGTTCTGCTCACTGCTGGACCGCCACCGCGGCGGGTCCTTCCTGCTGGCGCCGGACGGGCTACGGCTCAGCCGTCAGCACTACGTGGAGGACACCGGCGTCCTCGTGACAGAGCTGAGGGCGGACACCGGCCTCGTCGAGGTCACTGACGCCTTCCTCCTCCAGCCAGGTGCGCGGCTCGAGGTGGACGCCCCCGTCGACACAGGGGAACTGCTCCGGCACGCGCGGGTCACCCAGGGCTCCGTCGAGCTGAGGGTGGAGCCGAGACCACGCGGCCGAACCCAGGTCGAGCGTCAGAGCGACGGTTGGCGACTGACCTGCCCCCAGCAGTCCACGAAGCTCCACCTGACCATGTCCCGGCCCTTGCCCGGTCCCGCGTGCACAGTGCGCCTGAGCCAGGGGGACGACCTCTGGATCCGCCTGCGCTGGAGCGGACCACGGGCTGCCGGCTCCGGACGATCGGCCTCCCGGTGCCTCGACGACACCGTACGGGCGTGGCGCCGGTGGTCGGCCTTCGTGGTGACCGACACTCCCCGCCCGGACCTGGTGCGCCGCTCGGCCATCACCCTCAAGCTTCTGGACTACGCCGGGAACGGCGCCATCGTCGCCGCGCCGACCTCCTCACTGCCCGAGCGCATCGGAGGCGACCGGAACTGGGACTACCGCTACGCGTGGATCCGCGACGCCGCCTACACCGTGTTCGCCCTGCGCCGGATCGGCCTTCCCGACGAAGCCGGAGGCTTTCTCCACTGGGCATTGACCGCCGCCGGGCCGGACGGGCGACTGCGCGTGCTCTACGACGTGGACGGCCGGCCTCCGCCGCCGGAGGTGATCGACGCGGAGCTGGAAGGCTACGCCCGCTCCGCACCCGTACGGTGGGGAAACGCCGCCGCGGAACAGGTCCAGCACGACGTCTACGGAGAGCTCCTCGACTGCGCCTTCCAGTGGGCGGCCACCGGCCGGCCTTTGAGCGCCGGATTGTGGCACCGCCTGTCCGCCCTGGCAGAGCAGGCCCGCAGCGCCTGGCGGACACCGGATCACGGAATCTGGGAAGTGCGTACCCGGGCGCGCCCCTTCACGTATTCCGCAGCGATGTGCCAGGTCGCCCTGGACCGGGCCGCACGCCTCGCCACCCGCCTGAACCTGCCGGGCAACGCCGCCACATGGGCCGCGGAGGCCCGTCGCCTCGCCGGGCGGATCGTCCACGACGCCTGGGACGAACGCACCCGCTCCTTCACCGAGCACCTCGGTGCGACAGGTGGGCTGGACGCCTCGCTCCTCGCCCTCCCGCTCCGACGCGTCCTTCCCGCCGATCATCCCCGCATGATCGCCACGACGCAGGCGATCACCGAACGCCTCGGCGCGGGCGACGGCCTGCTCTACCGCTACCTGCCGCAGGAGTCCCCCGACGGACTGGACCAACCGGAAGGAGCCTTCCTGTTGTGCTCCTTCTGGCTCGTGGACAATCTCGCGGGCCAGGGCCGCACGGACGACGCCGCGGAGCTGTTCGAGAAGCTGTGCTCCTGCGCCAGCCCTCTCGGCCTGCTCGCCGAGGAGATCGACCCCCGCGACCACTCCTTCCTCGGCAACTTCCCCCAGGCACTCAGCCACGTCGGGCTGCTGTCGAGCGCCGCCGTCCTCGCCCGCACGGAGCGCGGCATACGCCCGGAACTCTCCACGCACGCATGGTTTCGGTGACGCGGCACCGAACGGCACCCCTGGAGCGTCCTGAGCAGCCCGCGCTGGTGAGCGCGGAGCCGTGCCACGCGGTGCCCGTGCGCCGGCCGGGTGTGGGTGCGCCGGCACCAGGGAGACAGCCCCCGTTCCATGGCCCAGACTCGTAGGAAGACTGCCGATCGACGATGCCGGAGAGGTCGGAACCGTGCATGACGTGCCGCTGTGGATGTGGGTGGCGTTCGCCGTCACTGTGCTGGTGTCATTGGCGGTCGATCTTCTCGCGCACCGGCAGGAACACGTCATCGGTTTCCGCGAGGCCGCCGCTTGGAGCGGCGTCTGGGTGGGCTTGGCGATCGTCTTCGGTGGCGTGGTGTTCGCGGTCGTCGGCACCAGCGCCGGAGTCGAGTACACGACCGCGTGGCTTCTGGAGAAGAGCCTGTCGGTCGACAACCTCTTCGTCTTCGCCTTGATCTTCGGCTACTTCAAGGTGCCGCGCGCCTACCAGCACCGCGTGCTGTTTCTCGGTGTCCTCGGCGCCCTGGTCTTCCGCGGCATCTTCCTCGCCGCCGGGGTGGCGGTGGTCAGCCGCTTCACCGCCGTCCTGTTCGTCTTCGCCGCGATCCTCTTCTACAGCACGTACAAAATCCTCAATGAGGAGGACGACAGCTTCGACCCCGGCAAGAGCATCGCCGTGAAGCTGCTACGCAAGGTCGTCCCGGTACGGGACGAGTACGCGGGGACCCACTTCTTCGTCAAGGAGGCCGGGAAACGCGTCGCCACGCCGCTGCTCGCCGTCGTCGCCGCCATCGAGGCCGCCGACATCGTCTTCGCCGTCGACAGCGTGCCCGCCGTCCTGGCCGTCAGCAGTGACGCCTTCATCGTCTACACCAGCAACGCCTTCGCCATCCTGGGACTGCGCGCCCTGTACTTCATGCTCGCCGGGCTGCTCGACCGCTTCCACTACCTCAGCAAGGGCCTGGCACTCATCCTCGCCTTCATCGGGGTCAAGCTCATCCTGCAGGCGTCCCACAAAACGATCAGTACCGCGATTCCGGAGATCCCCTCACTGGTCAGCCTCGCCGTCATCGTCACGGTTCTGGCCGTTTCCGTCGGGCTGAGCATGGCCCGGCCCTTGCCGTCCAACCCCGTTGATGACCGACTGCGGACCGAAGCCGACGCCATGCCCGCCTCCGCTCCGGTCGAGGATGCCTCTCAGACAGCCGACCGGGATCCACCGGGCCGTCACCACCGTCCTGCCGAGCCACCCGACACCTGATGGTCAAAGCGCATACCAAGAATCGGTAAATATGCCGTAAAATGGAGCTATGCGGATAAGTGAGCAGAAAAAGGCAACCGCGTCGGCCGGGTATGTCTGCCGCTTGTGCAAAGAGCCCGTAGGCGCCGTTGTGAAACGACACAAGACCATGGGCGTCTTCGTCCCCGTCTGGACCCCGGAGCCGTGCCGCAACCCGCTGTGTCGCGGGTACGTGCCCGAGCAGGAGCCGAGCAACCGGGCAGGCAGGGACACCGGGTTTCAGCCGAGGGCCAGGAGGGACGACTGATCTCGGGACGGACGCCGCGCTGTAGAGGCCGCCGCGCGCACCCAAGGCGGTGAGACCGATGCTGCTGCCCATCGTGGTGGGAGTCGACGGATCGGAAAGCAGCTTGCGCGCAATCGACTGGGCCGCGGACGAAGCGGCCCTGCACGGCTTGCCACTGCGCCTCGTGCACGCCTGCCTGTGGGAGCGCTATGAAGGGCCCGCCTTCACGGAGTCCGCAGGGGTTGCTTCCGAACGCTTGCTCGCGCGGGCCGTCGTCGACCGCGCCACCGAGCAGGCCCGGCAAGGTCACCCGGAAGTGCGGATCGATGTCGACATCGTTCCCGAGGACGCCGAAGCCGCCTTGTTGCGGGAGGCCCGACGCGCCACCGCCGTGGTGACAGGCTGCCGGGGAAGAGGGCCGATCACGGGTGCGCTGCTGGGCTCGGTCAGCCGTTCCCTGGCGACGCGCGCCCCCTGCACGGTCGTCGTCGTGCGCGCCCTCCAGGAGAACCGACAAGCAGCCAACGGATCCATCGTGGTCGGCGTGGACGACCACGCAAGCAGCACCGAGGCGATCCGCTTCGCCTTCCGCGAGGCCCGGGCGCGGCGCTCCGTCCTGGACGCCGTACGCGCCTGGCGTCGCCCCGCCCACAGGGCCCCGGCGCATCCACTGCTCGTCGGGAACCCCGCGCACGAACACGAGGATGAGGCGGCGGACCTGCTCGACCGCTCTCTGCGCGATGCGGAGCGCGAGCATCCCGACGTGCCGGTGCGCCGTGTCATCACCGAGGGCCCCGCCCACCACGTGCTGCTCACCCACTCGGCCACGGCCGACCTCCTCGTCCTCGGCGCCCCTCGACGGCACGGGCCCCTCGGGCTGCCCCTCGGGAGCGTGGCACACGCAGCGCTCCATCACGCCGACTGCCCGGTCGCGGTGGTACCCGAACGCTGAGCCGCGACCTCAAGAACGTCTCCGCTCCCACCTCGGCACCGGAAGCGGTACGCCGTCGTCGATCCGGCGCCCCGCACTGGAGAGGGGTGACGCCCGCGCCCGGCCCCCTCGACTCCGCAAGACAAGGGTCGGGGCGCCGGTCTGTCTGCACGCGCGTCCGCGCCCGGCTAGGTTGGGCCGCATGAGCAACCTTGACCGCGCCCCCGTACCGAGCGTGTGCGGCGGCCGCGGATTCGTCGTCGCCGAACCCGTCCGTGAGCTGCTGAGTCCTCGACGCGTACAGCTCGGGGAGTCGACCGAAGTGCGCCGGCTGCTGCCGAACCTCGGCCGACGCATGATCGCCGCATGGGCCTTTGTCGATCACTATGGGCCCGATGACATCGCCGACGAGCCCGGCATGCAGGTGCCGCCACACCCGCACATGGGTCTGCAGACGGTCAGTTGGCTGCACGACGGCGAGGTACTGCACCGCGACTCGACCGGCAGTCTGCAGACGATCCGGCCGCGCGAGCTCGGACTGATGACCTCCGGCCGGGCGATCAGTCACTCGGAGGAAAGTCCGCGCTCGCACGCCCGCTTCCTGCACGGCGCGCAGCTGTGGGTCGCGCTGCCGGACGCTCACCGCCACACCGAGCCGAATTTCGAGCATCATCCCGAGCTGCCCACCGTCACCGCACCCGGTCTGACGGCAACCGTGATCCTCGGCGACCTCGACGGCGCGACCTCACCCGGCACCGCGTACAGCCCGCTCGTGGGCGCCGATGTGAGCCTCGCCCGCGGCGCCGACGTCCGGCTGCCCCTGGTGCCCGACTTCGAGTACGGGGTGCTGTCGATGTCCGGCGAGGTGTACGTCGACGAGGTGCGCGTGCTGCCGGGCTCGATGCTCTATCTCGGCTGCGGCCGCAGCGAACTGCCGCTGCGCGCCGAGTCCGACGCCGGCGTGATGCTGCTGGGCGGCGAGCCCTTCGAAGAGGAACTGATCATGTGGTGGAACTTCGTGGGCCGGACACAGGCCGAGATCGAGCAGGCTCGCGCCGACTGGGCGACGGGCAGCCGGTTCGGCGAGGTGAAGGGGTACGACGGCGCACCCCTCGCCGCGCCCGAGCTGCCGTCGACGCCGCTCAAGCCGCGCGGTCGCGTCCGGTAGGACCTTGAACGCCCCCGCCGCATCGCCGCGGACGGGGGCGTTCAACGCAGGCAGCCCAAATAGTAGCCATGTACATAGTAGCCATGTACGGTATTCGACATGAGCAACGGTTCCGAAGGCGCCACGCCCGGGTTCCTGGTGTGGCGGCTGTCGATGAAGTGGCGGGTTGCGGTCGACCGTGCGGTGGCCCCGCTGGGGCTCACCCACGCGCAGTACTCGCTGGTGGCCTCGCTGCACGGCATGCAGCGCTCCGGTGAGCGGCCCAGCCAGCGCCGACTGGCCGACCACACCGGGCTGGAGCCGCTCTACGTGTCCAAGCTCGCCCGGGCGCTGGAGACCGCCGGCCTCCTGGAACGGACCCGGGACCCCCGCGACCCGCGCGCGGTGCAGCTCGCGCTCACCGAGCAGGGCCACGAGGTCACCCGGCGGGCGATCGAGGTCGTCCACGGGCTCCTCCAGCAACTCCTCGACCCACTCGGCGGCCTCGACAGCGCGCGCACCCGGGAGTTCACGCACGCACTCACGGCCCTGCTCGACGCACCGCTTGATCCCTTCAGCGAGAACGAGACGGAGCAGTCATGACCACCGCCACACCCCGCGTCGATCCCCGCGTCATCGCCCTGGCCCACTACGCCGGCCGCGCTCTCCTCGAGAACGTGCTGGCCCGGCAGGGCATCACCTTCCAGCAGTCCGTCACCCTGCGGCTGGCCGCCGTCGCCGACGGCCCGGTCCGGCGCGAGCAGCTCACCGACGGTGTCACCGGCGCCCTGAAGATCGGCGCGACCGAGGCACAGCAGGTGCTCGACGAGCTGGTCGCCGCGCGGCTGCTGACCCCCGACGGGCCGTCGGAGGTACGGATCACGGACGCCGGCCGCGAGCTGTACGCCACGACCTCCGGCGAGACGGCGCCCATCACGGCCCGGATCTATGACGGCATACCGGCGGAGGACCTGGCCGTCACGGGCCGGGTGCTGAGCCTGATCACCGGGCGGGCCGACGCGGAACTGGCGGCCCTGACCCGTCAGGGCCCGTCCGACCGGTGGAATACCGAACCGCCGGGCGCGGTTGTCGGCCCCGAAGGAGGCACCGAGTGAACACGACCCAGGACACCACGTACTACGCCCACGGAACCCCGGCCGAGCGCTGGGAGCGCGCGCAGCTGTTCTTCGACGCCAAGGACTACGCCGCCGCCGCGCGCGTCCTGGTCGGGCTGGTCGAGGAGGTGCCCGAGCAGACCGGGCCCCGGCTGCTCCTGGCGCGCTCCTACTACCACTCGGCCCAACTGCGGCGGGCCGAGGGCGAGCTGCGGACGATCGTCGAGCGGGACCCCGTGGAGTACTACGCCCGGCTGATGCTCGGCCGCACCCTGCAGCGGCAGAACCGGCACGAGGAGGCGGAGTCGCACTTGCGGATCGCCTCGGCGCTCGGCGGTGACTTCGGGCAGCGCTGACCCGCGCCGTGCATGAGGGTGCCCGGCTCCCCCGGAGCCGGGCACCCGCGTGCCGGCGGGGGGCCGCTACACGACCGGTGTCCCGTACGACCGCCGCCCCCGCCTGTAGGCGATCTCCCCCAGCAGGATGTCCGCGGCGAGGAAGGCCGCCAGCGGGATGCCGAACAACGGCAGGAAGTACCCGAGTACGGCGATGCCCGCCAGGAGCGGTACGAGGATTCGCGGCGGGACCTGCTGCCAGGCTCCGCGTGGCATCGGACGGCCGAAGGCGGTGCCGCGGCCGCGCTGCCACCACATGCGGTAGCCCCAGACGATCAGCAGGATCAGGGAGAGCGCGAGCAGTATCAGGGCGATCTGGTTGGCCAGACCGAACAGGATGCCGGTGTGCAGGTCGATGCCCCACCGGGTGAGCTTGGCGAGCACCGGATAGTCGGCGAACCGCACGACGTCCGTGACCTCGCCGTCGGCCGGGTCGATCGCGACGGCGTCCTGCTTCGAGGGCCAGCCGCGCTGCACCTGCTTCACGACGTACGCCGAGTCGGCGTCGGCGGGCGGCACGATCTCCACCGGGTCACCGAGTCCCTCGGACCGCGCCGCGGCGAGGACCTTGTCCAGTCCCACGCCGTGCGCGGCGTCACCCGCCTGCCCGGCGGCGGAGCCGTGCCCGGCGTGTTCACCGCCGGCCGCCGCGGACACCGACGGGGTGGCCTGGCCCAGGGAGGTGCGCAGCTCGTCGATGGTGGCTCCCGCGTAGGCCGACCAGGTCAGACCGGTCGCCGAGAGGAAGAAGAATCCGGCCGCCGCCCACACGCCGACACTGCCGTGCAGGCCGAGCGTGCGCCGCCGCCCCTTCGCACCCCGTACCTTGCGCAGGGCCCGGCGGCGGGAGAACCAGAGCACCAGTCCGCCCGCCGAGATGACCCACAGCCAGCTGGCCGCCAGCTCGCTGTACAGCCGCCCCGGCTCGCCCAGGTGCAGGTCACGGTGGAACTCGTCGATCCAGGTGCGCAGCGGCAGCGCGCCGGTCGAGCCGTACTGTTCGAGGGCGCCGCGCACCTTCGCGGTGTACGGGTCGACGAACACCGCGAGCGTGTGACCCTCGTCCACGCCCGGGACGCCGGACAGCATGACCCTGGTCGTCGCGTCGGCCTCGGGTGAGGGGCGTACGGCCGAGACCGTGCCCTCGGGGTGGGCCTTGCGGGCGGCGGACACCTGCTCACTGATCGGCAGCTTCTTCTCGCCCGCGGCGACGGTCAGTTCGTGGTCGTAGACGAGCTTCTCGACCTGGAACGAGCCGGCGTACAGCAGGCCGGTGACGGCGGCGACGAGGAGGAACGGCGCCACCAGCACCCCGGCGTAGAAGTGCAGGCGCAGGATCAGCGGGCGCAAGGGGGCCCAGCGGCTCTTCGACGGTGCCGGGGCGGCTGGCTGCGGAGCCTCGTCCGTGATGGTCGAGGGAGCGGTGGTCATCGGCGGGCTTCTCCGGGGGACGTCGTCTGGGCCGTCGCGGTGTGGGCGGCGGCCGTGGCGGTGCAGTAGTCGGGACGGCGGGGCGTTCGGTTCCCGGAGAACTCCTGTGACGTGCATCACATAAGGGTGGGGGGTGCCGTGCCATCCTGACGCGATGGGAACTCCGAGCGATCGCGCGCCCCTGGCCGAGCGGGTCGGGCAACTCCTCGACGGCGGCCTCCCCTTGACCATCGTCGCGGCCGGCGACCCGGTACTGCGGCATGCCGCCGAGCCGTACGACGGGCAGTTGGGGCCCGCCCTGCTGGCCCGGTTCGTCGAGGCCCTGCGGGTCACCATGCGGGCGGCGCCCGGGGTAGGTCTGGCGGCTCCGCAGGTCGGGGTGCCGCTCAGGATCGCGGTGCTCGAGGATCCCGCGCCGGTGCCGGAGGAGGTGCGTCTGGTGCGCGGGCGGGTGCCGCAGCCGTTCCGCGTGCTGGTCAATTCCGCCTATGAACCCGTCGGCGACGAGCGGGCCTCGTTCTTCGAGGGCTGCCTGAGCGTGCCGGGCTGGCAGGCGGTGGTGGCGCGGCCCGCTGTGGTGCGGCTGACCGGTCAGGACGAGCACGGGCGGGCGCTGGACGAGGTGTTCACGGGCTGGCCGGCCCGGATCGTGCAGCACGAGACGGACCACCTCGACGGCGTCCTGTACCTGGACCGCGCCGTCACGCGTTCGCTGTCGTCCAACCAGGCGATGGCGGAGCGCTGGGCCCAGCCGACACCGCAGGAGGCGGCGCGGGCGCTCGGCTTCGAGCTGCCGTGACGCGCTGACCGCCCGGCCGCCCCTCGAAGGCTTCGGTTCGGGTTCTCCCGCTGCCGGGGGCCGAGGCGGACCTGTGGGACGACGGCCACCGGGAACCGGTGGTGCCCGCGCACGCGCAGCGGGATCGTCGTCCCCGCCCGGCCCGGCCCGGACGGACCGGGGTCAGGCGTCGCGGTAGGCCTCCAGCAACCGCAGCCACACCTCGCTGATCGTGGGGTAGGACGGGACGGCGTGCCACAGGCGGCTGACCGGGACCTGCCCGGCGACCGCGATGGTGGCGGAGTGGATGAGTTCGCCGACGCCGGGGCCGACGAGGGTCACGCCGCGCAGGATCTCGTCCTCGAGGTCGACGACCATCCGGGCGCGGCCCTGGTAGCCGTCGGCGTACAGACCGGCCCCGGCGACGGTGGACAGGTCCACGTCGACGGCCTTCACCCGGTGGCCCGCCTGTTCCGCCTCGGCCAGGGACAGGCCCACGGCCGCGGCCTCCGGATCGGTGAAGACGACCTGGGGGACGGCGGTGTGGTCGGCGGTCGCGGTGTGCGCCCCCCAGGGCTCGGCCGGGAGGGCCTCCCCGCTCGCCCGTGCGGCGATGGCGGCACCGGCGATGCGGGCCTGGTACTTGCCCTGATGGGTGAGGAGGGCACGGTGGTTGACGTCGCCGACCGCGTACAGCCAGTCGTGGCCGGTCACGCGGAGGCTGTCGTCGACGGGCAGCCAGGAGCCGGGGCCGAGGCCGATCGTCTCCAGGCCTATGTCTTCGGTGCGCGGGGCGCGGCCGGTGGCGAAGAGGATCTCGTCGGCCTCGATGCGGTCGCCGGTGGCGGTGACGGCCACGACCGTCCCGTTCTCCCGGGTCACCGACTCCACGGACGTGCCCGTTCGGACGTCCGCGCCGGCCTCCGTGAGCGCCTCGGCGATCAGTTCCCCCGCGAAGGGCTCCATGCGCGGCAGCAGGCCCTTGCCGCGGACCAGCAGGGTGACCTTCGAGCCGAGGGCCTGCCAGACCGTGGCCATCTCGGTGGCGACCACTCCGCCGCCGATCACGATCAGCCGGCCGGGCACGGTCTTGGAGCTGGTGGCCTCCCGGCTGGTCCACGGCTTGACCGCGTCGAGCCCGGGCAGTCCGGGCAGCGCGGCGCGGCTGCCGGTGCAGACGGCGACGGCGTGCCGGGCGGTCAGGAGGCGCTCGCCGCCGTCCGGGCCGGTGACCGTCACCGCGCGGGGTCCGGTGAGGCGCCCGTGACCTCGGTACAGGTCGGCGCCGATGGAGTCGAGCCACCCGACCTGGCCGTCGTCCTTCCAGTTCGAGGTGTAGGAGTCGCGGTGGGCGAGGACCGCGGAGGCGTCGAGGGGGCCCTGCACCGACTGGCGCAGCCCCGGTACGCGGCGGGCGTCCGCGCGGGCGATGACCGGCCGCAGCAGGGCCTTGCTGGGCATGCACGCCCAGTAGGAGCACTCGCCGCCGACCAGCTCGCTCTCCACGACCGCGGTGGTCAGTCCGGCCGCGCGGGTGCGGTCGGCGACGTTCTCCCCCACGGGTCCGGCCCCGAGCACCACGACGTCGTACGCGTTGGTTTCCGATTCCGTCATGGGGTCAGTCTGGTGGGTGGTGTGCGCCCTGGCCACATGGGTAGGGGCGCGGAATACGTGTCCGGTCGGCCGTGTTGTGCCGACGGCTTACCCCACACCAGGAAGTAGGGAATGACGCCATGAGCAGCACCGTGGAGCTCACCAAGGAGAACTTCGACCAGACGGTCACGGACAACGAGTTCGTCCTGATCGACTTCTGGGCCGACTGGTGCGGGCCGTGCAAGCAGTTCGCCCCGGTCTACGAGAAGGCGGCGGGGGAGAACCCGGACCTGGTGTTCGGCAAGGTGGACACCGAGGCGCAGCCCGAGCTGGCCGCGGCCTTCGGTATCCAGTCCATCCCCACGCTGATGATCGTCCGGGACCAGGTCGCCGTGTTCGCCCAGCCGGGCGCCCTGCCCGAGGCCGCCCTGACGGACGTCATCGGGCAGGCCCGGAAGCTCGACATGGACGAGGTGCGCAAGGCGGTCGCCGAGCAGCAGGCCCAGGAAGGCCGGCAGGCGGGCTAGCGCCGCAGCAGGCAACGTTCGCCCCGCCGCGGCACTGGCGGACGCTCCTAGAAGGGATACGGGGCCACGTCTCCGCGTACCGTGGTCCAGCGCAGTTCGGTGAAGGCCTCCAGGTTGGCCTCCCCGCCGAAGCGGGCGCCGGTGCCGGAGGCGGCGACTCCGCCGAAGGGCGCCACGGCCTCGTCGTTCACGGTCTGGTCGTTGATGTGGACGATGCCGGTCGGAATGCGCTCGGCGAGGTCGAGACCGCGGGCCGGGTCCCTCGTGATGATGCCCAGGGAGAGACCGTACGGGCTCTGCGCGGCCAGCGCCGCCGCCTCGTCGGCGGTGGTGAAGGAGCGGACGGGTGCCACCGGGCCGAAGACCTCCTCCGTGTACGCGGGAGAGTGGTCGTCGACGTGGGCCAGGACCGTGGGCCGGTAGAAGAGCCTGTCGTGGGTGCCGCCGGCGGCGAGTTTGGCGCCCCCGCTCGTGCTGGCCTCGACCAGGCCGCTGATCTTGGTGAGCTGGGCCGAGTCGATGATGGGGCCCAGGTGGACCTGGTCCCGGTAGGGGTCGCCGACGGCGAGTGAGTCGGCCTTGGCGGCCAGCCGCTCGACGTACTCGTCGTACAGGGACGCGTGCACCAGGTGGCGTCCCGTGGTCATGCAGATCTGGCCCTGGTGGAAGAACGACCCCCAGGCGGCCGTGGAGATCACCGCGTCGAGGTCGGCGTCCTCCAGCACGATCATGGCCGAGTTGCCGCCCAGTTCGAGGTGGGCCCGCTTGAGGTGACGGCCGGCGGCCTCGCCCACGGCCCGTCCTGCGGCGGTGGAGCCGGTGAAGGAGATGATCGGCACGCGCGGGTCGGCGACCAGGGCCTGTCCGGCGTCCGGGCCGCCGGGCAGCACGTGCAGCAGGTCCTCCGGCAGGCCCGCGGCGGCGAAGACCGCGGCGAGGGACAGCCCTCCGCAGACGGCCGTGCGCGGGTCCGGCTTGAGCAGGACCGCGTTGCCCAGCGCCAGGGCCGGGGCGACGGAGCGGATGGAGAGGATCAGCGGGGCGTTGAACGGCGAGATCACGCCCACCACACCGGCCGGGACACGCCGCGTGTACGACAGGCGCGGCGCCTCGCTGGGCAGGACCTGGCCGGCCGGGCGGGAGGCCAGGGCGGCGGCCTCGTAGCACTCCTGGGCGGCGACGTGCAGCTCGAAGTCGGCCTTGCCCGGTACGGAGCCCGATTCGCGGACGAGCCATGCGCGCAGTTCGTCGGCGTGCTCGGTGAACAGGTCGCCCGCCTTGCGGAGCACGGCGGCGCGGGCGAAGTGCGGGGTGCGTGCCCATGCCTCCCGGGCGGTGGCCGCCCGTTCGGCGGCGGCCCCGACGTCCTCGGGCCCGGCGAGGGTGAGGGAGCCGAGGGCTTGGCCGGTGGCGGGCTCGGTGACGGTGTACCCGGGCCCCGTGAAACTGCGGGGCTGCCAGCTCTTGGTGTCGAGCAACGGCATGACGGCTCTCCGATCGATCGGTCACCGGCGGACGGGAGGGTCGATTCCCGTGTGTGCGCGGCCGGTTCGGCGGTCACATGGCGGGACGCGCCGCGCGGGCGCGGCGGAGTGCGCCGCGGCCCGGGTGGGAACGCGCCCCCGTTTTGTTGAGCATGCAACATCCTAGCCGTGCCGCGGGCCGAAAGCCGGTTCACCGGCCGCCCACCGGTCGTCGCGCCCCGTCGGCTCAGCTGGAATCGCGGTGCAGCACCGTCGCGCCGAGCACCTTGTGCGTCTCGGGCTCGGTCGTGGGCCTGCGCACCGTGCGGTCGACCAGCTCGGCGAGTTCAGGGCCGGAGGGCAGCTCCAGACGGACCGTACTCAGCCGGGGCCGCAGCAGCCGTCCGAGCACCAGGTCGTCGGCGCCGATCACGGCCGTCTCCTCGGGGATGCGGATGCCCTCGTCGAGCAGGGCCCGCATGAGCAGCATCGCGTACTCGTCGTTGTAGGTGAACACGGCGTCCAGACCAAGGCTTCGCCAGCGGGCGGCCAGGTGCGCCGCGGCCTGCTCGTCGTAGGCCAGGGGCAGTTCGGTCACCGTGGCGTCCGTGCCGCGCAGCGACTGGCGCACGCCGTCGAGGCGGGGTGCGGAGAACGCCTCGAGACCGCGGCCCTGCGGTACGACGACGCCGATCCGGCGGCGGCCGCGGTCGTAGAGGTGGGCGCCCGCGCTGTGGCCGACGACGTCGTGGTCCATCAGCAGGGCGTGCGCGCCCTCGATGGTCTCGGGGCCGAGGGTGACCACGGCCCGTGCCCCCGAGCGCTTGAGCACCGCCACCCCGCGCGGGCCCAGTCCGGAGCCGGGCACCAAGACGGCCACGGGCCGTAACTCGGCCCAGGCGCGGGCGGCTTCGTCGCCGTGCGGGCCGCCGGTGCCGTACTGCACCACCGTGTAGTCCAGACCGGCGAGCGAGCCTTGGATGTCGGCGAGGAACCGGCTGTAGAGCGGGCCGACGGGGAAGGTCGGCGCGGGGATCAGGACCATCCGGCTGTGCCCGGCCCGCAGGCTGCGGGCCGCCGCGTGCGGTACGTACCCGAGTTCCCTGGCGGCCTCGTGCACACGGCGGCGGGTGGGCTCGCTGATCCGTACGGCGCTGGTGTTGTTCAGGACGTAGGAGACGGTCGCGCGCGAGACGCCGGCCAGGCGGGCCACATCGGCGCTCGTGGGCACGGAGCGCGACGGTGCGGGGGACGGGGGCGCGGGCGTTTTCGGTATCTGCACCATGACGTACGGCATCTTGGCAGAAGCCCCAATGCGCCCTTCAGGCGGGGGAGTTGTGAGGGAGTCGTGAGCGGTCACGGGGCCCGTTCGCGGGCTCAGCCGCCTGCGGCCGTGCCCGTCACCCGATCGACGAGATCGACCCAGGCGTCCTCCAGGCGGGCCAGGGGCATCCCTGACTGCCTGGTCAGGTGGTGGACCAGGGCCGGGTCGAGCTGACCCATCAGGGTGTGGGACAGCAGTTCGCAGTCCGCTCCCGGGACGATCTGCCGCAGCAGCACGGTCACGTGGCGGTGGTGCACCCGGCGGGGCGGGGAGGTGAAGCGGCGGCCGGCGCCCGGCTCGGCGGCCAGCTGCAGCTCCAGTTCGTCGCTCGACCTGCGCAGCATCGCGCGGCCGAACGCCCGCAGCCGCTCCACCGGGGGCGCTCCGGGTCCGAGCGGCGGCGGGCCACTGAGGAACGCGGCCTGGAACTTCTTCTCGGAGTGGTCGAGCAGGGCGGTCAGCAGGCCGGTGCGGTCGCCGAACCGGCGGAAGACCGTGCCCTTGCCGACACAGGCCTCGGCGGCCACCGCCTCCATCGTGACGCCGCCCGCGCCGCGCTCCGCCACCAGCCGCGCGGCGGCCTCCAGCAGCCGGGCCCGGTTGCGCGCGGCGTCGGCCCGCAGGCACGGCTCGTCCGTCTCCAGGGCGGTGCCGAGCTGCAGCAGCTCGGGGTGGTCGACGGGCTCCTGGGGTGTCGGGGCGGGCTGCGGGACGGCGGGCATGAAACCAGCCTAAAGCATCGGGAACAAAACTGGACCGGGGTCCGGTTAGGATGCTAGAACATTAAACGGACCCCGGTCCGGATCTTTTCGGCCGTTCCAGAGCACTGTTTTCACTACGTGGGAGTCAGCATGTCTGTTCGTATCCTCGCTCTCGTCGGCAGCCTGCGCGCCGGCTCGCACAACCGCCAGCTCGCCGAGGCGGCCGTCAAGCTCGCTCCCGAGGGCGCCGAGGTGGACCTCTTCGAGGGCCTGGCCGAGATCCCGTTCTACAACGAGGACATCGACGTGGAGGGCAGCGTTCCGGCCACCGCCGTGAAGCTGCGCGCGGCCGCGAACGCCGCCGACGGCCTGCTCCTCTTCACCCCCGAGTACAACGGCACCATCCCGGCCGTCCTGAAGAACGCCATCGACTGGCTGTCCCGCCCGTACGGCGCCGGTGCCCTCAGCGGCAAGCCGGTCGTCGTGGTCGGCACCGCCTTCGGCCAGTACGGCGGCGTCTGGGCGCACGACGAGACCCGCAAGTCCGTGGGCGTGGCCGGCGGCAAGGTCCTGGAGGACGTCAAGCTGTCCATCCCCGGCTCGATGACCCGCTTCGCCGAGACGCACCCGGCCGACGACGCCGAGGTCGCCGAGCAGCTGACGGAGGTCATCGCCCGCCTGCACGGCCACGTCTCCTCGCCCGCCGCGGCCTGACCGTCCTCACCTCGCGCCCACGGAGGGGCCGCGGCCGGCAACGGCCCCGGCCCCTCCGCCATGCCGTCGGCAGGGTCTGCGCCGACGGTGACCTCGCTGTTCACCTTGCCCCCGGGGTCTCCGCCGGCTGAGGCCCGGACCGGCCGGTGTCCGGACCAGCTCGTACCCGGACCGGCTCATCCTCAGACGGGCCCGTCCCCGGACCGGCCCGTGCCCCTACGGTCGATACCCCGGACCGGCCCGTACCCAGACCGGCCGATGCCCGAACCCGCTCATCCTCAGACCGGCCCGTACCCAGACCGGCCGATGCCCGAACCCGCTCATCCTCAGACCGGCCCGTACCCAGACCGGCCCGTGCCCGGACCCGCTCATCCTCAGACCGGCCCGTACCCAGACCGGCCGATGCCCGGACCCGCTCATCCTCAGACCGGCCCCGCGCCCCCGGACCGGCCCGTGCCCCTACCGGCGGCTCAGGCCAGCGGCTCAGGCCGGCTGCGGCTCGCGTCCGGGCCGGTGGATCGGCGTGTCCGAGCCGGTGAGCGGTGCCCCCGTGCCGCCCTGTCGCGCCGCGATGATCTCCGCCGCGATGGACACGGCGGTCTCCTCGGGTGTGCGGGCCCCCAGGTCGAGGCCGATCGGCGACCTCAGCCGGGTCAGCTCGCTTTCGCTCACGCCCGCCTCGCGCAGCCGCCGGTTGCGGTCCTCGTGGGTGCGGCGGGAGCCCATGGCGCCGACGTACGCGACGGGCAGCCGCAGTGCCTCCGTGAGCAGCGGGATGTCGAACCTCGCGTCGTGCGTGAGCACGCACAGCACCGTGCGCCCGTCGGTCCCGGTGCGCCGGAGGTAGCGGTCGGGCCAGTCGACGACGATCTCGTCGGCCTCGGGGAAACGGGCCCGGGTCGCGAAGACGGGGCGGGCGTCGCACACGGTGACGTGGTACCCGAGGAACTTGCCCGCCCGGAGCAGGGCCGCCGCGAAGTCGATCGCCCCGAACACGATCATGCGGGGCGGCGGGACGGCCGACTCGACGAGCAGGGTGAGACCGCCGGGGCAGTGCGACCCGTCCTCGGAGAGCTCCACCGTGCCGGTGCGGCCCGTGTCGAGCAGTGCGCGGGCTCGGTCGGCCACCGTGCGCTCCAGGTCCGGGTCGGCGCCGAGCCCGTCGTCGCCGGAGCCGTCGGGGCGGACCAGCAGGGCCCGGCCGAGGAGGGCGGCCGGGCCCCGGACCACCCGGGCGAGGGCCACGGGCTCGCTCCGGGCGGCGGCCGCCAGTGCGGCCGACTCGACCGCACGTCCGCCCACGAACGGGGTGATCATGACGTCGATGGTCCCGCCGCAGGTCAACCCCACCGCGAAGGCGTCCTCGTCGCTGTAGCCGAACCGCTCGACGAGCACCTCGCCGTCCCCGAGGGCCTGAAGGCACAGGTCGTACACCGCTCCTTCCACACAGCCCCCGGAGACCGAGCCGACCGCCGTGCCGTCGGCGGAGACGGCGAGCGCGGCACCGGGAGGGCGAGGGGCGCTGCCTCCGACGCCGACGACCGTGGCGACGGCGAAGTCCCGGCCCTCCTCGATCCACGCGTGCAGGGGCCCCGCGAGATCAAGCATCGCCGCCCGCCAGCAGGACGCGGTCGGGCCGGATCGGCAGGTTGCGGTGGCGTACGCCGGTGGCGTGCCACACCGCGTTGGCGACCGCGGCGGCCGCGCCGACGATGCCGACTTCGCCGATGCCCTTGATGCCGACCGGGTCGTCCGGATCGGGGTCGTCCACCCAGTCGGCCTCGATGTGCGGTACGTCGGCGTGCGCGGCGACGTGGTAGCCGGCCAGGTCGGCTCCGTAGACGCCGCCACTCGCCCGGTCCCGGACCGCCTCCTCGTGCAGGGCCATGGAGATGCCCCAGGTCATGCCGCCGACGAACTGGCTGCGGGCGGTGAGCGGGTTGACGATGCGGCCGGCCGCGAAGATGCCCAGCATGCGGCGCACGCGGACCTCGCCGGTGGCCGGGTCGACGGCGACCTCGGCGAACTGCGCCCCGAAGGAGTGCCGCTCCTTCTGGGCGAGCGCGCCGACGGCCTCGGCGGTGTTCGACCGTACGGTGACGCCCTCCGGCGGGATGTCGGCGCCGGGTGCGAGACTCCGGCGCAGTTCCCCGGCGGCGGCCGTGACGGCCCAGCCCCAGGAGCGGGTGCCCGCCGAGCCGCCGGCGATCATCGCAGGGCCGAGGTCGCTGTCCCCGATCCGCACATGGACCCGGTCCGCGGGCACCTCCAGGGCGTCCGCGGCGACCAGGGTGAGCGCGGTCCTGGCGCCGGTGCCGATGTCCGCGGCGTTGATCCGCACCGTGAAGGTGCCGTCCGCCTGCGCGGTCACGGCCGCCGTGGACGGCATGGCCATCACGGGGAAGGAGGCCGCCGCGGTGCCCGTGCCGAGCAGCCAGCGGCCCTCCTTGCGCACACCGGCCCGCGGATCCCGCCCGTCCCAGCCGAACCTGCGGGCGCCCTCACGGAAGCAGGCGATCACGTTGCGGCCGCTGAACGGGAGCCCGGAGACGGGGCCCACCGCGGGTTCGTTGCGGACTCGCAGCTCGATGGGGTCGATGCCGCACCGCTCGGCGAGCTCGTCGAGCGCCGACTCCAGCGCGAACGAGCCCGGTGCCTCCCCCGGGGCGCGCATCCAGGTCGGGGTCGGGACGTCGAGCCTCACGAGCCGGTTGTGCGTGTGATGGGCGTCGGCGGCGTACATCGAACGGCTCGCCGCGGCGCCCGGCTCGACGAACTCGTGCACGGTCGAGGTCTGGTTCAGCGACCGGTGCTCCAGGGCGCGCAGCCGCCCGTCCGCATCGGCGCCGAGCCGGACCCGCTGGGCGGTGGGGCTGCGGTAGCCGGCGAGCGAGAACATCTGCCGGCGGGTCATGACGACCCTGACCGGGCGCTGCAGGACGGTCGCGGCCATCACCGCGGCCACCTGATGGGCGCGGGCGCCCTTGCTGCCGAAGCCGCCGCCGACGTGCTCGGACCGGACCCGCACCGAGCCGGGGTCGAGGGAGAAGAGCTTGGCGAGCTCGTCGGCGACCCAGCCGGTGCCCTGGTTGGAGTCGACGACCTCGAGCCGGCCGCCCTCCCACCGGGCCGCCGCCGCGTGCGGCTCCATCGGGTTGTGGTGTTCCTCGGGGGTGGTGTACCGCTCGTCCACCACGACCGCGGACGCCGTGAGTTCGGCCTCCAGGTCGCCCTTCTCCACCACGGCCGGGAGGTGCCCGTCGAGCGGGTACGCCTCGGCGTCGCGCTCGGCGGAGAACGCCACGTCGTGCGGCTCCTGGTCGTAGTGCACCACCAGGGCCTCGGCGGCCTCCCTGGCCTGTTCGGAGGACTCCGCGACGACCAGGGCCACCGGCCAGCCGGCGTGGGGCACCCGGTCGTGCTGGAAGAGGCCGACGCCCGGGTCCGGCGGGACGCCCAGGACGCCGATGTAACCGGTGTCGACGCGCGGGGCGTTGTGGTGGTGGAGCACGGTGAGGACACCTGGCATGCCGAGCACGGCCTCCGTGTCCAGGGCACGGATGCGGCCGCGGGCGACGGTGGACAGCACCAGCCAGCCGTGGGCGAGTGCGGCGAACGGGATCTCACCGGCGTAACGGGCCGCACCGGTGACCTTGTCGCGGCCGTCCACGCGTGTGTGCGCGGTGCCGACGGCTCCCCTGGTGGCGGTGGTCATCGGGCGGCCTCCTCGGCGAGTTCGCTCAGCACGGCCACGACGAGGTTGCGCATCAGGGTCACCTTGTATCCGTTGTCGGGCAGGGGCCGGGCGGCGGCCAGTTCGGCGTCCGCGGCGGCCGCGAAATGCGCCGCGTCGGCCGGCTCGCCCGCCAGGAGGCGTTCGGCCGCGCGAGCGCGCCAGGGGCGGGAGGCGACGGCGCCGAACGCCAGGCGCACGTCGTGCACGCGACCGTCCCGTACGTCGAGCGCGGCGGCGACGGAGCCGATGGCGAAGGCGTACGAGGCCCGCTCGCGCACCTTGCGGTAGCGGGAGTTGGCGGCTGTTCCGGTGGGCGGCAGGGTTACGCCGGTGATCAGTGCGCCCGTCGGCAGGGTGGTCTCCCGGTGCGGGGTCTCCCCCACCGGCAGATACAGGTCGGCAAGCGGCAACTCCCGCGGCCCGGCGGCGGTTTCGTAGGTCACGCGCGCGTCGAAGGCGGTCAGGGCCACGCCCATGTCCGACGGGTGGGTCGCCACGCAGTGGCCGGAGGCGCCCAGGATGGCGTGGTTGTGGTGCTCGCCCGCGATCGCTGGACAGCCGCTGCCGGGATCACGTTTGTTGCAGGGTGAGTTGATGTCGGCGAAGTAGCCGCAGCGGGTGCGCTGGAGCAGATTGCCGCCGACGGTGGCCATGTTGCGCAGTTGCCCGGAAGCGCCGGCCAGCACCGCTTGGGCGAGTGCGGGGTAGCGGCGCCGGACCTCCGGGTGGACGGCCAGGTCGGTGTTGGTGACGGTCGCCCCGATGCGCAGCCCGCCGTCCTCGGCCGGTTCGACGCGGTTCAAGGGTAGTTCGCGTATGTCCACGAGCCGGGCGGGCCGTTCGACGCCGGTCTTCATCAGGTCGACGAGGTTGGTGCCACCGCCCAGGAAGCGGGCCTGCCCGTCGCCGTCGAGCAGCGCCACGGCGCCGGAGACGTCGTACGCCCGTTGGTAGCCGAACTCCTTCATGCCGCGGCCCCCTTCGTCTCCTCGGCGGCCCGGGCCACGGCCTGGACGATCGACACATAGGCGCCGCAGCGGCACAGGTTGCCGCTCATGCGCTCCCGGATCTCCTCCGGGGTGAGCGGTGGTGGTCCCGCCTCGGGCCGGACGTCGCCGGTGACCGCGCTCGGCCAGCCGGCCGCGTGCTCCTCGATCACGGCGATGGCCGAACATATCTGCCCTGGTGTGCAGTAGCCGCACTGAAAACCGTCCAGGTCGAGGAACGCCTGCTGCACCGGGTGCAGTCGATCTCCGTCGGCCACACCTTCGATGGTGGTGATCTCGCGCCCTTCGGCGGCGACCGCCAACTGCAGGCAGGCCACGCTCCGGCGGCCGTCGACCAGGACGGTGCAGGCGCCGCACTGCCCCTGGTCGCAGCCCTTTTTGGTGCCGGTCATGTCGAGGTGCTCACGCAGGGCGTCGAGCAGGGTGGTGCGGTGGTCGACGGTCAGCGTGTACTTCTCGCCGTTGACGGACAGGGTGAGGTCGCTGGACGTCGATGGGGGCATGGGAGCCTTCTCTCTCACATCGCGAGGTCGGGGAGCACGGCGCTGCGGCCCAAAGCGCCGTCGCGCGGCCGTGCGGGATGCGGGCGGGCCGGTCCAGGGCGCGGGAGCCGTGGACTGTCCGTACGGACGGCACGCCGATACGATGAGGCAAGCGGACAGTTGTCCGTTACGGGAAAAACTAACGGACAACTGTCCGCTTAACAAGAACCGAGTTTCGGCCATGGATCACGAGGAGGGCGAGTGCGGCAGAACAGGGACGCTCCGCTGCGCTCGGACGCACAGCGCAACCGCGAGCGCATCCTGGCGGTGGCGCTGGACGAACTGACGCGTTCGGCGGACGCCCCGCTGAGCACGATCGCCAGGAAGGCGGGCGTCGGCCAGGGCACCTTCTACCGCCACTTCCCCACCCGTGAGGCACTCGTCCTGGAGATCTACCGGCACGAGATGCAGCAGGTGGCCGACACCGCGGCACCGCTGCTGGAGAGCCGGGAGCCCGACCGGGCGCTGCGCGAGTGGATGGACCGGCTGGCGCGGTTCGCCATGGCCAAGGCGGGCCTGGCCGACGCCATCCGCCAGGCCACCAGCGCTCCGG
This sequence comes from Streptomyces sp. NPDC096046, assembly GCF_040303285.1. NCBI lineage: Bacteria > Bacillati > Actinomycetota > Actinomycetes > Kitasatosporales > Streptomycetaceae > Streptomyces > Streptomyces sp. NPDC096046. The sequence continues at coordinate 3,494 of NZ_JBEOSZ010000005.1, read as the reverse complement.
GGCAGCCGGCGAAGCCGGGACACGCCCCGGTGACCGAGGCGGCCGAACTCCTGCTGCGAGCCGCCGAGAAGGCGGGCACCATCCGGCCGGGGATCACCGCGGACGACCTCTTCCTCGCCATCGGCGGACTCTGGACGATGGACCCCCGCGGCGACTGGCAGCCACGCGCCACCCGTCTGCTGGACTTCGTCATGGACGCGCTGCGGGCGGGGGCGCCCGGCCGCTGACGTACTGGGGCGGGCCCGGCCGGCGACCTCCAGGGGGCGGGCCCGCCGGCCCCGCACAGGGTGCGGGCCCGGCCGGGTTGCGCAGGGGACGCGCCCGGCCGACAGGGCCGAGCCCTGAGGCCGTCCGGGCCTTTCAGGCGATCGCCGTGGGTGCCAGTTCGCGCAGTTCCTCGAGTGCCGCCGCCACCGCCGGCCGGGCATGCCCGCCGCCCCGGGTACAGGTCAGGAGCTTGCGGTGCGGGTTGCCCGTGCAGCGGACCCGGGTGATCGGCAGGTGCGGGGGCAGATGGGCCAGGCGCGGGATGAGGGCGACGCCGAGCCGGTGGGCCACGAGGTGGGCGCAGACGTTCCAGTCGAGGGCGTGATGGACGATGTCGGGGGTGAACCCGGCCGCGCCGCAGGCGGAGAGGACACGCGGACGGCAGGGACTGTCCTCCACCGGCGCGATCCACGCCTCCCGCGCCGCCTCCGCGAGATCGACCCGGGCCCGCCCGGCCAGCCCGTGCCCTTCCGGTACGACCAGGTCGAACGGGTCGTCGAGCAGCGGCCGCTGATCGAACCGCGCGTCGCTCAGCGGCGGGTTGTGCGGAGTCGTTTCGACGACCGCCAGGTCGGTCTCGCCCTCGAAGAGCAGGTCGAAGCTCTTCGGGACACCCACCTCGGTGATCCGGACGTCCAGCCGCGGATGCCGCTCCCCCAGCCGGGCCGCCATCGGCGCCAGCAGCACCGAGACGGCCACCGGGAAGCCGGTCACCCGGAGCACCCCGGAGGGCGCCCCGTGATCGGCCCGCAGATCCAGTTCGGCCTGGTCCCAGCGGGCCTGGATGGCATCGGCGTGCGCCAGCAGACTCTCGGCGGCAGGGGTGAGCCGCACCCCGCGCCCTTGCGGCTCCAGCAGGTCGACGCCCAGGTCCCGGGCGAGCTGGCGGATCTGCTGGGACGCGGCGGACGGCGTGAAGTGCAGGGCCCGGGCGGCCGCGGTGACCGTGCCGTAGTGGGCGACCGCCCTCAGGACGTGGAGCCGGCGCAGGTCGATCATAAAGGCCAGGCTTCACAGTGATGTACGGAAAGTCAACCTGGACGTGTACGGACCCGCGGACGCACTCTGGCTGTGTCGCGACATCCACCAGCCACGAGGGACGAGGAGCCAGACATGACCAGCACCGACGCCACCGCCTGCCCACACTGCGGCCGGCCCGACGGCGAGCCGTTCCGGGTGCTGTCGCGGCACACCACGGCGACGGGCCGCACGGAGTGGACACGCTGCGGATGCGGCTCACTCCAGGTCCGGGTCTCCGACGGCGGCCGCGGCACCCGTGTCGTCTCGCGCAGCGGGCCGGCACGGGTGCCGGCCCCCGCGCGGTCGGCCACGGCGAGCCGCTGCGGCCTCTGACCGGCGCACGCACGCCGGCCCCCGACGAGCCGCGGCTCGGGGCGCCCCCGGCCGCGTGCACTACGCCTCTCGGCTCACCAGCGGCACGGTCCATGACCTGCGTATCGTGGTGGCGCCGTCGCCTCTCGGCGGGGCCCGGACGCCTGTCGGCTCGCGGCGGATTCGCGCAGGGCGCTGATGTCTCGTTCGTCGCGGTGGCCCGGTACGCCGCCGTGACGCCACCCGCCGTACGGCGGGCAGCTTCCGCCGCCCGGCGGCGCCGGCGGGCGGGCCCCGAGCCGCGTCGCGCCGATGAAAGCCGCACGCCACCGGCATCGCCGCCCCGCGAAACCACCCGGCGGCGTGATCCGGATCGCGTCGGCGGCCCGCGCCGGTGTCCTGCCCCTGCGGCAGACTGTCCGAGCACCCTGCGTACACGATTCGGGAGCTTGAGGCATGAGCGTGCAGCGGTATCCCCTGGCCGGGGTCACGGTGGTCAGTCTGGAGCAGGCCGTGGCCGCGCCCTACGCCACCCGGCAGCTCGCCGACCTCGGTGCCCGGGTGATCAAGGTGGAACGGCCGGGCGGCGGCGACTTCGCCCGTCGGTACGACACGACCGTGCACGGCCTTTCCAGCTACTTCGTATGGCTCAACCGTTCCAAGGAGTCGCTCACCCTGGACCTGAAGGACCCCCGCGGCCACGAGATCCTGCACGACCTCCTCGACGGCGCCGACGTCTTCGTGCAGAACCTCGCCCCGGGCGCCGCCGCCCGGCTCGGTCTGGACGCCGCCACCGTCACCGACCGCCGCCCGAACCTGATCCCGTGCACGATATCCGGCTACGGCACCACCGGCCCCTGGGCCGACCGCAAGGCCTACGACCTGCTCGTGCAGTGCCAGACCGGGCTGGTGTCACTGACCGGGACCCCCGAGGGGACCGCCCGGACGGGGATCTCCGTGGCCGACATCGCCGCCGGGATGTACGCCTACAGCGGCGTCCTCACCGCCCTGTACACGCGCGCCACCACCGGCGAGGCCCACCCCGTGGAGGTGTCCCTGTTCGAGGCGCTCGCGGAGTGGATGGGCCAGCCCGCCTACTACACCCGGCACGGCGGCACCCAGCCCCCGCGCATCGGCACCCAGCACGCCACCATCGCGCCGTACGGGACGTACACCGCCGCCGACGGCCAGGAGGTGCTGTTCTCCATCCAGAACGAGCGGGAGTGGGCGGCCCTGTGCGCCGAGTTCCTCGGTCGGCCGGAGCTGGTCGACGATCCGCGCTTCGCCACCGGGTCCGACCGTGTCGCCCACCGGGAGGAGCTCGACGTCGTGGTCGCCGCGCGGTTCGCCCGTTCCGGGTCCGAGGAGATCCTCAAGGACCTGGAGCGCGTCGGCGTCGCCTGCGCGGGGGTCAACGACGTCGCCGCCTTCCTGGACCACCCCGTGCTGGCCGCCCGTGGCCGCTGGACCGAGGTCGGGGTACCGGGCGGCACCGTGGAGGCGCTGCTCCCGCCCGCCGACCTCGCCGACGTGCCCGCGCGCATGGACCCGGTTCCGGCGGTGGGCGAGCACACCGAGGCGATCCTCGCCGAACTGGGCCGCAGCGCGGACGAGGTGGCGGCCCTGCGCGCGGACGGAGTCGTCTGACGGGCGCCCGGTCCCGCGGGGAGGGTGCCTAGTCTAGTAGTGCTTGGTCAGGTTCGTATCGGTGTGGGTATGTCGTGGTGGCAGGTGGGGCAGACGCCGGTCCAGAGGGCGAGGAGTGTCTGCAGCTCACGCACGATCTGGTAGAGGCTCAGGCCGGCGCCGTGTCTTTTGGGGCTTTGGCCAGTCGTTGCAGGGTGCAGAAGGCATGGGCGACGGAGACGAGGGTGACGTGGTGGTGCCAGCCGTTC
>NZ_JBEOSZ010000004.1:32905-268167 GCF_040303285.1 Streptomyces sp. NPDC096046 | reverse complement strand
GGCGCCTTCGAAGAAGGCGCCGACGAGGACGACGACTTAGGCGGCGACGAAGCCGCCGGCCGCGCCGACGGCGAGTCCGGCCGCGCCCGCGGCGACGGCGGTGCCCATGCCAGGCCCGGAGCGGTGACCGCCATGGTGATCACCGTGGTGGCCGTGGGAGTAGGGGGTGTCTGCGTGCCCGTAGGGGGGCGGGGACGCTGCGGTAGCCATGGCCGGCGACCATCTGGCGGATCCAGGCATCGTCAAAGAAGAACCCGTCGCGTCGCAGCTCAGGTTTCGGATCCCCGCGCCAGTTGGCCGACGACGTCAAGACGGTCTGGCCGCACGCTTACCGTCGCGATCGGCGACGACGACCCGAACCCGGTCTCGCTGTGGGGCGGCCCGTTCACGGCCGTCGAACCGGTCGTCACCAACTGGCACACCTCCGCCGCGGACACGGTGCCCTTCCCCCTGAGGACCGCGAGCACGCCAGTGGGCCGGCCGGACTTCCCGGCCGGCCCACGGCTTGCGGCGCCGAGGCCCGGTTGACGGCTACGGCTGCGGCTGCGGCTGCTTCTCCCACTCGGTGCTGCCGGGCAGGTAGCCGTAGAGCGGACGGCCCGTCATGGAAGCGGTACGGAAGGGTTTTCCGCCGTCCTTGATCTCTATCGTTCCCTGGCGGCCGCCGCTGCTCCACTCCAGCACCAGGTACCACTTCACATCGCGGCTGCTGGTGTGGGCGGTGATGTACAGCACCTCCGGGTCGGACTGGCTGACGCTGTAGGGAAAGCCGCGCTGGCCCCCCTTCGGCCGCACGGCGGGCCGTGGCGAATCGAAGTCCAGGTCGAACTCCCTCGGTTCGATCCCTCCGCCGCAGCCCACCCCCATCACGAACGCGTTCCAGTCCAAGGGCGCGCCCGAGCCGACCACGCGGACATGCAGTGATGTGATGACGACGGCCTTGTCCCCGGTGCCCTGGACGGTCAGCGACACACGATGCCTGCCCGAGGAGACGGCGCCGGCGTCGCTCGCCCATTTCGCGGCATCCTGCAGCGTCGACGGTGGCAGGGGGACCTGGGAGGGTGGCCGGTCGACCAGATAGTGCGTCCCGCAGTAGTTCTCCCAGTCGTGGGCTCGCGCGCTCACCGTCAGCGGCACGGAGTCATCGTCCCGGGCGGCCTCCGGTGCACGGTCCGGGGCCGCGGCGGCACCGCCGCCCGTCGTCGCCGCCGACGCCGACGGCTTCGCGCTCGGCGACTTCGAGGCGGGCGACCGGCTCGGCCGCGCGGAGGGGGACGTGGGCGGGGACGCCACCTCGCGCGGTTCCCGGGAATCGGTGGCCTGGGTCGCGGCCCGCGGTCGGCCGCCCGGGGACGCGCCGGCGTCGATGGTTTCCAGGACCGCCGTCGTCAGGGCGACCACGGCGAGGGCGCTCGCGGCGACCATGACCCGCCGCTTCCGGAAGAAGGAGCGGCGCGGTACCGCATACCGCCCTGGCACCCCCACCTCCGCCGGCGACTCCGCCCCGGTTCCGGTCAGGTCCCCGGTCCCCGATACGGGCCCGGGCACGTCCGCCGGCCCCGGATCCGACGCGTCGGCGGCCCCGGACCCCGGCAGGGCTTCGGCCCTCGATCCCGGGGCGACTCCCGCCCCGGACACCGGCACGGCTCGGTCCCCGGACCCCGGCACCACAGCCGCCGCAGACCCGGGCAGGACGGCCGACTCGGAGTCGGCCCCGGCTCCCGTCCCGGATCCCGCTCTCGCTCTAGATGCACCCTCCGACTCGGAGCCGGGTTCCGCCACGCGGTCCCGGCCCGCGGCCGCCGGCGCCCCTTCCGCCCTGTCCGCCCCGGCTCGCCGGGAGCGCTCCCGTGCCGCGTCGGCCATGACCCACCGACGGTGCAGTTCAACCACTTCCTGCGGGGTCGCCTTGCACACCCGCGCGAAGCGCGAGAGCGACGCGTAGTCGGCAGGTACCCCCTCCCCCTTGCAGTAGCGGTGCAGCGTCGACGTGCTCATGTGCGCCCGCTTGGCCAGAGCTTCGTAACTGAGCCCCGAACGCTGCTTCAACTCGCGTAGAAGCGCCGCGAAATCAGCTGTCTCCTCAGCCGCCCCCACCGGTCCTCCATCTCATTCGACGTCCCACGCATGGGACATTCCCCCTGTTCAGAGCCAGTGCCGCCATCCCAGCGTTCCAAAAGGCCCGGTTGGAATGGCGGCTGGGACGGAGCGTGGCACAGGCTTGGGTCATCCAAGCACGCCGCCCGGCTCAAGGGCGGTGATGCGGATCGCAACCTCCCTTTTCGGCCGCGAATCTGACTGGCCGGCAACCATCGATCGGATCCGGAACCCGATCTCACAAGAAAGCAGTTCACCCATGCGTATCGCACGTCGCTCCACCACTCGCGTGGCCGCCTCCTCCCTGGTCGCCGCCGCCCTCGCACTCGTCGGTGTCCAGGCCACCGCCCACACCGCCTCGGCCGCCACCCCGACGAAGGCCGCCTGCACCACGGAGAACACGAAGCTGACCGTCGAGGACGTCCGCCGGCCCATCAACCACCTGCTGCTCACGGCCACCAACACCGGAACCAAGCCCTGCAACCTCTACTACGCGCCGTACCTGGGCGCCGGCGCCGGCGCCCAGGCTCCCATCCAGTGGCTGGAGTCCAGCAAGCCCCAGGCCGTCGTGACGCTGGCTCCCGGAGAGTCCGGGTACGCCGGCATCGGGACCTCCTCCCCCGACGGCCACAGCGGCCACACCGCCAAGACCCTGGGCGTGTCCTTCGCCAACAGGGAGGCGAACGGCTCGGTCGGCAACGCCGCGACGCTGAACCTGCCCGACGGTGGGACGTACTTCAACAGCTCCGCCTTCGTCACCTACTGGCAGAGCGACGTGTACGACGCGCTGTTCGGCTGAGCCGTCCGGCGTCCCACGGCACCGCGCGTGGTCGCGGTGCCGTGGGACGCGGAGCACGACAGGCGCACCGCGCGCACGGAGCGACTGCACGGGCGGGCACCCGTACTGCTGCCCGTCTTTTGCCTACAGGGGATCGCGGCCGGATCACCGCCGCATCCTGGAGGCCACCGCGTGGAAGTACCGCGCCGGTTCGCCGCGGCGCGACCTGCCGGACGAGCCGGCTCGTTGCGGACCGCTCACCGGCGGCTGATCAGGTGGGCCGTGGTGCATCAACCGGCTCGAGCCTTGGCACGGCCTGGCTCTGCGGACGGACAGGATCGCCCTCGCTTACCGGCCCGCCCGCACTCCACCTCGCAGCCACCCTCACCCCGTCCGCGGGTGACCCGGTTCCACGGCAGCGTCCTGGCACGCTGCCGTGGCCGTGGCCGTGCCACTGAAGCTGATCAGTCGAGGGCATGAGCACGGCAGGTCCGCAGAATCTCGTCGGACAGTTCGGGCCGGACGTGGCGCACGGCTCGGGCGAGCACCATCGCCCCGACCAGCGTGCTGAGCAACAGCACGGCCCGGTCCCGGACCTGGCCTGGAGTGCTCTCCTCGTCTTGCTCACGGGCCAGCTCTGCGGCGAAGCCCGTGAGGTACCCCTCCACGCCGGCCGCGTACGAGCGCTGGATCGTGTCGTTGTGCCGTCCGGCGTCGGTGACCAGCGAGGCGGAGGGGCAGCCGCCGTCCGGGGCGTCGCGGTGGGCGACCGAGAGATAGTCGTCCACCACTCGCCTCAGCGGTGAACCGGCGGGATCGTCCCCTTCCGCAACGGCCTGTTCCAGGACGCCCAGAGACGCCGCGAACGAGGCGCTGCACACCTCGGCGGCGAGATCGTCCTTGGACGCGAAGTGATTGTAGAAGCCGCCATGGGTCAGGCCCGCTTCCTTCATCAGCTCTGCGATCCCGACGGCGTCGATGCCCTGTGCGCGGAACATGCGCCCGGCCGCCTCGACGATGTTCTGCCGATTCCTGGCCTTGTCTTCCCTGGTGATCCGCGGCATGCCCGCCCTCCGGCGTCGGACTGTGATTGACCGTTTCAAGGTTACCCCTCATCATTGTTTTGATGTTTTCCATCATCAAAAGGTGGGGTGGAGGAGCCATGCGCGCTGTGGTGCACGCCCGGCAAGGGGAATCCGCACAGGTACTCACGCTGCGGGAACAGCCCGATCGGCTGCTCCCCGGCGCCGGGGAGGTCCTGGTCCGCATGCTGGTCCGGCCCGTCCATCCGGGCGACCTGGCCGGGGTTGAGGCACTGGCGGGGCCCTCGGAACGGCAGCCGGAGGCCCGGCCCCCCGGCGGAGGGGATGGGCGTCGTCGAGAGCGTCGGGGCTGACGTGCGCCGCGTTCACCCGTTATCGCGCCCACTACCGCGGCGCCGTCATCGCCAACCTCGGCTTCACCCAGGCGAGCGGCAACGAGCTACTCGCACGAGAGCTGGCTGACGCGGTTTCCTTCGGTGCCCCCTTCATCGCCAATCCGGACCTCGTCGACCGGCTCACCCACGGTCATCCTCTTGCCACCGGCAACCACGACACGTACTACGCCGGTGACGCCGAGGGATACACGGACTACCCCACCGTGACCGCCTCCTACTAGGGCTCGGTCAGGTCGGCTGGGTGGTGCGTGTCCTGCGGAGGTTTTCGGCTCCGGCACGGCGCAGGCCGCGGCTCGTCTGATTCCGAGCAGCAAGTGGGCCCTCACCGGGCTCCCGGGCTCGGTTCGCACCGGGTCACCCCGGATGAGGGCCGGGACGCCGGGTGGCTTGCCGCTCGGGCATGCCGGTGCCCTCCCCGCCCACCACGCCCGCTGTTGGGTACGGGGAGGGTGGTGGAGAGGGCACCGGGGTTGGCGGTGTGGGTCAGCTCGTCACGCGGTAGTTGCCCACGCCCGACGGGACCTCGATGATCTGCGTGTCGATGATGCCCTGGCTACCGGGCCCGTCGATGCAGACCTGCGGAGTGGTGATGCTGCGGAAGATGCCCGTGGTGTTCCCGCAGCCTTCGAGGACCTCGCCGGGTGTCAGCGCGCGGTCGTAGACCCGGAACTCGCGCATCTTGCCCTGGAAGAGCTTGTCACTGCTGTAGAGCGACTTGCCGATGTAGTCGGCGGTGGTGGTGCCGGAGCCGATGGAGCCGGGGGTGGTGGTGACCGACGTGTTGCCGGCCACCTCGACGCCGTCCTGGTAGAGGACGCCCGTGGTGCCGGTCTGGGTGTAGGTGACGTGCTTCCAGACCGAGCGCGGCAGCGCGGCGGACGTCCTGGTGTTCTGCTCTGTGGAGAAGGTTCCGGAGGCGATGGCGGTCCGCAGTGAGTTGCCGGTGGCGAACAGGTACCCATGGCCGGCGCCGTCCCTGGTGTTGCCGAAACCGTAGAGGAAGTACGGCGTGGCCCGGGTGGCCTCGATCTGCACGTCCATCGAGACGGTGATCGAGTTCATGCCGCCCATGATGTCGTCCGGCACCTTGATGTAGGTGTCGGAGCCGTCGAACGTCAGTCCCTGCCCTGTGCCCGACCAGCCCGCGGTTCCGTTGCGTCCGTTGCCGGAGGCGTCCACCGCCACGGTGCCCGAGGTGGCGTCGAGTTTGTACCAGAGGACCAGGCCCGCCGGTGGTCTCCGCGGCCCGGGCGGGGGCCGACGGGCCGACGACGCCCACCAGGAGCGAGACGGCGGCGGCCACGGCAGTCAGAACGCCCGGCCGGGTTCTTCGGCGGCCCTGAGGTCTGACGCTGGGCATGGGTTCACGTCCCTGGAAGAAGACATGCCTGACGAGGGAGGGCGAGGCCCGGCCGGCATGCACGATTCCGCCGTTGGACGTCGCGGCGTGAGTCTGAAGGGGCGCGTGAGTCGGCGTCAATACCTTTCGAACAATGTCCGAAGTACCGGACAGCCCCGACCGCTCGGGCCGGTCGCGGCGTCGGCCATGGGAGCGAGACAGCCGAGCGCCCCGCAGTGCCGGATGACGGACCTGCTGCGCGCCCATCACTGCACCGCGTTACCCAAACGTGATGGCCTGCTTTCGCACAACCCCTTGACCAGCAGGAACGGAAGAACGCCATGATGACCACCGCATTCACACGATGCGTCAGGGGTACGGCCGTGGCACACCCGAGCACACGGCAGACCTCCCCGACCCGTTGAGCGGAACCCGCGATCCTCCAACCCGTCCCCCGCCCGAGCCCTCCGCAGCCACCGGTCCGATACCGCGATCATCGGCCCCGGCTCCTCACCGCGCCGCCCCACACCGAACCGCCCCCTCCCTCCCCATGACAGCATCGCCGCATGTTCGACATATCGAACATTGATCGGTCAAGAGAACGTCATTGCTGACGCCGTTCCCGATGGAACGTCAGAAGCGGCCCCACGCAACCGAGTCCACTTCCCGGGCCGGCTCATCGAAGGAGAAGAAACGTGCTCAACAGAAGAAACTTCCTCACCGCGGCGGTCGGCGTGGCGGCTGCGACCGGACTCGCGGCCTGCGCCAAGGACGACGGCAGCACGTCGGCCTCCTCCGGTGGCGGCGCTGAGGCGATCACCCTCGGCTTCTCCCAGGTCGGCTCGGAGAGCGGCTGGCGCAGCGCCAACACCGACTCGGTGAAGTCGGCCGCGAAGGAGGCGGGCTTCTCCCTCAAGTTCTCCGACGCCCAGCAGAAGCAGGAGAACCAGATCTCCGCGATCCGCAACTACATCGCGCAGAAGGTTGACGTGATCGCCTTCTCGCCGGTGGTCGTCACGGGCTGGGACGCGGTGCTCAAGGAGGCCAAGGCCGCGAAGATCCCGGTGGTCCTCACCGACCGCTCCGTGGAGACCTCGGACGAGTCCCTGTACGCGACCCTGGTCGGCTCCGACTTCACGGACGAAGGCCGGCGCGCGGCCCGGATCCTGGAGAAGGTCCTGGCTAAAGCCGGCCACAAGGGGGCGGTGAAGATCGCGCAGCTGGAGGGCACCACCGGTGCCGCCCCGGCGATCGAGCGCGCCAAGGGCTTCAAGGAGGTCATGGACGCGGAGCACAAGGCCGACTGGAAGATCGTCATCAGCCAGACCGGTGATTTCACCCGCGCCGGCGGCAAGCAGGTCATGGCGGCCTTCCTGCAGTCCAACCCGGACATCAACGTTCTCTTCGCGCACAACGACGACATGGCCATCGGCGCCATCCAGTCCATCGAAGCGGCAGGCAAGAAGCCCGGCAAGGACATCCTCATCGTCTCGATCGACGGAGTGAAGGACGGCTTCGTCGCCATGTCCGAGGGCAAGATCAACGCCATCGTCGAGTGCAACCCGCTGCTCGGCCCCCAGCTGATGGAGGTCGTGAAGAAGGTCAAGGACGGCGAGACGGTCGAGCGCTGGATCAAGACCAAGGAGGGCGACTTCATGCAGGACCAGGCCAAGGACGCGCTCCCCACCCGTAAGTACTGACCGACCGCATCCACCGGCAGGGAGCCTCCGGCCGACCGAGAACCTTCGGTCGAGGTGGCTCCCCGCGGGCCTGAACCCATTTCATGAGGAGCGCTGCCATGGCAGAGCCACGGCCCGTCCTGGAGATGACGGGCATTGTCAAAGAGTTCTCGGGGCTGAGGGCTCTGTCGGGCGTCGACTTCCGGCTCTTCCCCGGCGAAATCCACGCCCTGATGGGCGAGAACGGCGCCGGGAAGTCGACGCTGATCAAGGTGCTGACGGGCGTCCATCCCCTGGACGGCGGCGCTGTCACCCTCGACGGGAGGTCGGTACGGTTCGGCAGCCCGCTGCAGGCGCAGCAGGCCGGCATCAGCACCGTCTACCAGGAGGTCAACCTCTGCCCCAACCTGTCGGTGGCGGAGAACATCTTCATCGGACGCGAACCCACCCGCGCGGGGCGCATCCAGTGGAAGCGGATGCGCAAGGAGGCGGCGGAGCTGGTCGACCGGCTTGGACTCGACATCGACGTGACCGCGCCGCTGTCCGCGTATCCGCTGGCCGTCCAGCAACTCGTCGCCATCGTTCGGTCGGTGGGCGCCGGCGACCTCGACGGCCAGCGATCCGGCACCAAGGTCCTCGTGCTCGACGAGCCGACCTCCAGTCTCGACCGCGACGAGGTCCTCGAACTCTTCCGTCTGATGCGGCAGTTGCGGGACGAGGGCGTCGCCATCCTGTTCGTGTCACACTTCCTCGACCAGATCTACGAGGTCTGCGACCGGATGACCATCCTGCGTAACGGCACCCTGGTCGGCGAGCACCTGGTCCGCGACCTCGACCAGGTGGGACTGATCGAGCTGATGATCGGCAAGGCCCTGGACCAGCTCGAGGAGCTGCACGAGCACCAGATGCGCTCCGGGGTCGGCGAGACACTGGTCAAGGCCGAAGGGCTCGGCCGCAGCGGCGGGATCGCCCCCTTCGACCTGGAGCTCAAGAAAGGCGAGGTCCTCGGACTCGCCGGCCTGCTGGGATCCGGCCGCACCGAACTGGCCCGGCTGCTGTTCGGCGCCGACCAGCCGGACAGCGGCAAGGTGTCCATCGACGGCAGGCAGGTGGCGATGAGCGCCCCGAACGACGCCATCGGCGCCGGAGTCGCGTTCTGCTCGGAGAACCGCAAGACCGAGGGGCTCGTCCCCGACCTGACCGTGCGCGAGAACATCATTCTCGCCCTCCAGGCGGCCCGCGGCTGGACCCGGCCCATCCCCGCCTCCCAGCGCGACGAACTCGTCGCCAAGTACATCGAGGCGCTGGACATCCGCCCCGCCGATCCTGAAGCCCGGGTAGGCCGGCTCAGCGGCGGCAACCAGCAGAAGGTGCTCCTCGCCCGATGGCTGATCACCCGGCCGAAGCTGCTGATCCTGGACGAGCCCACGCGCGGCATCGACATCGGCGCGAAGGCGGAGATCCAGAAACTGGTGGTGTCCCTCTCCGAGGACGGCATGTCCGTGCTGTACATCGCGGCCGAACTGGAAGAGGTCCTCCGGCTCAGCCACACCATCGGAGTGCTCCGCGACCGCCGGCTGGTGGCGCGGCTCAGCAACGGGCCCGAGATCACCTCCAGCAAGATCCTCGAGACCATCGCGAGCGGAGAACACCAGTGACCATCCCCTCGAGATGGCGAGCACTGACGCGCCACCACCTGTTCTGGCCGGTCGCGGTGCTGGTCGTGCTGCTGCTCGTCAACATCCCCTTCACCCCTGACTTCTTCTCGATCAGGATGGCGGACGGCCACCTCTACGGAAGCCTCGTCTCGATCGTGCTGTTCGGCTCGCCGCTGATCCTGGTGGCGGTCGGTATGACCCTGGTCATCGCGACCGGCGGCATCGACCTCTCCGTCGGCGCGGTCGTCGCCATCACCGGGGCCCTGGCCTGTTCGTACATCAGCGACCAGGCGGACCAGAACGCCCTGTCCGGGGTGCTGCTCGCGATGGGCCTCGGCCTGATCGCCGCGGTCGTGTGCGGCCTGTGGAACGGCTTCCTGGTCGCCAGGATGGGCATTCAGCCGATCATCGCCACGCTGATCATCATGGTCGCCGGGCGCGGCGTCGCCCAGCTGATCACGGACGGCCAGATCATCACCATCAACAGCGGCCCGTACAAGCTGGTCGGCGGCGGCTACTGGCTGACGCTGCCCTTCTCGATCTTCGTGGTGGCAGCGGTCGTGACCGTCACCGTGGCGCTGACCCGCCGCACGGCGCTCGGCCTCCTGGTCGAGTCGGTCGGCGGCAACGCCGAGGCCAGTCGCCTGATCGGCATCAGGTCCACCCGTATCAAGGTCATGGTCTACACGTTCTGCGCGCTGTGCGCGGGCATCGCGGGCCTGATGATCAGCTCCAACACCTCGGCCGCCGACGGCAACAACGCCGGCCTGTGGATCGAGCTCGACGCGATCCTCGCCGTGGTGATCGGCGGCACCTCACTGCTCGGCGGCCGGTTCTCCGTCGGCGGCACGGTGATCGGCGCCCTCGTCATCCAGACCCTGACCACCACGATCTACACCATCGGCGTGCCGACCCAGACCAACCTGGTGTTCAAGGCCGCCGTCGTCATCGTCGTCTGCCTGCTGCAGTCCCCGAAGTTCCGGGCCAAGGTCTTCGGCGCGAAGGGCCGGAAGGGCCTGCCCCGGGACGCCGCCCCGGCGCAGCCCGCTCCGGCAGCCGCCACCGCCCCCGAGATGGAGGTGTCGCGATGAGCGCGACCGCCCAGTCCCCCAAGGCGGATGCGCGCGGCACCGCCGCCCGCGCCGCGCGCCTGCTCGGCGACCAGCGGCTCCCCGTCGCGGTCACGGCCGCCCTGTTCCTCGCCATGTACATCGGCGGCCTCAGCCGGTACCAGAACTACGGGTTCGCCGAACCCCAGGTGTTCCTCAACCTCTTCATCGACAACGGCTATCTGCTGGTGGCCGCCATAGGTGCCACCTTCGTCATCCTCTCCGGCGGCATCGACCTGTCCGTCGGCTCGATGATCGGCTTCACCACCATGTTCACGGCATGGCTGGTCGAACGCCAAGGGCTGCCGCTGCTCCTGGTGGTCCCCTTGGCCCTGGCGGTAGGCGCCTTCGGTGGCTTCCTGATGGGCTACGTCATCCACAACTTCGAGATCCAGCCCTTCATCGTCACCCTCGCCGGGCTCTTCCTCTTCCGCGGCCTGTGCCTGGTCATCAGCAAGGAGTCGATCTCCATCAGCGACGCCTCGGTGGGCAGCCTGGCCCAGACACGGGTGCCGCTGGGCGTGGGGGACCTGTCGCTGGGCGCCGTCGTGGCCTTGGTGGTCCTCGCGGTCGCCTACTACGTCCTGCACCACACCCGCTTCGGACGCCGGGTGTACGCCGTCGGCGGCAACGAGCAGTCGGCGCTCCTCATGGGGCTTCCGCTGGGCGGCACGAAGATCGCTGTCTACACGGTGAGCGGCTTCTGCTCGGCCCTGGCCGGCCTGCTGTTCATGCTGTACATCCAGTCCGGCGACCCGCTGCACGCCGTCGGCATGGAACTCGACGCCATCGCCGCGGTGGTCATCGGCGGCACTCTGCTGACCGGCGGCTCCGGCTACGTGCTGGGCACCCTTTTCGGCGTGCTCGTCCTCGGCCTGATCAAGAGCATCATCACGTTCGAGGGCACACTCAGCTCCTGGTGGACCAAGATCGCCACCGGTGTGCTGCTGTGCGCCTTCATCCTCATCCAGCGCACCATGACGTCACGCCGGAGGACCTGACCAGCAGGGACACGGCTGCATACACCGCCGCGCCTTCACGGGCCGGCGGTGTCCCCGCCCCTGCTCCCCACGGTTTCCAGTACTCACGATCGGACCGGTGACCGTGGGCGGTGTTGCTCCCCGAGCACGGGAACCGCGGGTCACGGTGTAGGTCCCGGGCGGTAGGTGTGGCGAGAGCGCGGCTCATCGGGCGTACGCGTTCATTGCATGTCCCTTTCTTTCAGTGGTCCCACCATCGTCGGAGCTCTGGTTGCCGGTTCCGTTCGCGCAGTCCCCTGCCCCGACGGGCGCACGGGTCGCGCCGACGCCGACATCGAGCGTGGAGCCGTCGGACGGGTTCACCGTCATCCAGCCGTTCGACGTGGTGGTAGCCGGAGCGGCGATCCTGCCGGAGGCCACGCGATTCGCGGTACGCACGGCCCCCGCCCCGTCGTCGCTTCCTTCCCGGCGACGCAGCCGGTCACCACCACGGCCACGGACACGGTCGCACCGAACAAGAACACCTGGACAGACGACGAGCCCCTGCGGGTGGCTTCGTCCACCCGGGCGAAGGGCAGCGCCGCGACCACGGCGCACGCCGCCGCCGAGCATCCAGCGGCTCAGCGCGTTGAGCCCGTTCGCCGAGTGGAAGCCCTCGGCCGGGGCATGCGGGCGAGCAGCACCGCCGGGGCCGAGGCACCGGCACTGACCGCACCGGACACGACGGCTCCGGCCCTCGCACCCGCCAGGAGGCGTCACGCACCAGGGCCGGACCCATGGCCGGCGCACCCGGCAAAGCCGCCCACAGTTGCGACACCGCGGCCGTACTTCCTGGCCAGCCGGGTCAAGGCACATCTCGGCCCGGCCACCGGGCAGACGTCGTGGGACGGTGTCACCGTTCTTCCGCCAACGGCACGGAGATGAGATCGACATGGGCGACGGCGTGCCCACACCGCCGGCCCCGAGCCCCATGGACGGCGTCCCGGACCACAACCCCGCCGCCCCCACCCGCACCTCCGACCCGGAAGACGTCGCTGCCCTGTACCGGCAGTTGCGCGAAGCGTTCGAAGACGGCAAGAACGAACCCGGCGCCGCCGACTTCCACTACGGCGGATGCGAGATGCCCCGCCACGACACCACCGGCACCATCAAGGGCGAAGCCGCTTGCTGTGTGGGTACTGGCTGCTGGCCGGCTACGGCTGCGCGCCTCTCACGCCTTCACCTGGCTCCTTGCCGCCATGAGCGTGACCGTGCTGCTCCTGAGGTTGCCGCACTGGCCGCACTGGCCGCACTGGCCGCACGGCTTCCCGCTGCGGGACACTTCGCTCGGTTCATCAAGACCAGCGACCACGCGGACCGGTTCGGATTCGGTCGGGAGCCCGACAGGCGTGCCGCCCCTTCCTGGGCATGGGACGACCTGGAGTGACCCGATCAAGGCGACAGACCAAAGCATCCGCGTGCCTGCGGGGCACCCGGGACAACTGGTGCCTCACCATCCGCGACCGACTGACCACCCTCACCACTCGGGAACGCGAGGTGATGTCCCTGGCCGCCGAGGGGCACTCCAACGACGAGATCGCGGAGAAGCTCTATGTCGGCCCCCTGACCGTACGCGCCCACATCCAACGCGCGACGACCGAACTCGGTGCCCGGGACAGGGCCCAGTGGTGGTGATGGCGTACCAGTCGGGTCTGGTCCAGGTCGTGCCGCCGGAATGAGCAGTGCACCGTGCCCTGGTGGGCACGGTGCACGGGCGCCGCTCGGTCTACGTGGACCCCTGCTCCCCTACTCCTGGGAGAAAGTCGCGTCTGCTCCTTCACTCCTTGTAGAAGGTCGCGTCCTGCCGGTCGAGGGTCGTGCTGATCGGCTGGGTGTAGAACAGGTTGTTGAAGTGCCGGATGTAGCGGCCGGGGAAGTTGTACGACTCGTACGAGACGCCGGCCGCGGTATCGGCGAGACCCGCCCGCTGGTAGAACGAGGCGTCGGCGTCGAACAGGGCCGTGCCGTCGTCCTTCTCCACCCACATCTCGTTGTTCTTGTGACGGAGGTAGTAGCCGGGGAAGTTCGCCGACTCCAGCGAGACCGTGCCGCTGCCGGCGAGGCCGGTGACGATCCGGAACTGCGAGTCGGCGAGGTTGGTGACGTCGGCCTCCAGCTTCGCGCGGTACTCCCAGTGGCGGAGGAACTTGCCCGGGAAGTTGTACGAGGAGAGACGGACCGGAGTCACCCCGTCGGCCACCGGGATGCCGAAGTTGGGAGTGCCGTCGGCGTTCCAGTACAGCTTCTGGTAACGGGTGCGGCGGTTGGGGTCGTTGAGCGGGTCGCCGCTGATGTCCTTGTAGTTGCGGTCGTGGTAGACGAGGACGTCCGACTTGCCGTCCTCGGAGACCGTGAAGGTGTTGTGGCCGGGGCCGTACTGGCCGGTGGCGGCGTTGCTCTTGAAGACCGGGGTGGAGGTCTTCGCCCAGGACGCCGGGTTCATCAGGTCGGCGGTGGCGGAGGCGGTCAGCAGACCGAGGCAGTAGTTGGCGTCGGTGGCGCTGGCCGAGTAGGCCATGAACACCTTGCCGTTCTTCTGGATGACGGCTGGGCCCTCGTTGACGCGGTGGCCGACGGTCTCCCAGGAGTACTGGGGCTTGGAGATCATCACCGGGCTGCCGCTGATGGTCCAGGGGTTGGACATCTTCGCCAGGTACAGGTTGGTGCCGGTGCCGACCGCCGGGTCGTTCTGCGCCCAGCTGAGGTAGCGGGTGCCGTTGTGGGTGAAGGTCGTGGCGTCCAGCGAGAACGTGTCGAGCGGCAGGGCGATGCGGCCCTTCTCGGTCCAGGTGC
The DNA here is from genome assembly GCF_040303285.1 of Streptomyces sp. NPDC096046. Lineage (NCBI taxonomy): Bacteria > Bacillati > Actinomycetota > Actinomycetes > Kitasatosporales > Streptomycetaceae > Streptomyces > Streptomyces sp. NPDC096046. Next base: position 254,257 of record NZ_JBEOSZ010000004.1, on the reverse strand, counting down.
CGGTCAGCGGGTTGGCCGCGCTGGACTCCAGGACGTACGGGCGGATCTTCCAGATGTCGTTGGAGGCGCCGGCCGCGAAGTACACGTACCACTTGCCGTCGATGAAGTGGATCTCCGGCGCCCAGATGTGGGCTCCCATGTCACCGCTGGCGTGCTTGGTCCAGATGGTGGTTTCCGCGGCCGTGGCCAGGCCCTGGAGAGTGGTGGCCCGACGCATGACGATCTTGTCGTACGCGGGGACGGTGGCGGTGAAGTAGTAGAAGCCGTCGGTGTGCTTGAAGATGTGCGGGTCGGCCCGCTGCTCGGCTATCGGGTTGGTGAAGGTGACGGCCGGGGACGCGGGGGCCGCGGCCTGGGCTGGGGTGGTCACCGTGGTGAGCACGGCGAACGCGGCCGCCGCGGCCACCAGGACCCGTCTGGCGAGGTGTCTCATGTTGTTACGGCCCTTCGGGATCAGGCGGTGGTGGGAACGAGGCGCCACTGCTGGCAGTTGTTGTTCAGCCAGGACCACTGGCGGACGTCGGCGCCGTTGACCGTGCCGCAGTCGGCGACGTCCATGACCTTGCTGGTGGAGGCGTTGACGATACGGACGTAGTCGCCGCCGAGGTAGACCAGGCGGAACTTCTGGCAGTTGTTGTTCAGCCAGGACCACTGCCGGATGTCGGTGCCGTCGGCGGAGCCGCACCCCGCGAGGTCGGCGACCTTGCCCGTGGCGACGTTGACGAGGCGGCTGGTGTCGTCGGCCATGTCCTCGATCCGCCACTTCTGGTTGGCGCCGCCATTGCAGCTCCACTGGAAGATGTCGGTTCCGTCGGCGGTGTTGCCACCGTTGACGTCGAGGCACTTGCCGCTGTTGCGGTTGACGACGGTGTACGCGGTCGGGGTCGTCGCGGTCTCACCGGCCGGGCCGGCCGTCGTCGTACCCGTGGCGACCGGAGTGCCGAAGTTCGGTGTGCCGTCCGCGTTCCAGGTGAACTTCTGCGCGCGGGTCGTCCGGGCGTTGCCGCAGCCACCGTTGGCGGCGCTGTTGGCGTGGTAGACGATCCAGTTCTCGGTGCCGTCGGGGGACCTGAAGAAGCCGTTGTGGCCGGGGCCGTAGACGCTCGCCGCGTCGTTGCGCTGGAAGACCGGCGTCTGCTTCTTCGTCCAGGAGGCGGGGCTCAGTGGGTCGCTGCCGGTGAGCTCCAACTGGCCCAGCTTGTAGTCGGCGGTGCCGCAGTGGCTCGCGGAGTAGGACAGGAAGGTGCGGCCGTCGCGGTACAGCGGCTCCGGGCCCTCGTTGACCGGCCCGCCCTGGGTCTCCCAGCTCAGCGTGGGGCTGGAGATGATCGTGAAGGGGCCGCTGAGCGTGTACGGGTTGCTCATCGGGGCGATGACCAGGCTCTGCGTACTGCCGTTGATCTTGCCGCTGCCCACCAGGTAGAGCTTGTCGTCGTGCTTGAGGACGGTGGCGTCGATCAGCCAGCCCTGCGCAGCGGTCGGGCCGGGGGTGAGGCTGGCGTCGGTGAGGATGTTCTTGTAGGTGTACGTGCCCATCGGGTCGGTGCCGGAGCTTTCCAGCACGTGCGTGCGCTGGGTGTCACAGCAGGCGGCGCCGGACTGTGCGGCCGAGTAGTACAGGTACCACTTGCCGTCGAGGAAGTGGATCTCGGGCGCCCAGATGTTGGCGTTGCGCCCGGCGGTGGTGTCCGACCAGACCTCCACGCTGGGGGCGGTGCTCAGGCCACCGAGGGTGGGGGACTTCCGGATGAGCAGCTTGTTGGTGAACGTGGTCGTCACCAGGTAGTAGTTGCCGTCGTAGTACTCCAGCCAGGGGTCGGCGCCCTTCTGGGACTTGATCGGGTTGGTGAACGGCTTGCCGTCGGCCGCGACGGCGGACTGCGCGGTGTGGACGGTCTGCACGGACAGGAGCGAGGCAGAGAGGGCCAGCAGGGCCGCCGCCGACATCAGACTGCGGCGGGGCGTGGACCAGCGACGGGCGCGGGTGGGAAACACGACAAGTCCCTTCCGGGAGAGCGGCTCGTTGCCGGGCCTCTTGACCTGCCCGTGCGTTCGAAATCGCGAACACTGTGCGTAACTTCGGCCAGAAGGTAAAGCTGAGGTGGCAGGGACGTCAATGGATTCGACAGGCTTTTGTCGTGCGGAGTAGGCGCGGGGTTGCGGGTCGTGAGCGAAGAGGCAACAGGGACATGACCCCCTGCGTCCACGTCACGGACGCGCGAGAAGGTCGGCGAGCGGCTGACCTGACTCGAGTGCCGGACGAATGTGTTCGACCTGCCGGACATTGTTCGGAACCTATTGACGCTGCCCCGTGAGTCGACTGAGACTCTCGCAACACACGGTACCCGCGTGTAACGGCACGTCCACGGGAGGGACTTGCCGTCGCCTCGTCGGCTCTTCGTTCTGCGTTCCGCCTTGTCCGTCGTCAACCATGCCTCAGCAGGGAACCTCCATATGACGCACGTCGCACGACTTCGCAGCCGCGCGAGACGTCGGGCGGGCCATCTCGCCGGACTGACCGCCGCGTCGATGCTGCTCGTCCTCGCCGGACCCACCGCTCCCGCACAGGCGGCGGAGGCGGCACCGGCGGCCGCAGCCGAGGACATCACCGACGGCCTGGCCCTGTGGTACAAGCTCGGCGCAGCCTCCGGCAGTACCGTGACCGACGCCTCCGGCAACAGCCGGAACGGCACAGTCAGCGGTACCGCCGACTGGTCGGCGTCCGGTCAGGGGCTCGCCTTCAACGGATCCGACACCTACATCAAGGTGCCGGACGACATCATGAAGGGCATGGACTCGATCACCGTCTCCATGGACGTGATGATCGACTCCACTCAGAGCACGCCCTACTTCCTCTACGGCTTCGGCAACACCAGCGCGGGCAACGGCAACGGCTACCTGTTCACCACCGGGAACTCCTTCCGCACCTCCCTCGCGACGGGCAACTGGTCGACCGAACAGACCACCAAGCCGTCCGACTCCCACCATCTGACCCGCGGGGTGTGGAAGCACGTCACCTACGCCCAGACCGGCTCCACGGGTGTGCTCTACGAGGACGGCGTCGAGGTCGGCCGCAACACCTCGGTGACCACCACGCCCGGCGCCATCGGCTCCGGCACCACCAAGGCCAACTACATCGGCAAGTCCGTCTACGACGGCGACAAGCTCTTCAAGGGCCGGATACGCGACTTCCGTGTCTACGACCGGGCACTGGACGGTACGGAGGTCGAGCAGCTCTCCCTCCCCGTCGCCACGCAGGGTGTCGCCGACGACGAGGAAGCCCTGAGCCTCGGCGACACCAGCGGCATCACCTCCGACCTGGACCTGCCGAAGACCGGCACGGCCGGTGGCTCTTCCATCAGCTGGGACAGTGACAACCCGTCCGTGGTGTCCGACAGCGGCAAGGTGACCCGCCCCGAGGCCGGCTCAGCGGACGGCCGCGCCACGCTCACGGCGACCCTGAGGAAGGGCACCGTGACCGGAACCAAGACCTTCGACGTCACGGTCCGGCCCGCGCTCGACGACGCCGCCACCACCCGGCAGGCGGCCGAGGCGCTCACGGTGCACAATCTCGACGACGCACGCGGCAACCTCACCCTGCCCAGGAGCGGCGCCTTCGGCACGGCCGTGACCTGGTCCTCCGCGAAACCGGACGTCGTCTCCGCCGACGGCGAGGTGCACCGCCCCGCGCACGGCGACGGCGCCACCACCGTCGAGCTGACCGCCACCGTCGCCAAGGGCGAGGCCGAGGCCACTCGTGTCATGACGGCCAAGGTGCCCGAACTGCCCGCCGAGGCGGCCCTCAAGGGCTACATGTTCAGCTACTTCACCGGCGAGGGCACCTCGGACGGCGAACAGCTCTACGCCGCCCTCAGCAAGGGCAACGACCCGCTGCACTGGCGTGAACTGAACGACGGCAAACCGGTCCTCACCTCCACCCTCGGCGAGAAGGGCCTGCGCGACCCGTTCATCATCCGCTCCCCGGAGGGCGACAAGTTCTACCAGATCGCCACCGATCTGAGGATCTACGGCAACGGCGACTGGGACGCCTCCCAGCGCACCGGCAGCAAGTCCATCATGGTCTGGGAGTCCACCGACCTGGTGCACTGGACGAACCAGCGCCTGGTCAGGGTGTCACCCGACAGCGCCGGCAACACCTGGGCGCCGGAGGCGTTCTACGACGCCGAGCGCGGCGAGTACGTCGTCTTCTGGGCGTCGAAGCTGTATGACAACGCCGACCACTCCGGCAGCACGTACAACCGCATGATGTACGCCACCACCCGCGACTTCCACACCTTCAGCGAGCCCAAGGTCTGGATCGACCGCGGCTACTCGGTCATCGACTCCACGATGATCCGCCACGACGGCACGTACTACCGCCTCTCCAAGGACGAGCGGAACAACACCTCGTCCACCCCCAACAGCAAGTTCATCTTCCAGGAGAAGAGCGACTCGATCCTGGACCCGTCCTGGACCCCGGTCGCCGAGGGCATCGGCAAGGGCGCGATGAACGCCGCCGAGGGACCGCTGGTCTTCAAGTCCAACACCGAGGAGAAGTGGTACGCGTTCCTCGACGAGTTCGGCGGCCGCGGCTACATCCCCTTCGAGACGACCGACCTCGACTCCGGCACCTGGACCCCCTCCACCGGCTACGACCTGCCCGCCAAGCCCCGCCACGGCACCGTGCTGCCGGTCACCCAGGCCGAGTACGACCGGCTGCTGGGCGCGTACCAGCCCGACCAGCTCGTGAAAAGCGTCGAGGACGTGTCGGTGAAGACGCGGGTCGGCGAAGCCCCGGTCCTGCCGGCCACGGTCGTCGCCGAGTACGCCGACGGCGTCAGGCGTCCGGTGTCCGTCGGCTGGGCGGACGTACCGGCGTCGTCGTACGCACAACCGGGCGCCTTCACCGTGACCGGCAGCCTGCCGAACGGCGTCGCGATTCCGGTCCGGGCCGAGGTCACCGTGTCGGCGGAGGGCTCCGACGTCCCGGTGGACCTGCTCCTGCGCTACGACTTCGACGAGACGAGCGGCAGCATCGCCCGTGACGCGAGCGGGCACGGCCACCACGGCACCTACGTCCGCACCCCCGACTTCGGCAGCGGCGTACACGGTGGCTCGTTCAAGATGTCCGGCGGTTCCAGCAGCTCCACCACCTCTCCGTACGTGAAGATCCCGAACGGCGTGCTGAAGAACGCCGACAGCGTGACCGTTTCGACGTACGCCAAGTGGAAGGGCGGCGACGCCTTCCAGTGGCTGTTCGGGCTGGGCCCCGACAGCGACAAGTACCTCTTCGCCACTCCGTCCAACGGCGGCTCCAAGCTGTACTCGGCGATCACGAAGGCCGGTTGGCAGGCGGAGTCCAAGGTGACGGCCGGTTCGCAGCTCACGCCGGGGCAGTGGCGGCACGTCACCGTGACCCTCGACGGCTCGACCGGCACGATGGTCCTGTACGTCGAAGGCTTCGAGGCGGCCCGCGCGACCGGTGTCGGCATCAAGCCGTCCGACCTGTACGACGCGGACAAGGACCACAGCGGCTATATCGGCAGGTCGCTGTACGGGGCGGACCCCTACTTCGGCGGCGAGGTCGACGACTTCCGCGTCTACGGCCGGGCGCTGACCTCCGCGGAGGTCCAGGAGCTCAGCGGCAACACGACGGGCATCGCGAAGGTGACCCACCCGGCGCTGAAGGCCGACGCACTGATCGACGACGCCGGCAGCCGGATCACCCTGCCGCTGAAGGCGGGCACGGACATCACCGCGCTGGCACCGGAGTTCGGTCTCGCCCATGGTGCCTCGATCAGCCCCGCCTCCGGCAGCGTGCGGGACTTCACCAAGCCGGTGACGTACGAGGTGACCGGCTCCGACGGCGCGCAGCGCACCTGGACCGTGTCGGCACTGATCATGAAGACACCGGTCCTGCCGGGGCTGAACGCCGACCCGCACATCGTGCGCTTCGGCGACACCTTCTACCTCTACCCGACGACCGACGGCTTCGAGGGCTGGAGCGGCACGCGGTTCAAGGCCTACTCGTCCACGGACCTGGTCCACTGGAAGGACCACGGCGTCATCCTCGACCTGGGACCGGACGTCAGCTGGGCCGACAGCAGGGCATGGGCGCCGGCGATGACCGAGAAGGACGGGAAGTACTACTTCTACTTCTGCGCCGACGCGAACATCGGCGTCGCCGTCTCCGACTCGCCCACCGGACCGTTCAAGGACGCCCTGGGCAAGCCGCTGCTGAAGGCCGGTGACTTCCGCGGCCAGATGATCGACCCGGCGGTCTTCACCGACGACGACGGCCAGAAGTACCTCTACTGGGGCAACGGCCGCGCCTACGTCGTCCCGCTGGGCGACGACATGACCTCGATCGGCACCTCGAAGGTCACGGACATCACCCCGAGCGGCTACAACGAGGGCGCCTTCGTCATCAAGCGCGAGGGCACCTACTACTTCATGTGGTCGGAGAACGACACCCGGGACGAGAACTACCGCGTCGCCTACGCGACCGGCGCCTCGCCCACCGGGCCGTGGACCAAGCGGGGCGTGATCCTGGAGAAGGACCTGTCCCTGGGCATCAAGGGCCCGGGCCACCACTCCGTCGTCCACGTCCCGAACACCGGCGACTGGTACATCGCCTACCACCGGTTCGCCATCCCCGGCGGTGACGGCACCCACCGCGAAACCACCATCGACAAGCTGGAGTTCGACTCCGGTGGCCTGATCGAGAAGGTCGTCCCGACCCTGGGCGGCATCGACCCGGTCACCGTCGTCCACGCCGGGCCGGACACCACCGGCACCGAGGGCGAGGCGATCAGACTCGCCGGCACCGTCTCCGGGGCCGGCACCCCCAAGTGGACCGTCCAGGACGGCGCCCCGTGCGCCGTCAAGGACCCCGCGGCGGCCCGCACGACCCTCACCTGCACCGACGACGGCACCTTCCAGGCCACCCTGACCGGCGGACGCGGCACCGACACCGCGACCGTCAAGGTCTCCAACGCCGCCCCGTCGATCACCTCCGCCGAGGGCCCCGGCTCGCCCGTCTCGGTGGGCAAGTCCGCCGTGGTGACGGCCTCCTTCGACGACCCCGGCACGGCCGACAGCCAGACCTGCGAGGTCGACTGGAAGGACGGCAGCCGGCCGGCGACCGGCACGGTCACCGACTCCGGCTGCCGCGCCGCCCACGTCTACCGGGACGCGGGCATCCACCGCCCGGTCGTCACGGTCACCGACGATGACGAGGGCACGGACACCACCACGCTCGCGGAGCTGATCGTCTACGACCGTGCCGCCGGGCCCGCGTCCGGCGTCGGCGTGATCACCTCACCGGCCGGTGCCTACCCCGCCGAGCCGGGGCTGACCGGCAAAGCGGCGTTCACCCTGAGCGCCCAGTACCGGAAGGGAGCCGCCGTCCCCACCGGCAAGGCCACGTTCGTCTTCGGCTCCGCCCGGCTCGCCTTCCGCTCGACCGGCTCCGACTGGCTCGTGGTGAACGGCTCCCAGGGCGTCTACCAGGGCAGTGGCACGGTGGGCGGCAAGAGCGGCTACGCCTTCAGGGTCACCGCCACCGACGGCCCGGACACCTTCCACATCAAGATCTGGAAGAGGTCCACCGGCGATGTCCTCTACGACAACAAGACCGGCGCCAGGACGAAGGGCGTCGTCGCCATCGGACACCAGCGGCGTTAGGGGGTGTCCTCGAAGATCACCGGCCGGTGGGTCGTGGAGGCTGGATGCCGCGCCATGACGCACCGGCCGCGGGTCGGGGGCGGCGCACGTGGCCCACGCGTTCTCAGGCTCCGGCGACGGGCCTCGAACGGTCCCAGCCGTTGTTCATCGGCGGGAAGCGGAACCGGACGTGCGGACCCGGTCGGTGCCGGGCGCGGAGCCGGCCGGTGATCGACTGGAGACCTACACCGGTCGCCCCGACGCGGCCCAGAGGATCGCACCCAGCAGGAGCGGCCGCGGACGCACCTCCCGCAGCTTGGAGAACAATCGCCAGACCGATCCCCGACAGGGCCACAGTGATCAGGCCGCGCTCTCGTCCTGCCGGGCGTCCCGGTCTCGCCGCCCGAAGGACCGCCACGGCACCAGGGCCACGCAGCTCGGCACGATCATGACACCGCGGGTCGGTTCGACCACCACCGCATACCGCCCGGCCCCGGAACCGTGGCTGTAGGAGGTCGCGACGACCGAGGACGTGTCGTTGATCGCGATACCGCTCCACAGCCCGAACGCCTCCTGCCCGGAGACGATGCGGCGGTCCCGAAACAGCTTTTTGCACCGTTTCACCCCTCCGGCCCACCGTGCTGGCGGGGAATACGCAGTCCGGCGAGGGTGGGGTGGGCTTCGCCATCCACGTAGGCCGAGCCCTGCCGACCGACCCCGAGGGAGTTTCGCCATGTCTGAACGCAACACCGTCATCCGCAGCCTGCACGATCTTGGTCTGGCCGCCTGGTTCGGGGGCTCACTGATGGGGGCGGTCGGCCTCAACGGTGCGGCCCAGGACGAAGGCGGCGTGGAGGCCGGACGTGACCGGATCTCTTCCTCGGGCTGGGCGAAGTGGGCGCCGGTCAACGCAGCCGCGGTCGGAGCACACCTGTTCGGCGGCGGCGGGCTGCTCGCCGTGAACGCGCACCGTGTCGCCACACAACAGGGCGTAGGCGCCTCCACCGCCGCCAAGACCGTCGTCACCGCCGCGGCTCTGGCCGCCACCGCCTACGCCCGCATCCTGGGCAAAAAGGTGGAGTTGGCCTCGTCCACCGACCACGGCGACGCCGAACAGGCGGAGAAGCACCCGATCGACCTGGACAAGGCCCGGCGGCACCTGGCCGCCACACAGTGGGCGGTACCGGCCCTGACCGGATGCCTGGTCGTGCTCAACGCCCTGCACGGCGAACAGCAGCGTCCGGTCGAACAGGTCCCCGGCATGTGGGAGCGGGCCCGTTCCGCGGCCCACCTGATGTCGTAGAGCCTCGCTGGAGGTGACCGTCAGCCAGAGCGACCGCATGCGCCCGGCACTTCGAGGAACACCACCGGATCGCGGTCGCTGTAGCACTGCCCAAAGGTCGAGCCCGACCGCGAAAGCCGCGCGGCCGAACCCGCGTGCGCACCAAAGCCGACGGCTTGATGGGCCTGCGCAGCGAACCGGCGAGGAGAACGTGCTGCGCCGTTCGCCACCGTGAGATGTCCGCCGATCGACGCGAGGGGCACGGCCGGAGACCCCACGGCCGGGCCGGCGACCCGGCAGGTGCTCATCCGGGGGGGTCTTCTCTGCCCGTGCGGCGATCCGTACGACACTTGATGGCGTGGGAGCGCTGGGCGCCTACGGCGGCCGGGCTTGCATGTGCCGTAACGGCATGTGGTCCAGTGGACGGCGAGCACGACATTGAGAGGTTCCCTCGCATGCCCCTTCCTGCCATTCCCCGCCGGGTCAAGATCGGCGATGCCGCCGCGTTCGCCGGGACCACACCCCGCGCCATTCGCCACTACCACGCCATCGGGCTCCTCGCCGAACCGGAGCGCGGAAGCGACGACCGCCGCCGCTACGGATACGACGACATGATCCGCCTGCTGTGGATCCGCAAGATGGCTGATGCGGGTATCTCCCTGGACGACATCCGGGACGGCTTTGAGGGCGCCACCGGCATCGAGCAGTCCCTGGCCCGGCTGGAGGAGTCCCTCGCCTCCAAGGCGGCCGCCATCGAATCCCAGCGGGCCGCCGTGCACCGCCTCCGCGAGGTGGGCAGCCCCCTTGGCCTGCTCTCACCGCTGGTCAGTGGCCGCCTGCGTGATCTGCCGCCCGGAGCCCTGCGCCCGGCCGATCTCGATACTCTTCTGGTCACGGAGCGTGTGTTCGGCCCCCTGGGCGCTGCCGTCCAGGCCAACCGGTTCATCGTCCTGGCCACCCGCCCCGAGCTGCGGTCCGAGGAAGACCGCCTGACCGAGGCCGAGGCGGCCCTGGACGACACCATGTCCCCCGACGACCCCCGCGTCGAAGATCTGGCCGCCCAGCGGTGTACTCATGAGACCGCCTTGGGAGCCACCATCGACAGATCCGGCCTGGACGAGGACCTCGACGACCTCCTGGACCAGGAAGACGAGCACGCCGGCGAGGAGGAAGGCGAGGCGAGGACGAGCACGATGGAGGCCATCGTCAAGATGCCGTACGACTTCTCCCCGGCCCGCATCCGGTACGAGGAACGTCTCATCGAACTGCTTCACTCGGTCGACCAGGACGGCGACATCCCACGGCCCCGCTGACGGGCGTCGGCGCTCGGGGCGAGCCCGGCAAGAGCAGCCCGGATCGGACCTGCACGAACGTACCCACGGTGCCCCCGGCAGCCGTTGGGCACGGTGCGAAGAGAGCGGAAGAACACGCCGAGGGCACCTGCCCGCTCGTCCACCAGTGCCGTCTGCCGCTGTCCACGCGCACCGTCAACCACCTCGCCGGTCTGCTGCGGCGCCGCCTGAAGGCAAGAAGTGACACGCCGACTTTGCCATCCCTTGGGGCATCCGCACTCGCCCTCCTACCCTGGACGTAGTTTCTTCAGGGGGAGGCAGCCGTCATGCACAGCATCATTGTCGTGCCCATGTTGAGCACAGGCCCGGACGATCACATCCACCTCGACCCCTGCGAGTCCCTGACCTTCGGCCGTTCCGCACGACCATCCGGTCCGCACCTGGTCATCCCGCACGAGGGCGTCTCCAGAGAGGCCGGGGAGATCACGGCCGCCGGCGCCTACTGGAGGCTCAGCAACCTGAGCGGCGCACAGACGTACGTGGTCGAGAACCCGGAAGGCGCCGGCGAGCACATCAAGGTCCCACCCGGCCGGCTCGACGCCCCGGTGCCCTTCGAGTTCTCGCGGGTGGTCCTGCCGGCCGGCAGCGAACTGCTGAGCTTCGACGTCTGGGCCCCTCGCCACGACTATCTCGACCCCACCGGCCCCAGAGGCGGGGCCCCCACCGCGTCCGCCTTCCCACTCGACCGCGGCAAGCGGTACTTTCAGGTGCTGGTCGCCCTGTGCGCCGGACGCCTGAGCGGTGATCCGCACGCCCCCGTGCCCACCGCCGAGGAACTCGTCGAACGACTGCGCCCGTTGTGGCCGTCGGTCTCGCGTGCGTCGGTGGCGTGGAACATCGACTACCTGGCGGTCAAGCTGCGGCTGAAACCGGCTCCGGACTCCGCGCCGGGCGGTGGCCCGCGCCTCAACGGCAAGAAGGCGAGTCTGGTCTCCCTGGCCCTGCGCTTCGACCTGGTGCGTGAGGCCGACCTGGCCCTGCTCGGCGGAGAAGCGGAGGCCTTGCGGTGAGCCAGGAGTCGTGGCCGTACGCCGTCCAGGTCCCGCGGGGTTACCGCGTCGGCGCCTGGGACATACGCGAACCCATCGCGTCCGGGGCCTTCGGCAGCGTGTACGCCGCCCGCCGGGCCGAACCCGCCGAGGGTCTGCCGGCCGAAGCCGCGCTGAAGTTCCTGCCCACGGGGACCCAGACTCCGCGCCGACTACGCCACCTGCGGGAACTCGCCGAGCGGGAGACGGAGTTACTGCGCAGGCTGCAGCGCCCACGCCTGATCCGCATGTACGAGACCCTGACCGTGGACGACCCTTCCCGTCCCGGGCTCGACGGCGCCACCGTCCTCGTGCTGGAACGGGCCGAGGGCTCCCTCGACCAGTTGCTCGACCAGCTGACGACCCGGTTCCGGGGCCGGGGAGACACCCCGGCGGACCGCGCCGTCGCCGTCCCCGGAGGGCCGTCCCTGGTCGCCCAGATCTGCGAGGGGGTGGCCCATCTCCACCACGCGGGCTGGGTGCACGGCGACCTCAAGCCCGCCAACGTGCTGCTGATGGCGGACGGTTCGGTCCGCCTCGCCGACTTCAACATGGCCGCCGAACTGGAAGGCACCCACGCCTACTCCCCCGCCTTCTCCACCCCCGACTACACCCCGCCGGAACTGCTGTGGGCCGAGGTCGGCGAACGCGGCCATCAGACCCGTCCCACCGCCGACATCTGGGCCTTCGGCGTCCTGGCCCACCTGGTACTCACCGGCGGCCTGCCGTTTCCCGGAGCGAACCCGGCGGCTCGCCGGGAAGCGGTTCAGCGTTACGCCAAGGGCCGTGAGGAGCTTCGCCTCTCACCCGAACTGCCGGATGCCTGGCGGCAGATCGTCGCCGACTGCCTCGCCCCCACGCACGCCGACCGCGCCCCGCACTCCGCGCAGTCCCTGCTCCGCCGGGTCGAGGCCGCGGCCGGGGCGGCCCGTTCCCCACGGCTGCCCCGGCTGAAGCCGAGGCGCGGCCCGCACCCCGCCGTCCTCGGCTCGCTGGCCGCGGTCACAGTGGTGTCGCTGGCCGCAGCCGGCCTCCTCGCCCTGCGCGAACCCGCACCCCAGGGGTACGCGCGCTGCGATCGGGGCGACGTCTGCTTCTTCACCGAGCCGGGCGGACAGGGCGAGATGTGCGCCTGGTACGAGTACGACGACGACTGGATCGGCGGCATCGTCACCTGCGACTGGGCGAAGACCACGAAACCGAGGTCGGCCTTCAACAACGGCTACACGGAGGATCCGCACGACGACGTCCGCCTCTTCCGCGAACCGGGAAGGAAGGCGCCGTTCGGCTGCATCCAGTCTCTCCAGAAGGTCGACTTCCCCGACCCCGGTGGTCTGGTGATCCGCTCCCACGAGTGGGTGCCCGCCTGCTGAACCGGGGGCCGTCAGGGCGGTCGCCCTGCAACGTTCGAGGTACCGCTTTCGCGGCTGCGGCCGAATACTTGACGCGTCCGGAGCCAAGAGCGACACATGCACGATAACGGGGAGACACGGATGAACACTTCACACCCGGTCCGGCACCGCAAGGGGGCCGTGGGGCTCGCGGCCGGCGCGCTCGCCCTCTCGTTCGGCCTCGAGTCCGCCGGCACCGCCACGGCGGCACCGGTCTCGGCCCGGATCGACGTGGTCCCGGCTGCCAAGCCGAAGTTCCAGATGCCGTTCGCCTGCGACACCCACTGGCGGCTCGACGCGTACGGCAGTGCCCACGACCCGGCCCTGGACATCGTGGTCAAGGGCAACACGGGCTCGTCGGGCAAGGCGGTGTACCCGGGCTACAAGGGCAAGGTGGCCCGCACCCTCTGGGACCGGGGCGCCGGCAACGTCATCATCATCGAGCACGGCAGCGGCTGGTACACGGCGTACTACCACCTCAAGGACAAGCACGACAGGTACGTGCAGAAGGGCGACCAGGTCACCGCGAAAACGAAGATCGGCCGCATCGGCGCCACCGGCGGGAACAGCGGCGACTGGGCGCACCTGCACTATGAACAGCGCTACAAGACGAACGGCGTCCCGACGGAAGCCGACCGCAAGCCCGTGCACTTCAACGGCAAGAAGTACACGGGGACGGGGAACACGTGGAGGGACGTCGTCAGCAAGAACTGCTGACGGGTTCCCGGAAGAGTGCGGCCACCTCGACGGCCCGCCGGTCAACACCCGGCGGGCCGCCGGCGGTTCGTGGCGACCCCACGCCGCCGGAAATGCTCCGCTTTCCCGGTTCATGCATGCGAACATGATCTCGATTCCCATGACGTGGAGGAAGGCTTCACTTCCCACGGCGGACTCACCTCGTCCCGCACCGTTTCCCCGGCAGCCCTTGTCCGTCACCCTTCTCACGACACCTGATCGCAGCGCCTCAAAAGCGTACTGAGACACCCGACCTGGGTCATTCGGCTTCCGGTGCCGTGATCACCATCAGCCTGGTCACCTTCCCGTCGTCGCCGGTCACGTCCCGCACGTGCCGGAAGCCCAGGCGGCGGCACATGGCCAGACTGGCGGCGTTGTCGGCTCCGACCATGCCGTAGGCCTCCTTCAACCCGAGGTTGTCGGTGGCGTGGCGCAGCAGGCCGCGGACCACTTCTGTGCCGAGGCCGCGGCCCCAGTAGGGGGGTGCGAGGGCGGCGATCAGCTCGTGTCCGTCGACGTTTCCGGTCTTCTTGACCTCCGCGTGCCCGGCGTAGACGTCCTCGTGCCAAATCCCCCACACGTCGAACAGGCGTTGAGGGTAGACGTCCGTCAGGATGGTGCGGAACAACGTGCGGATGTCCGCCTCGGGCACGCGTTCCTGACCCATCCAGCGACAGACCTCCTCGTCGCGCAGCAGGGCCACGAAGGCGTCCTCGTCCTCGGGGCGATAGGGGCGGAAGGTGAGTCGTTCGGTGCGCAGGGCCGGTGTCATGAGGCTCCTCGGGAAGGTGTACAGGCGGGCGGATCGGGGCGCGCTCCTGGAAAGGCGCGCGCCCCGGCCCGGTCCCGCGTGACTTGGCGCGAGCGCGTCAGGCTTCGGCGTTCTTCATGTGCTCACGCAGGCTGCGCGGGCGCATGTCGGTCCACACCTCGTCGACGTAGGCGGAGCACTCGGCCTCCGTGCCCTCCTTGCCGACGGGCTGCCAGCCGGCGGGCACCTCGATGTCGGCGGGCCACAGCGAGTACTGCTCCTCGTCGTTGCGCAGCACCTGGTAGCGGGTGTTCTCGTCCATGTCTGTCGGGCTCGCTCTCTGTGTTCGTGACGGGTCTCGGTGGAACGGGTCGGTCGGGCGGTGCCGACGGTGGGGCTCGGCCCACGGGGCGGGGCGTCACCGGCGGTCGCGGGCGTCGTGGGCGATGTGGCGCAGCCCCTGGGCGAAGTCCTCGGCGACCCGCCGCACGGTGTCGGTGGCGTGCAGGGCGGGCCGGTGGTGCCAGGTGAAGGACAGCCGTCCGCGCTGGACCGCGCCGACGATCTCCAGCGGGTGGGAGCCGCTGTCGCGCGGGTCGTGGTGGCGGCCGAACGAGCCGTGTTCGGCGCGCACCAGGCCGTCGCCGGCCTGCTCGGGGCGGGCGTCCCACTGTCCGAGGTAGTTGAAGACGACCTGTCCGTGCGCGGCGCGGCCGAGACGCTCGCGCACCTCGGGCGGGCCGAAGGTGCGCAGCGCGCCGAAGCCGAGGCCGTTGCCGGGCACGGCGCGCAGCTGGCGGCGTACCGACTTCACCAGGGTCCGCCAGTCGCGGCCCGGGTTGAGGTCGGCGGGTTCGGGGACCTGGAGGGCGACGGGGTGGACGGTGGTGAACCAGCCGACCGTGCGCGTCAGGTCGACGTCGTCGAGGACGTCCTCACGGCCGTGTCCCTCCAGGTCCAGGCGGACTTCCTCACGGCCGGTCCAGCGGGCCAGGGCGAGGGCGAGGGCGGCGAGCAGCACGTCGTTGACGCGGGTGCGGTAGGCGGTCGGCGCCGCGCGCAGGAGCGCTTCGGTGTCCGCCTCGTTCAGTTCGACGGTGAGTGTGTCCACGGCGCTCGTCTCCGGCCCGGCCGGTGTCTCGGCCGGGAGTGGCTCGGCGTTCACCGCGCGTTCCCAGTACGGCAGTTCGTGGTCGAGGGCACCGGCCGCGACGTGCGCGGCGAGGCCTCGGGCCCAGTCGCGGAAAGAGGTGGTGCGTTCGCCCAGCGTCACGGGGTCGCCCTGGGCGGTCTGCCGGTAGGCGGCCTCCAGGTCGTCGCGCAGGATGCGCCAGGAGACGGCGTCGACGACGAGGTGATGGGCGACCAGGAGGAGGAAGGCGGGCCGGTCGGCGGCGCCGGTGAACAAAGCCGCCCGCAGCAGCGGGCCGCGTGTCAGGTCGAAACCGGTGTGCAGGTCGTCGGCGGTCTCCTCCATCGCCGCGTCGGCTTCGGTGGAGGTCAGTCCGCTGAGGTCGCGGCGGGTCAGGAGCCGGTCGCGGTCGGTGTCGGTCGCCGGCGGGTTGAACTGGCGCCAGCCGTCCCGGTCCGCGGTGAAGCGCATGCGCAGGGCGTCGTGGTGGTCGAGCAGGGCGTTGAGCGCCGTTTCCAGGGCGGTGGCGTCCACGCCGGGGGCGAGTTCCACCAGCAGGGACTGGTTGAAGTGGGCGTGGCCGGCGCGCGGGCCGGTCAGGAACCAGTGCTGGATGGGGGTGAGCGGCACCTCTCCGCTCACCGCTTCGTCCCGGGAGTGCCGGGGCGCGGTGGTGACGACGTCGGCCAGCTCGGCCACGGTCTGATGGGTGAACAGGTCACGGGTGGTCAGGTGCAGTCCGTCGCGTCGCAGTCGTGAGACGACCTGCATGCTGAGGATGGAGTCGCCGCCGAGATGGAAGAAGTTGTCGTGCGCCCCCACGTTGTCCACACCGAGGACGTCGGCCCAGATGCGGGCGATGCGGCGTTCGGTGTCGGTGCGCGGGGGTGTATGCGGCCCCGTGGCGGTGTGGGTGGGGCCGGGTTCGGGCAGCGCGCCCCGGTCGGTCTTGCCGTTCGCAGTGAGCGGCAGGTGTGCCAGCGGCACGAACGCCGAGGGGATCATGTGCGGCGGGAGCAGCCCGGCGAGGTGGTCGCGCAGCTCGGGTCCCGGGAGTGCCTCCGGGGAGCCCTCGGCGGGGACGACGTGGGCGACCAGCCGTCCGCCGGAGCGGCCGTCGGGGTCGCTGCCGCCGCCGCGTACGGTGACCACCGCGTCGCGCACGAGCGGGCTGGTGCGCAGCGCGGTCTCGATCTCGCCGGGTTCGATGCGGAAGCCACGCAGTTTGACCTGGTCGTCGGCGCGTCCGGCGAAGCGCAGTTCGCCGTTCACGTCCCAGCGCGCCAGGTCTCCGGTGCGGTACATGCGCTCTCCGGGGGCGCCGAACGGGTCGGCGACGAAGCGGGAGGCGGTCAGGCCGGGCCGGTCGAGGTAGCCGCGGGCCAGTCCGGGTCCGGATACGTGGAGTTCGCCGGTCACGCCGGGCGGGACGGGGCGCAGGGCGGCGTCGAGGACGTGGACGCGGGTGGCGCCGGCGGGGCGTCCGATGGGCGGGGCGGCGCCCGTGCCCGGGGCGAGCGGGCCGGTCCAGGTGGCGACGACGGTGGCCTCGGTCGGGCCGTACGAGTTGATCATCCGCCGGCCGGGTGCCCACCGTTCGACGAGGTGGGCGGGGCAGGCCTCGGCACCGACGATGAGGGTGCGCAGGTCCGGCAGGGCGTCGGCGGTGGCGGGCTCGACCGTCGCCAGGGCGGCGGGCGGGATCAGCGTGTGGCTGACGCGCCGCTCGGCGAGGACCTGGGCGAGGCGCTCGCCGACGAGGGGGCCCTCCTCCCCTGTGACCAGGGTGGCTCCGCTGAGCAGGGATACGCACAGCTCCAGTACGGAGGCGTCGAAGCTGGGTGAGGCGAACTGGAGGACCCGGTCGCCCGGGCCCGCGTCGTAGCGGTCGGCGGCTGCCGCGGCGAAGGCGGCGAGGCCGCGGTGCGGCACCGCCACACCCTTGGGCGTGCCCGTGGAACCGGAGGTGTAGATCACGTACGCCGGGTGGTCGACGGTCAGCGACGCCGTGCGGTCGGCGTCCGTGGGGGCGGTGTCCGGGCCGTCCGCGTCCCATACGGCGGCGGGGTCGTCCAGGACGAGGCAAGCGGCCGCGTCGCGCAGCATGAAGTCCCGGCGCTGCTGCGGGTAGTCCGGGTCGACGGGCAGGAAAGCGCCGCCGGCCTTGGTGACGGCGAGCTGCGCCACGACCGTCTCGGCGCTGCGCGGCAGGGCCAGCGCCACGATCCGCTCGGGTCCCACGCCCCGCGCGATGAGGCGGTGCGCCAGCCGGTTGGCGGCGCGTTCGAGGTGCGCGTAGGTCAGCTCGCGGCCGTCGGCGTCGGCCACGGCGACGGCGTCGGGGGTGCGGGCGGCCTGTCGTTCGAACAACTCGGGCAGGGTCGCCGCCGGGACGGGGCGTGCGGTACCGCGGCCCTGGTCGAGAACGGCCTTGAGCGTCTCGTCGGTGGCGAGGGGCAGGGCGCCCAGAGGCCGGTCGGGGTCGTCGGCGACGGCGGTCAGGAGGGTGGCGAGCTGGTCGGCCATGCGTTCGGCGGTGGCCGCGTCGAAGAGGTCGGTGTTGTAGGTGAGCACGCCGTGCAGTTCCCCTGTGCCGGTCTCGGCGAACTCCAGGGTGAGGTCGAACGCGGCGTGCCGCAGCTCGGTGTCGACGTCGGTGACCTCGATGCCGGGTAGGTCGAGGGCGGCGGCCGGGGCGTTCTGGAGGACCACCATGACCTGGAACAAGGGGGTGCGGCTGGTGTCGCGGACCGGCTGCACCTCGTCCACCACCTGCTCGAACGGCGCCTCCTGGTGGCCGAAGGCGTCGAGGACCGTGCCGCGTACCTCGCTGAGGAACTCGGGGAAGGGGCGGCCGGGTTCGACGCGGGAGCGCAGAACGAGGGTGTTGACGAAGAACCCGACGAGGTGCTGCGTCTCGGCGCGGTCGCGGCCGGAGGTGACCGTGCCGACGGTGATGTCCTCACCGCCGGTCAGCCGGGCCAGGTAGGCCTGGGCGGCGGCGACGAGCGTGGTGAAGAGGGTGGCCTGCCGGTCCCGGCCCACCCTGACGAGGCGGCGGGTCGTGTCGCCGGGCAGGACGAGGCGGACCGTGGCGCCGTGGTGGGTGCGCACCGCCGGACGGGGCCGGTCGGTGGGCAGGTCGAGCGTTTCCAGCCCGGCCAGGTGCTCCTTCCAGTACGCGAGGTGAACGTCCGTGCCGTGCCCGCGCTGCCAGTGGGCGTAGTCGGCGTACTGCACCGGCAGCGGCCGCAACACATCTGCCTCCGCACCCAGTTCGGCGCGGTAGAAGTGGGCGAGGTCTCCGGTGAGCACGCCCGTGGACCAGCCGTCGGTGACGATGTGGTGCAGGGTCAGCGTCAGGACGTGCTCGTCGTCCGCGAGCCTGATCAGTCCCGTGTGCAGGAGCGGACCGCGCCGCAGGTCGAAGGTGCGGGCGCGTTCGGCCTCCAGCAGGTCCGTGAGCCGCTCCACCCGGTCGGGATCGGCCTCCCCCGACAGGTCGTGCAGCGTCAAGGGCACCTCCCGCGCGGGGTGGACGATCTGCACGCCGTGGCCGTCCACCGCGTCGAAGGCGGTGCGCAGCGCCTCGTGCCGCTCGACCAGGGCGCGCAGGGCCGCGGTGAGGGCGGGCACGTCGAGCCGGCCGCGCAGCCGCAGGGCCAGCGCGGTGACGTACTCTCCGCTGCCCGGCGCGAACTCCTCCAGGAACCACAGGCGCTGCTGGGCGTACGACATCGGGGCGGGCGTGTCACGGGAGACCGGGACGATCGCGGTGGGCGTGGAGTCACCGGGGCGTTCCTCGGTGAGCAGGGTGGCGAGGGCGGCGGGGGTGGGGTGGGTGAACACCGCACGCGGGGACACGTCGGTGCCGAACGCCTCCGACAGACGGACGGCCAGCCGGATGCTGAGGATGGAGTCGCCGCCCAGCTGGAAGAAGTCGTCCCGCACGCCGGGGCGCGGCCCGGAGAGGACGTCGGCGAAGATCTCCACCGTGCGCCGCTCGGCATCGGTGCGCGGTTCGGCCGGAGCGCCCTGTGGGTCGCCGCTCGTGGGCCGGGGCGCGGGGAGCGAGGCCCGGTCGACCTTGCCGTTGCGGCTGAGCGGCAGCGCGGGCAGGACGACGAACGCGGACGGGACGAGGTAGTCCGGCAGTGAGCGCCGGGCGAACTCCCCCAGGCCTGCGACGTCTTCGGTGCCGACCACGTAGGCCACCAGGCGGTGGCCGCCGGGCCGGTCCTCGCGGGCCAGGACCGTCACGTCGGTGACATCGGGGTGCGCCGCGAGGATCGCCTCGACCTCGCCGGGTTCGACGCGGAAGCCGCGGATCTTCACCTGGTCGTCGGCGCGGCCCAGGAACTCCACCGTGCCGTCGGGGCGGCGGCGGGCCAGGTCGCCGGTGCGGTACATGCGGGTGCCGGGCGGGCCGGCCGGGTCGGCGAGGAAGCGGGCGGCGGTGTCGCCGGGACGGCCCAGATAGCCGCGTGCCACGCCCTCGCCGGCGATGTACAGCTCGCCGGCGCAGCCCGGCGGCACGGGCCGCAGCCTGCGATCGAGGACGTGCACGCGAAGGTCGTCGAGTGGGTGGCCGATGGGCACGGTGTCGGGGACGGCGGTCGCGTCGGCGAGCGCGAAGGATGTCGCGAACGTCGTCGTCTCGGTGGGCCCGTAGCCGTCCACGACGGTCAGGCCGGGGCAGGCTGCCAGGACGCGGCGGACGGCCGCGGCGGGCACGACGTCGCCGCCGGTCCACACCTGGCGCAGACCGGTGAAGCAGCCCGGTGCGTCCTGCGCCAGCAGACGGAAGAGGCCGGCGGTCAGCCACAGGGCGCTCAGACGGGTGTCACGGACCAGGCGCCGCAACAGTGCCGCGTCCAGCGGCCGTTCGGGTGCCACGACGACGCAGCCGCCGGTGATCAGGGGCGCCCACACCTCGAAGGTGGCGGCGTCGAAGGCCACCGGGGAGTGCAGCAGCACCCGCTCGCACACCCCGCCGGTGAAGCGGCTGTCGGTGGCGAGGGCGGCCACGTCACGGTGACGTACCGCGACCGCTTTGGGTTCGCCGGTCGACCCGGAGGTGAACATGACGTACGCGAGCCGCTCGGGGTCCGCCGGTACGGCGACGGGCGCGCCCGGCACGGGAGTGCGCGTGGCGGCGACGCCCTCGGCGGTCAACCGGACCGTCGCGCCCGCCCGTTGGATCAGTGTGCGGCGCCGGTCCTCGGGGGCGCGGGCGTCCACGGGCACGTAGGCGCCGCCCGCCTTGAGGACGGCGAGCTGGGCGACGACGAGTTCGGTGCCACGGTCCATCAGCAGCGCCACCCGGTCCTCGGCCCGCAGTCCGTCGGCGAGGAGGCGGGAGGCCACGGCGTCGGACCAGTGGTCGAGGTGGCGGTAGGTCAGTTCCGTGTCACCGCCGCGCAGCGCGGGCGCTTCGGGGGTGCGGTGGGTCTGCTCGGTGAACAGGTCGACGGGGCTGCGCGGCACCGGGCGCCGGGCGGTGGTGTTCCAGCGCTGCAGCAGGTCGCGGTCGTCCTGGGTCAGCGGTTCCAGGGCGGTGACGTCGGCGTCGTTCTCCAGGGCGTCGGCGAGGGCGCGCAGGACGACCGTGAGGCGGTCCGTGAGGCGTTCGGCCGTGTCCGCGTCGAACAGTCCGGCGTCGTAGGCGAGGTCGATGCCCAGGCGGTCGCCGAGGTGGGCGCGCAGGCACAGCGGGA
Source organism: Streptomyces sp. NPDC096046 (assembly GCF_040303285.1). Lineage (NCBI taxonomy): Bacteria > Bacillati > Actinomycetota > Actinomycetes > Kitasatosporales > Streptomycetaceae > Streptomyces > Streptomyces sp. NPDC096046. Next base: position 233,204 of record NZ_JBEOSZ010000004.1, on the reverse strand, counting down.
AGGTGGGCGCGTCCTCGGCGTGTACCTCCTCGACCCGCACGCCCGTGCGGCCCGTGGCGGACTCGTCGACGGGGTAGTTCTCGAACACCACCATGCTGTCGAAGAGCGCCTCGCCTGCCGGTGTTTCGCCCAGCGCCTGGATGCGGGGCAGGGCGAGGAAGTCGAAGCGCCGGGTGTCGCTCTGCTGCTCCTGCACCTCCCGCAGCCAGGACGCCGCTCCCCCGCTCGGGACCCGGATGCGGGTGGGCACGGTGTTGATGAACATGCCGATCATCGACTCCACACCGGGCAGTTCGGCCGGGCGTCCGGAGACGGTGGTGCCGAAGACGATGTCGTCGCGGCCGCTGTGGCGGGCCAGCAGCAGCGCCCAGGCACCCTCGATCACGGTGTTCACCGTCAGCCCGGCCCGGGCGGCGGTCTGCCGCAACCGCGCCGACAGGTGCTCGTCCAGTTGCCGGTGTGCCAGGGCGGCCGCACGGGCGCGGTGCTCCTCGGCCGGTGTGCGGTCGTAGGGCAGCGGGGTGCGGGCGGGGAACCCGGCGAGGGCGGCGGACCAGTGGGCCTCTGCGGCGTTCTCGTCCTGGTCGTGCAGCCAGCGCAGGAAGTCGGCGAACGGGCGCCGGACCGGCGCGGGGGCCGCTCGGCCGCCGGTGAGCGCGGCGTAGCGCTCGCAGACCTCGGTGAGCAGTTGCCCGGTGCTCCAGCCGTCCAGGATCAGGTGGTGGGAGGACCACAGCAGCAGGATCTCGTCTCCGGGCAGCGTGGCCAGGGTGATGCGGGTGAGCGGCGCGGTGGTCAGGTCCATGCCCGCCGCGCGGTCGGCGGCCAGCAGTTCCTCGATGGCCGCCGCACGCTGCCCGGGCGTCAGGCGTCGCCAGTCCAGGTGGGTGACGGGCAGCTCCACGCGCCGGTGCACGACCTGCACGGGGTGCGGCAGGCCCTGCCAGTGGACGCTGGTGCGCAGGGCCTCCGTGCGGTCGGCGACCTGCTGCCAGGCGGTGGCGAAGGCGTGCGGTTCGGTCACCCCGGACAGGCGTACGGCCACCCGGTCGGAGTAGGCGCCCGCCGTGTCCACCAGGCCGTGGAAGAGCATGCCGGCCTGCAGCGGTGTCAGCGGCAGGACGTCGGCCACGTGCCGGCCGTCGCCCACGAGGCGGTCCAGTTCCCTCTGGCCGAGCCCGGCGAGCGGGAAGTCCGACGGGGTGCGTCCGCCCACGTCCGGGCGGGCGCAGTGGGCGGCGATCTCGCGCAGCGCCGCGCACATCTCCTCGGCGAGCGCGCGGACGGTGGACTCGTCGTAGACGGCCGGTGGGTAGGTCCAGCCGAGTTCGAGCCGGCCGTCCTGGACCACGCCGGTGATGTCCAGCAGGTAGGGCCGGGGGGCGTCGGGGTCGGTGTCGGAGCCGGCCGGTGGCAGGGCGGCGCCGTACAGGCCGCTGCTGCCGCCGGTGTCCCACCGGCCGTGGTAGTTGAAGCCGATGCGCGGTGCCGGTGCGTCGGCCAGTGGGCTGCCGGGCAGGAGGTGGCGCAGCGCGCCGTGGCTCAGGCCGTGCAGGGGCACCGCGCGCAGCTGTTCCTTGACCGAGCGCAGGGTGTCGTGCCAGCCGGCGTCGGGGGCGACGGTCAGCGCGAGGGGGAATTCGGCGGTGAACCAGCCGACCGTCCGCGACAGGTCCAGGTCGTCGAAGAGGTCCTCGCGGCCGTGGCCCTCCACGCCGACGAGCACGCTCTCGCGCCCGCACCAGCGGGCCAGGGTGCGGCCGAGGGCGCTGAGGAGCACGTCGTTGACCTGGGTGCGGTAGGCCTCCGGGACCTGCCGCAGCAGGGCCTGGGTGGTCTCCGGCTCCAGTTCCACGGTGACCGTGGCGGCGGCGCCATGGGTGTTCGGGCCGGACCGTGCCGCGGGCAGGCCGGCGGGGGCCTGCGTGGTGCGCCGCCAGTGGTCCAGGTCGCCGTCCAGGGCGCCGGAGCGGGTGTGGGCCTCCAGCCGGGTCGCCCAGTGGCCGTACGCGGTGGTGGCCGGGGGCAGCTCGACGGGGTGTCCGGCGGCGGCCTGCCGGTGGGCGGTCTCCAGGTCGGCCAGCAAGATCCGCCAGGAGACGCCGTCGACGACCAGGTGGTGGACGATGAACAGCAGGTGGGCGGGCAGTTGCGGGCCGCGGTCGAGGATCAGGAGGCGCGTCACCCGTCCTTCGGCGGGGTCGAGGGCGGCACGGGCCTCGTCCGCGAGGCGGGCCGTCTCGGCCTCCAGGGCGGGGCCGTCGAGGCCGGTCACGTCGTGCTGGGTGACGACGCCGTCCGGGACGTCGGGCAGGATGTCCTGGCGCCAGTCGTGGTCGGTGCGGCGGAAGCGGGTGCGCAGCGCCGGGTGGTGGCGTACGAGGGCGTCCACGGCGTGACGCAGGGCGGACAGGTCGGTTCCGGGGGCCAGTTCGAGGCGCTGGGACATGGTGAAGCGCAGCGGGTCGCCGGGGGCGCGGCCGTCGAGGTACCAGCGCTGGATGGGCGCGAGCGGTGCCTCGGCAGGGGCGGCCGTGTCGGCCGGGACCGGCGCCGACTCGGTGATGCGCAGGGCGAGTTCGGCGACGGTCTGGTGGCGGAAGACGTCCTTGGTGGTCAGTGCCAGTCCGGCCTGACGGGCCCGGGAGACGATCTGGATGCTGAGGATCGAGTCGCCGCCGAGCGCGAAGAAGTTGTCGCGTGCGCCCACTCGTTCGACGCGCAGGACGTCGGCCCAGATCGCGGCCAGCGTCTCCTCGGGGCCGGGACGGGGCGCCACGTATGCGGCGTCGGGTTCGGGTTGCGTGGGCGGGGCGGGCAGGGCCCGCCGGTCGGTCTTGCCGCCGGCGGTGCGCGGGATCCGGGTCAGGGGCACGAACGCCGCCGGCACCATGTGGTCGGGCAGGGTGCGCCGCAGTGTGAGGCGCAGTTCGTCGGCGGCCGGGACGGTGTCCCCGGCGGGCACGAGGTGGGCGACGAGCATGAGCCGGCCCGCGTGCTCGCGCGCCGTCACGACGGCCTCGGCCACGTCCGGGTGGGCGAGCAGCGCGGCTTCGACCTCGCCGGGCTCGACGCGGAACCCGCGGATTTTGATCTGCTCGTCGGCGCGGCCCAGGAACTCCAGCAGTCCCCGCTCGTCGCGGCGGGCGCGGTCGCCGGTGCGGTACATCCGCTCCCCGGGCGCGCCGAACGGGTCGGCGAGGAAACGCGCGGCGGTCAGGCCGGGCCGGTTCAGGTAGCCGCGGGCCACCTGCGCGCCGGCGAGGTACAGCTCGCCCGGTGTGCCGGGCGGCACCGGGCGCAGGGCGCCGTCGAGGACGTAGGCGCGCAGGTTGCCACCGGGCCGTCCGATGACCGGCCGGCCGGGGTGGTCGGCGACGCGCCCGTAGGCGGCGTCGACGGTGCACTCGGTGGGGCCGTACATGTTGTGGGCGGTGACGCCCAGTTCGGCGGCGGCGCACAGCTCGCGCCAGGTGTCGGGGCCCGTCGCCTCGCCGCCGACGAGCAGGACGCGCGGGTGGTGGCGGCCGGGTGCGAGGAGTCCCGCGGCGAGGAGTTCGCGCAGGAAGGACGGGGTGACGTTGACCAGGTCCAGGCGTCGTTCGGTGATCTGTGCGCAGAACGCCTCGGGGTCCACGCGTACGTCTTCGTCGACGAGGTGGACCTCCTGGCCGAGGGCGAGCAGCAGCGGCCCCTCCCAGGAGGTGTCGAAGGAGAACGAGGCGCTGAGCGCGGCGCGCAGTCGCCGTCCGTCCGCGGTGTGCGGGGCGACGAGCCCTTCACGGTGGTCGTGGCAGAGGTTGGCCAGGTGGCGGTGTTCCACGACGACGCCCTTGGGGCGGCCGGTGGAGCCGGAGGTGTAGACGACGTAGGCGGCGTGGTCCGGGCGCAGCGGGGCCGGGCGGTCGTGGTCGGTGGGGTTGTGGACGGGCAGCCGGTCCCACGGTGTGTCGCGCAGCGCGTCGGCGGTGAGCACGGTGTGCGGGGCGGCGTCCTTGAGGAGCCCGGCGGCGCGTTCGGCGGGCAGGTCGGGGTCGAGGTACAGCAGGGTGCCGCCCGCCTTGGCGACGGCGAGGACCGCCACCATCAGGCCGGAGGTGCGCGGCAGCCGTACGGCGACCACCCGCTCGGGGCCGGCGCCCCGGGCCAGCAGGTGGTGGGCGAGCCGGTTCGCGCGCTCGTTCAGGGCCGCGAAGTCGAGGGTGGCGTCCCGGGCCACCAGCGCGGTGACGTGCGGGGTGCGGGCGGCCTGTGCCTCGAACAGGGCGGGGAAGGTGATGTCCGGGACGGTGAGATGGGGTCCCTGCCCGTCGTGCAGCACCCGCCACCGTTCGTCGGCGGTCATCAGCTCCAGCCCCCGCACGTCCCGGTCCGGGTCCCGCACCGCCGATTCCAGCAGCAGCCGCAGGCGGGCGGCCAGGCGGCGGACGGTGTCCTGGTCGAACAGGCCGGTGTTGTACTCCAGGTGGCCGGTGACGCCGCCGTCGCTCTCCACGAAGTCGAAGGCCAGGTCGAAGGTGGCGTGCCGGACCGGCGGCAGGACCGGCTCGGCGTCCAGGCCCGGCAGCGCGGGTACTTCGGCGCCGAGGTTGTGCAGGGCGACCATGACCTGGAACAGGGGGGTGCGGCTGGTGTCCCGTTCGGGCTGGAGGGCGTCCACCAGCTGTTCGAAGGGCACGTCCTGGTGGGCGAACGCGTCCAGGACGGTTTCGCGCACCTGCTCCAGCAGGGCGCGGAACGACATGCCGGGGCGCACCCGGTTGCGCAGCACGAGGGTGTTGACGAACATGCCGACGACGTCGTGCAGTTCGGGACGCTCGCGGCCGGCGGTGACGGTGCCGACGGCGAAGTCGTCCTGGTCGGCCCAGCGGGACAGCAGGACCGTGCACGCGGTCAGCAGGGTCATGTACAGGGTGGCGTCCGCCTCGCGGCCCTGCTCGCGCAGCCGGTCGGTCAGTTCGGCGGGCAGGGTGAAGGTGACGAGTGCGCCGTCGCGGGTGCGTTCGGCGGGTCGCGGCCGGTCGGTCGGCAGCTCCAGTGGCGGTACCCCGTCCAGCTTCTCGCGCCAGTGGGCGAGTTGCCGCCCGGCCTGTTCGGTGCGGGCACGCTGCCAGGCGGCGTGGTCGGCGTACCGGACGGGCAGCTCGGGGAGTTCGGGGCGGCGGCTTTCGAGGGCCGCCGCGTACAGCTCGCCCAGGTCCCGGCCGAGGACGCCGAGCGACCAGCCGTCGGTCACGATGTGGTGGAGGGCGAGGGCCAGTACGTGTTCGCGGGCCGCCGTGCGGGCCAGCCGGGCGCGCAGCAGCGGCCCCGCCGCCAGGTCGAAGGGCGTGGCGGCCTCGCGCTCCAGCAGCTCCTCCAGCGCGACCCGGGGGTCGGGGGCGGTGGTGAGGTCGTCCACGGTGACGTCGACCGGGTGCGCCGGGTGCACGAGTTGCCGGGGCTGTCCGTCCTGTTCGGCGAAGGTGGTGCGCAGCGCCTCGTGGCGGGCGACGAGGCCGTTCAGGGCCGTGTGCAGGGCCTGCTGGTCGAGGGGGCCGCGCAGGCGCAGCACGGACAGCGTCGTGTACTCGGTGCTGCCGGGCTCGAACCGGTCGAGGAACCACAGGCGCTGCTGGGCGTACGACAGCGGTGCCGGGGTCTGCGGGGCGGTCGCCGGTATCGCGTCGGCCCTGAGGGCGGACGCCTCGCCGGCCGGTTCGCCCAGCTCGGCGGCGAGCGCGGCCACCGTGCTGTGGGTGAACAGCAGTCTCGGGGAGACGTCGGGCCCGAACGCGGCGCGCAGCCGGGCGGTGACGCGGACGGCGAGGATGGAGTCGCCGCCCAGCGCGAAGAAGTCGTCCCCGGCGTACACCTCGTCGGCCCCGAGCACGTCCGCCCAGGCGGCGGCGACCGCCCGTTCGGCGGGGGTGCGCGGCGCGGTCCGGTCGGTGTCGGCGGCGTAGCCGTCCGCCGTCGGGGCGGGCAGGGCGCGCCGGTCGAGCTTGCCGTTGACGGTGAGGGGCAGCGCGTCCATCGGCACGTAGGCGGCGGGCACCATGTGGGCCGGCAGCAGCCGCTCCAGGTGGGCGCGCAGCTCGGCGGCGGGAGGGGTCGCCCCGCCGGAGCCGACGACGTGCGCCACCAGCCGGCGGGTGCCGGAGGTGTCCTCGAACACGCCGACGGCGGTGTCGGCGACGCCGGGGTGGCTGTGCAGGGCGGCCTCGATCTCACCGGGCTCGATGCGGTAGCCGCGGATCTTCACCTGGGCGTCCGCGCGGCCCAGGTACTCCAGGGTGCCGTCGGCCCGCCACTTCGCCCGGTCGCCGGTGCGGTACATGCGGCTGCCGGACGGGCCGAACGGGTCGGCGAGGAAACGGGTGGCGGTCAGGCCGGGACGGCCCAGGTAGCCGCGGGCCAGCCCCTCCCCCGCCACGTACAGGTCCCCGGTCGCCCCCGGCGGCACGGGTGCCAGGTCCGCGTCGAGCACGTACACCCTCAGGTCCGGGATGGCCACGCCGATGGGGCCGGCGGGGCCGCTCGCGGCGGTGGCGGGGTCGAGCGGGGCGTGGGTGACGTGCACGGTGGTCTCGGTGATGCCGTACATGTTGACCAGGCGCGGGGCGGCGGCCGGGTGGCGTTCCCACCAGTCGGCGAGCCGTGAGACGTCCAGGGCCTCTCCGCCGAAGATCACGGTGCGCAGCGCGAGCCGGACGCCGCTGTCGGGGTGTTCGGCGTCGGCGCGGATCAGCGGGTAGAACGCGGACGGCGTCTGGTTGAGGACGGTGACCCGCTCGTCGGCCAGCAGCCGCAGGAAGTCCTCCGGGGAGCGGGCGGTCTCGTCGGGCACCACGACGAGCCGGCCGCCGTGCAGCAGCGGGCCCCACAGCTCCCACACGGAGAAGTCGAACGCGTAGGAGTGGAACAGCGTCCACACGTCGTCCGGGCCGAAGCCGAACCACGGGCGGGTGCGGGTGAACAGCCGCACCACGTTGGCGTGCGGGATCACCACGCCCTTGGGGCGGCCGGTGGAGCCGGAGGTGTAGATGGCGTAAGCGGGGCTCTCCGGGAGGGGGCGGCGGGCCGGGGCGGGTCCGCCGGCCGGGCGCCGGGCCAGGTCGGCTGCCGTGTCCGGGTCGTCGAGGAGGAGGGCGGGCACGCCGGTGCCGTCGACGCGGGCCGCGGCGCCGATGGTGGTCACCAGGGTCACCGGGGCGGCGTCGGCGAGGAGGTGGGCGATGCGTTCGGCGGGCGAGTTCGGGTCGATCGGCAGGTAGGCCGCGCCGGTCTTCAGCACGGCCAGGATCGCCACGACCTGGTCGGTGGAGCGGGGCAGGGCGAGGGCGACGAACCGCTCGGGCCCGGCGCCGAGTCCGGCGAGCCGGTGGGCGAGGCGGCCGGCACGGGCGTCGAGGGTCGCGTAGTCGAGACGCTCGGTTCCGCAGGTGACGGCGATGTTGCCGGGGGTGCGGGCGGCCTGCGCCTCGAACAGGTCGACCAGTGTCTCGGTGGGGCGGCCGCTCTCGGTGCCGTTCCAGTCGGTGAGGATCCGGCGCCGTTCCTCGGCCGTCGTCCAGGCCAGGGTGCGCAGCGGCCGGTCGGTGCCGTCGGCCAGCTCGGTGAGCAGCAGGCTGAGCCGGCCGGCGAGCGCGCGGACGGTCGCGGCGTCGAACAGGGCCGGGTCGTAGGCGAGGTCGAAGCCGAGGCGTTCGCCGTGGTGGGCGCGCAGGACGAGCGGGTAGTTGGTGGCGTCGCGGGAGGTCACCCCGGCCAGCCGGATCCCGGAGCCGGCCGTGCGGGCCTCGTCGAAGGGGTAGTTCTCGAAGGCGACCATGCTGTGGAAGAGCGGGCTGCCGGACGGCACGTCGCTCAGCTGGGTCAGCTCGGCGAGCGACACGGCGGCGAATCGCATCGACTCGGCCTGAGCGTCCTGGAGTTGGCGTAGCCAGGCCCCGGCCGGGCGCGCGGCGTCGACGCGGACGCGGGTGGGCACGGTGTTGATGAACATGCCGACCATCGACTCGACGCCGGGCAGGTCGTCGGGCCGCCCGGAGACGGTGGTGCCGAACACGACGTCGTCCTGGGCGGCGTAGCGGGCCAGCAGGAGGGCCCAGGCGCCCTGCACGACCGTGTTGAGGGTGACTCCGGTCTCGCGGGCGGTGCGCGCGAGGCGCGCCGACGTCTCCTGGTCCAGGCCGGCCGTGTGCACGTCCGCGGAGCGGGCCTGGTGGGCCTCGCGCAGGGGGCGGTCGGCGGGCAGCGGCGTGGGTTCGGCGAAGGCGGCGAGGACACCCTGCCAGTGGGTGCGTGCGGCGTCGGGGTCCTGGTCGGCGAGCCAGCGCACATAGTCGCCGAAGGGGCGCCGCAGCGGCGGCCGGGACTCGGCGCCCGCGGTGAGCGCCGCGTACGCCTCGCACACCTCGGTCAGCACCTGGGCCAGGCTCCAGCCGTCCAGGATCAGGTGGTGGGAGGTCCACAGCAGATGCAACCGGGCGTCGGGCAGCCGGATCAGGGTCAGCCGCATCAGGGGTGCCGTGGCGAGGTCGATGCCCCGTGCGAGGTCGTCGGCCCGCAGCCGGGCCAGGCGCTCCACGCGTTCCGCCTCGTCCAGCCCGCGCCAGTCGAGGTGGGTGACCGGCACCCGTACGTCGCGGCGCACGACCTGGAGGGGCACCGGGACGTCCTCCCAGACGACGCAGGTGCGCAGGGCGGGCGTGCTGTCGGTGACGCGCTGCCAGGCGACGGCGAAGGCGTGCGGGTCGGTGACGCCGTCCAGCAGCAGGCCCGCCTGGTCGACGTAGACGTCGTCGGGGCCGCCGACCAGCCGGTGGAAGAGCATGCCCTCCTGCAACGGGGTCAGTGGCAGGAGGTCCTCCACCTCCCGGCCGTCGCCCACGAGCCGGTCCAGGCGGTCCTGGTCGAGGCGGGCCAGCGGGAAGTCGGACGGGGTGCGGCCGCCCGCGCCCGGACGGGCGCAGTGCTCGGTGATCGCGGTGAGCGCGCGGGTCATGCGGTCGGCGAGCTCGCGGACGGTGTTCTCGTCGTGCACCTGATCGCTGTAGTGCCAGGTGATCCGCAGTTCGCCGTCGGTGACCACGGCGGAGACGTCCAGCAGGTGGTCCAGCGGTTCGTCGGGGGCGATGTCGCGGCCGGGTGCCTCGCCCGCCGGGGCGAAGTCCCCGCCGTCGGAGGCCTCCCACTGGCCGTGGTAGTTGAAGCTGATCTGCGGCAGCGGCACGTCCCGCAGGGCGCGGGCGGCCGGGTCGGGCGAGCCGAGGCGGGCCAGGGCCTCGTGGCTCAGGCCGTGCCGGGGCACGGACCGCAGCCGCTCCTTGACCGCCTTGAGGGTGGCGCCCCAGTCGGGCGACCCGGGCGGTCCGGCGGGCGCGAGGGTGACGGGGTACTGGGCGGTGAACCAGCCCACCGTGCGGGACAGGTCCAGCGCGTCGTCCTCGCGGCCGTGGCCCTCCAGCAGGACGGTCACCCGCTCGGCGCCCGTCCAGTCGGCGAGGACCCGGCTCAGCGCGCCGAGCAGGACGTCGTTGACCTGGGTGCGGTAGACGGCGGGCACCCGGCGCAGCAGCGCCTCGGTGGTGGCGCGGTCCACGCGGGTGCCGAGGGTGCGCACCGAGCCGGCGAGCGGGGTGCCGGGCCGGTCCACGGGCAGCGGGGTGCGGGGCTCGGCGGCCTCGGCCGTCCAGTGCGGCAGGTCGGCGTCGAGGTCACCGGCGCGGACCCGGTGCGAGAGGTGCGCGGCCCAGTCGGTGAACGGCGTGGCGACGGGCTCCAGGCGAACCGCCTCTCCCCCGGCCGCCTGCCGGTAGGCCTCGGCGAGGTCGGCCAGCAGGATGCGCCAGGAGACGCTGTCCACCGCCAGGTGGTGGGCCGTGACGAAGAGTTGGGGGCGCTCGCCGGACCGGGTGAGCAGGGCGGCACGCAGCAGGGCGCCGGTCTCCGGGTCGAGTGCGGCACGGGCGGCCTCGGCGGCCTGTTCGCGCTCTGCCGTCGGGTCGGCGGCGTGGGAGAGGTCGTGGCGGGTGAGCAGGCCGGTGGCCGGGCCCTCGCCGGGGTGCTGGCGCCAGGTGCCCCCCGAGCGGGCGAAACGGGTCCGCAGCGCCGGATGGTGGGCGGCCAGCGCCTCCAGGGCGCGCTCCAGGGCCGATTCGTCCAGGTCGTGGGGCAGGTCCAGCAGCATCGACATGCTGAAGTGCCGCAGCGGGCCGTGGCCGGCGAAGAACCACTCCTGTACGGGGGTCAGCGGCGCCGGGCCCTGCTCGGCCGGACGCCGGGGCGCGGGCACGTGCGCGGTGCGCACGGACGCGGCGGCGGCGAGGTCGGCGACGGTCTGGTGACGGAAGACGTCCCGCGAGGTCAGGTGCAGCCCGGCCGCGCGAGCGCGGGAGACGGCCTGGATGCTGAGGATGGAGTCGCCGCCCAGCTCGAAGAAGTTGTCCGTCACACCGACGCGGCGCGCGCCCAGCACTTCGGCCCAGATGCGGGCCAGGGTCTCCTCCTCGGGGGTCCGCGGAGCGGCGAACTCCCGCTCGCGCTCACCGTCCTCGAGGTCGGGGGCGGGCAGGGCATGCCGGTCGACCTTGCCGCTGACGGTCATCGGCAGGGCGTCCAGGACGGTGAAGGAGGCGGGCACCATGTGGTCGGGCAGCACCCGCCGCACGGCCGCCCGCACCTCGCCCGCGGCGGGCCGCGCGTCGCGGTCGGCGGGGACGAGGTACGCGGCGAGCCGGACGTGGCCGTGCGGATCGGTGACGGCGACGACCGCGGCGGCGGCGACCGCGGGCACGTCGGTCAGGGCCGCTTCGACCTCGCCGGGCTCGATGCGGTGGCCGCGCACCTTGACCTGGTCGTCGGCGCGCCCGAGGTAGTCCAGGCGTCCGTCGGCGGTCCGGCGGGCCAGGTCGCCTGTGCGGTACATGCGGGCGCCGGGCGGGCCGAACGGGTCGGGCAGGAACCGTGCGGCCGTCAGCCCCGGCCGCCCGCTGTAACCGCGCGCCAGTTGTACGCCGGCCAGGTACAACTCGCCGCCGATGCCGGGCGGCACGGGCCGCAGCCGGTCGTCGAGGACGTAGGCGCGCACGTTGGGCAGCGGCCGGCCCACGGTCGGCCGGCCGTCGCCCTCGATACGGCAGGCCAGCGCGTCGACGGTGCACTCGGTGGGCCCGTAGAAGTTGTAGGCGGCCACGTCCCGCCGCGTTGCCAGCTCCCGCCACAGGGCGGGCCCGACGGCCTCGCCGCCGAGCATGAGGACGCGCGGGTGGTGCCGCGGGTCGGTGAGCAGTCCGGCGGGCAGCAGCTGGCGCAGGTAGGTGGGGGTGAGGTCGAGGAAGTCGATGCGGTGCTCGACGACGTACTCGACCAGTGCGGCGGCGTCCAGCCGGGTCGACTCGTCGACCAGGTGCAGCGGGTGGCCGTCGGCCATCAGCAGCACGCCCTCCAGCGAGGTGTCGAAGGAGAACGACGCCGTGAGCGCCACCCTCAGCGGCCCGCCGCCCGCCTCGGCGACGAAGCCCTCACGGTGACCCGCCAGGAGGTTGGCCGCGGACCGGTGCGTCACGGCAACGCCCTTGGGGCGGCCGGTGGAGCCGGAGGTGTAGATGACGTAGGCGGTGGTGTCGGGGTGCGGCGGGGGCAACGGGCCGCCAGGGGTGGGGCCGGCGGTGTCGTCGGCCTCGCGCAGGGCGGTCTCGTCGAGGACGAGCGCGGGCCGCGCGTCGTCCAGCAGGAACCGCACCCGGTCCTTTGGCAGTGCCGGGTCCAGGGGCAGGTAGCCGGCGCCGGCCTTCCAGACGGCGAGGATCGCCACGATCATGTCGGCGGTGCGCGGCAGCGCGAGGGCGACCAGGCGCTCGGGTCCCGCGCCGCGCGCCACCAGGTGACGGGCCAGACGGTCGGCGCGCGCGTCGAGCGCCGCGTGGTCCAGGTGGACCTCCCCGGCGATCAGGGCGGTGGCGTGCGGGGTTCGGGCCGCCTGCCGTGCGAACAGCTCCGGCACGGTCTCCTCGGGCACCGGGCGCGCGGTGGCGTTCCACTCCCGCGTCACCTGCCGCTCCTGCTCGGGCGAGAGCAGCGGCAGGGCGCCGAGGGGTCGGTCGGGATCGGCGGCGGCCCCGTCCAGTGTGCGCAGCAGCTGGTCCGCCATGCGCTCGGCGGTGGCCGCGTCGAACAGGTCGGTGCGGTACTCCAGCAGGCCGGTCAGTCCGTCCCCGTCGGGCACGAACTCGACGCTCAGGTCGAACGTGGCGGCCCGCCGGGGAACGGCGACCGCAGAGGCGCTCAGGCCGTGCGGGTCGGGTGCCGCGGGTGGCGCGGGGTGCAGCAGGACCATCACGTCGAACAGCGGGTTGCGGCCCGCCTCGCGGGTCGTCCCGACGGCCTCGACCAGCCGCTCGAACGGTGTGTCGCCGTGCGCGAAGGCGTCGTTGACGGTGTCCGCCGCGGCGCCGAGCAGCGCGCGGAAGGAACCGCCCGTCTCCACGCGGGTGCGCAGCGCGACGGTGTTGACGAAGAATCCGACGGCCCGCTCCAGGTCGGTGCGGCCGCGTCCGGGGGTGAGCGAGCCGACGGTGATGTCGTCCTGCCCGGACCAGCGGGCCAGCAGGGCCTGGCAGGCGGCGACCAGTGCGGTGAACAGGGTGGTGTGCTGCTCGGCCGCGAGCTGCTTGAGCCGGGCCGTGGTGGCCGCCGGGACGGTGAAGGCGTGCACCGCGCCGGCACCGGACTCCTCGCCGCGGCGCGGCCGGTCCAGCGGCAGCTCGGACGCGGCCGCCCCCGACAGTTTCTCCTTCCAGTGCGCCAGTTGGCGCTCCAGCCGGGTGCCGGACAGTTGCTCACGCTGCCAGACGGCGAAGTCGGGGTACTGCGTGGCCACCGGCGCCAGGGCGGGCCGCGCGCCCTGGGCGAGGGCGTCGTAGGCGGTGCACAACTCGTCCAGCAGGACGCCCATCGACCAGCCGTCGGTGACGATGTGATGGGCCGTCAGCAGCAGCACGTGCGCGTCGGGTGCCTGCCGCAGCAGCAGTGCGCGCAGCAGCGGCCCGGTCTGCAGGTCGAAGGGCCGCTCGTACTCGGCCAGCAGGGCCGCGTCCGGGTCGGTCCCGGTCTCGTCCGCGGCCGTGAGGTCCCGGACGGGCAGCGGGAGCGGCCCGGTGGGGTGCACGGTCTGCACGGGGGTGCCGTCGTGCTCCTCGAACGTGGTGCGCAGCGCCTCGTGCCGCGCCACCACGTGCTCCAGTGCGGTGGACAGGGCGGTGTGGTCGAGGGCGCCGGTGAGGCGCAGCGCCACTGCGCTGTTGTAACGCGGGTCGCCGGGGCGCAGCCGGTCCAGGAACCACAGCCGCCGCTGGGCGAAGGACAGCGGCAGCGGCCGGGTGCGGTCGGCGCGCGGGATGGCCTGCGGGGCGGCGGTGCCGCCGGCGCCTGCGGCTCCGCGTCCGGCCAGCCGGCGGCGGAGTGCTTCCTGGAGGTCCTGCGGGAGGGCCTCGGCACGGTTTCGCTTCGAAGACGTCATGGTCGTCCGGTCCTCACCGTTCGTCGTGGTCGCTGTCGCCGCGTGCGGCGTCTTCGAGTTCGCTCAGCACCTGTTCCTCCACCAGGTCCGCCAGGGCGGCGACGGTGCGGGTGACCAGGACGTCGCGGGGCGTGAGGGTCACGCCGAAGGTGTCGTTGGCGCGGGAGGCGATGAGCAGGGCGCGCAGGGAGTCGCCGCCCAGGGCGAAGAAGTCGTCCTCGGCGCCCACGGTGGTCTGCAGCGTCTCCTCCCACAGGGTGGCGACGGCCTCCTCGGTGGGCGTGCGGGGCGGTACGTGACCGGTGGCCGGCTCCCGCGTCTCCGGGACGGGAGCGGGCAGCGCGGCCCGGTCGGTCTTGCCGTTCTCCGTCAGCGGGAAACGGTCCAGCACCACGAACGCCGACGGGACCATGGGGCCGGGCAGGGTGCGGGCGGCGAAAGGCCGCAGGTCCGCAGCGGCGGGCGGTTCGGTGCCGGGGGCGACGAGCACGTGGGCCACCAGGCGCGGCAGCCCGGGTTCGTCCTCCCGCAAGCTCACCACGGCGTCCAGCACCGCCGGGTGGCGCACCAGGGTGGCTTCCACCTCGCCGGCCTCGATGCGGTGGCCGCGCAGTTTGAGCTGATGGTCGGTGCGCCCGAGGTAGTGCAGTTCGCCGCGGGCATCGCGGCGGACGAGGTCGCCGGTGCGGTACATGCGGGTGCCGGGCGGTCCGAACGGGTCGGCGGTGAAGCGGGTCGCCGTCAGCCCGGGGCGGCCCAGGTAGCCGCGGGCCAGGGCCGGTCCGGCGAGCCACAGTTCGCCGGGCACGCCGTCGGGGACGGGGCGCAGGCGGGCGTCGAGGACGTAGGCGGCGGTGGCGGGCAGCGCGCGGCCGACGGGCGGTGCGCCGCCGTCCGGTTCCAGCGGGCCGGACCAGGTGGCCACCACGGTGGCCTCGGTGGGCCCGTAGGAGTTGATCATGCGGTGGTGCGGTGCCCAGCGGGCGACGAGTTCGGCCCGGCAGGCGTCCGCGCCGACGATCAGGGTGTGCAGGTGGGGCAGGGTGCCCGGGGTGTCCGGCGGGAGGGTGGCGAGCGCGGCGGGCGGCAGCAGGGTGTGCGTGATGCGCGCGGTGCGCAGGACGCCGGCGAGTTCCGCGCCGAGCAGCGGGCCGGCCGGCGGTACGACGAGGGCCGCGCCCTGCGGCAGGGACATGCACAGCTCCAGCACGGAGGCGTCGAAGCTGGGCGTGGCGAAGGCCAGTACGCGGTCCCCGGCGCGGACCTCGTAGTGCGTGGCCTCGGCGGCGGTGAACGCGGCCAGCCCCCGGTGGGGGACGACGACGCCCTTCGGGGTGCCGGTGGAGCCGGAGGTGTAGATGACGTACGCCGGGTCGTCGAGGTGCAGCGGGCGGAGGCGGTCGGTGTCGGTGGGCCGGTGGCCGGGCGTGTCGTCGGGCGGCGCGGCGAGCAGGCCGGCGACCTCCTCGGCGGTGAGGGTGACGGCGGGATCGGCGTCGCGCAGCATCAGCGTGACCCGCTCGGCCGGGTAGCCGGGGTCCACGGGGAGGAAGGCGGCGCCCGCCTTGGTCACGGCGAGCTGGGCGAGGACCATGTCCGCCGAGCGCGGCAGGACCAGCGCGACGATGCCGCCCGGCCCCGCCCCGCGCGCGATGAGCCGGTGCGCCAGCCGGTTGGCGCGGTCCTCCGCCTCGGCGAAGGTGAGCCGTGACCTCCCGGTGTCGAGGGCGGTCCGGTCGGGCCACCGGTCGACGGCGGCCTCGATCATCGTGGGCAGCGTCGCCGGGGGCGGCGGCGGGAGTTCCGGGCGGGTGGGGCCGTGCAGCAGCCGGTGGCGTTCGGCGGGGGGAAGGACGTCGACCGTGTGCAGGCGGGTCCGGTCCTCCGTCCCGGCGAGCGCGGTCAGGGTGTGCGTCAGCCGGTCGGCCAGCGCTTCGGCCGTGGTCTCCTCGAAGTACCGCGGGTCGTAGCCGAGTTCCACGGTCAGCTCGTCGCCGGGCGAGATCACCACGGTGAGCGGGTAGTTGGTCGCCTCGCGGGCGTCCAGGTCGCGCAAGCGCACGCCGTGCGCGCCGGCGGTGGCGTCGCCGACCGGGTAGTTCTCGAACACCAGCAGGCTGTCGAACAGGGGCGTGCCGGGGGGCAGTGCGCTCCACTGGTGGAGGTCCGTCAGCGGCACGTGGTCGAAGCGCCGGTCCTCCGCGCGGGCGGCCTGCAGCTCTCGCAGCCAGGCGGTGCACGGCGCGGACTCGTCGACGGTGACCCGCGCGGGCAGAGTGGTGATGAACAGGCCGGTGATGGTGTCCGCGCCGGGCAGGCCGGCGGGCCGGCCGGAGACGGTGGTGCCGAAGCAGACCTCCCCCTCGCCGCTGAAACGCGCCAGCAGCAACGCCCACGCGCCCTGGACCAGGGTGTTGAGGGTGAGCCGGTGACGGCGGGCGAAGTCCGCCAGGCGGGCCGTGCCGGCCGCGTCGAGCCGCTGCGACAGCCAGGTGCCCGACCGGGCGGCGGCGCCCGGGGCGGGCCTGCGGTCGAACGGCAGCGGGGTGGGCGCGGCGTGTCCGGCGAGGGCGGCCTTCCAGTGCTCCTCGGCGGCGGCCGTGTCCCGGCGGGCCAGCCAGGCGGCGTAGTCCGCGAAGGGCCGCCGCCGCGGCAGCCGCGGCTCGGTCCCGGCGGTGAGCGCGGCGTGTGCCTCCAGGACGTCCGACAGCACGTGGAAGACGCTCCAGCCGTCCAGCAGGATGTGGTGGAAGGTCCACACCACGCGCACCTGGTCCGGGCCGAGCCGGATCAGGGTGACGCGCAGCAGCGGGGGGCGGTCCAGGTCGATGCCGCGGGCGCGGTCCTCGTCGAGCAGCCGCCGCAGTGTGCTCTCCCGCCGCACCGGGTCGAGGTCGCTCCAGTCGAGCCGGGTGACGGGCAGGGTGACGCGGCGGTGCACGGTCTGCAGCGGGGCCGGGCCCCGGCCCAGGGCGACGGCGGTGCGCAGCACGGGCGTGGCGTCCACGACGTGCTGCCAGGCGTCCGCCAGCAGCGCGGGTTCGCGTACGCCGTCGGCGACGAAGGTGATCTGCTCGACGTAGAGGCCTTCGCCGGGCTCGTCCATGCCGTGCACGACCATGCCGGTCTGGGTGGGGGTGAGGGGGTACACGTCCGTCACGTCCTGCCCGTCGCCGACGAGCCGGTCGACGGCGGCCTGGTCCAGGGCGGCCAGCGGGAAGTCGGACGGGGTGCGGCCGCCCGCGCCGGACTCGGCGCAGTGCCGGACGATCCGGCGCAGTTCCTCCGCCGTCTCCTCGGCGAGGCGGGCGACGGTGCCGTGCCGGTGCACCCGGCGCGCGTACGACCACGTGAACTCGAGCCGCTTGTCGGTGACCCGACCGAGGACGTCGATGAGGTGGGGCCGGTCCGCCGAGCGGTCCATGCCGCCGGTCAGGCCCTCGTGGGGCGCCCGCAGCAGACCGTCCCCGGCCGCGCTCCGGTCCTGCTGCCCCAGGTAGTTGAAGCCCACCTGCGGCAGCGCGGGCAGCCGGGGTCCCGCCGTGGGGTGCAGATGCCGCAGCGCGCCGTAGCCGACTCCCCCGCGCGGTACGGCCCGCAGGTTCTCCTTGACGGTCTTCAGCGCGGTGCCGAGGCCGGCGTCGCGGGGCACGTCGAGGCCCACGGGGAACATGGTCGTGAACCAGCCGACGGTGCGGGACAGGTCGACGTCGTCGAAGAGGTCCTCGCGGCCGTGGCCCTCCAGCGCGACCACCACCCGGTCCTGTCCGGTCCAGCGGCCCAGGACCCGGCCGAGCGCGCACAGCAGGACGTCGTTGACGCGCGTGCGGTAGGCGTCGGGCACCTCCTGGAGGAGCCGGCGGGTCTCCTCGGCGCCGAGGCTCACCGTCACGGTCTCCTCGTCGGCGGCGGTGTTGCCGCCGGGCAGGTCGGCGGGCAGGGGCGTCGGGTGCAGGGCGCCCCAGTGGGCGATCTCGTCGTCGAAGCCGCCGTCGGCGGTGTGCGCGGCCAGGCGCCGGGCCCAGTCGCGGAAGGAGGTCGTCTTCGCCCCCAGGCCGGGGGTCTCGCCGGCGCGCAGCGCCCGGTGGGCGGTGTCGAGGTCTTCGAGGATCACCCGCCAGGACACCGCGTCGACGACCAGGTGGTGGGCGGCCAGCAGCAGGACGGGCGGCCGGTCGCCGTCCCGGTGGCACAGGGCGGACTTCAGCGGCGGCCCGCTCGCCAGGTCGAACCCGGAGCACAGACCGGCGGCCACGGCGGCCGGGTCCTCGGGGGTGTGGTGCACCTCCAGGTGCGGCTCGGCGCCGGGCGCGGTGCCGAGCTGCCGCCACCGGCCTTCGCCCACCGGTTCGTAGCGCATGCGCAGCGCGTCGTGCTGCTCCAGCACCGTCGCGAGGGCGGCGCGCAGCAGTGTCTCGTCGGTGTCGGGCGCCACCTCGAAGGAGACGGCCTGGGTGAAGCGGGCCGGGTCGCCGGTGAGGGTGTCGAACAGCCAGTGCTGTACGGGCGTGAGAGGGACGTCCCCGACGACCGGGCCCTGGTCGGCCGTGGCGGTGGCCGGACCGGCCGGTGACTCGTCGACGGCGGCGGCGAGTTCGGCGACCGTCTGGTATCGGAAGAGATGACGGGGTGTCAGATTCAGTCCGGCCCGGCGGGCCGCGGAGACGATCTGGATGCCGAGGATGGAGTCTCCGCCGAGCGCGAAGTAGTTGTCCGCCACGCCCACTTCGGGCACGCCCAGCACCTGCGACCAGATCGCGGCGAGGGTCTGCTCGGTGGCGGTGCGCGGCGGCCGGGTGTCCTGCGGGGTGGCGGCCGCGGACCACACCGGTTCCGGCAGGGCCCGCCGGTCCAGCTTGCCGGTGGCGCCCAACGGCAGCCGTTCCAGGGGCACCACGGCCGCCGGGACCAGGTGGTCGGGCAGCGTGCGGGCGAGGAAGGCCCGCAGGCCGGCCGGTGCGGGGGTGTCGTCGGCCCGCGGGACGGCGTAGGCCACCAGGCGCTTGTGGCCGTCGTGGTCCACGACCCGCGCGGCGGCCTCCGCCACCTGCGGGTGCCGGGCCAGCGCGGCCTCCACCTCGCCGAGTTCGATGCGGAAGCCGCGCACCTTCACCTGGTCGTCGGTGCGGCCCAGGTACAGCAGGTCGCCGTCGGCGCTCCAGCGGACCAGGTCGCCGGTGCGGTACATGCGGCTGCCGGGCGGGCCGAACGGGTCGGCGAGGAAGCGGGACGCGGTCAGGCCGGTCCGGTTCAGGTAGCCGCGGGCCACCCCGGTTCCGGCGAGGTACAGCTCACCGGGCGCCCCGACGGGCACGGGCCGCATCCGGGCGTCGAGGACGTAGGCGCGGGCGCCGCCGACGGGCCGGCCGATGGGCGGGACCCGGTCGGGCTCGTCCGGGTCGCAGGTGAAGGCGGTGGCGTAGACGGTGGCCTCGGTGGGGCCGTAGATGTTCATCACCCGGCAGCCGGGGATCGCCGCGCGCACCTGCTGGACCGCGCGGGCGGGCAGGGCCTCGCCGGCCAGGACGACGGTGTCGGCACCGGCCCGGACGGTGTCCTCGGCCAGCAGTCGGCCGAGGGCCGAGGGGACGGCGCTGAGCAGCCCCGCTCGCCACGGTTCGGGGCGCTCGGCGAGGGCCAGCAGGTCGCGGACGACCTCCACCCGCCCGCCCGCCAGCAGCGGCGAGAAGATCTCGAACACCGACACGTCGAAGTTGAGCGAGGTGGAGGCCACGATGTGAGCGAGTCCGCGGCCGGTGAACTCGGCGGCGGCCCAGTCGGCCAGCGCCACCACCGAGGCGTGGGAGACGACGACGCCCTTCGGCCGGCCGGTGGAGCCAGAGGTGTGGATGACGTAGGCGGGGTGGTCCGGCAGCAGCCGGGCACGCCGCTCGCCGTCGCCGACGGGCGCGGCGGAGGCGGCGGCCAGCCGGGCGGCGCAGCCCGGGTCGTCCAGCGCGATCGTCGTGTACGGGCCGTCCGGCAGCCGTGCGGAGGTGTCCGCGCAGGTGATCACCGCGTCGGGTCGCACGTCCTCGAAGAGGAACGCGATGCGCTCTTCGGGATGGCCGGGGTCGACGGGCTGATAGGCGGCGCCGCTCTTGAGGACGGCGAGGAGCGCCACGATCAGGTCGGCGGTGCGGGGCAGGGCCAGGGCGACGAACCGCTCCGGCCCGGCTCCGGCCTCGATGAGCAGGCGGGCCAACCGGTTGGCGCGCTCGTCGAGTTGCCGGTACGTGAGGCGGTCGGCGCCGGCGCTGACGGCGGTGGCGTCGGGTGTGCGGGCGGCTTGGGCCGCGAAGGCGTCCGCGAGGGTGCGCCGCGGGAGCTTCGCCCCCGGTCCCGCCAGCCGGTCCAGCAGGCGGCGCCCCCCGGCCGGTTCGAGCAAGGCGAGGTCGGCCAGTCGCCGGTCGGCGGTGGCGTCGGCGGCGACCTGGGTCAGCAGCGTGCGCAGGCTCGCGCCGATCCCTTCGACGGTGGTCGCGTCGAAGGCGGCCGGGTCGTAGTCGAGGGTGACCGTCACGTCGTCGCCGGGGGCGACGACGACGCTGAGCGGGTAGTTGGTCGGCTCGACATCGCGTTCCTGCTCGACGGCGAGTCCGTGCCGGGCCAGGGCACCCGCGTCGAACGGGTAGTTCTCGAAGACGACGATGCTGTCGAACAGGCTGGTGCCGCCGGGCACCTCGCTCCACGTCTGTACCTGGGCGAGGGAGACGAAGTCGTGGCGCCGGGCCTCCGACTGGTCGGCCTGCACCTGGCGCAGCCACTCCAGCAGGGGGCGATCCCGGTCGATGCGCAGCCGGGTGGGCAGGGTGTTGATGAACAGGCCCACCATGGAGGTCACGCCGGGCAGTTCGGCCGGGCGGCCGGACACGGTCGTACCGAAGACGACGTCGTCGCCGCCGCCGTAGTGGTGCAGCAGCAGGCCCCAGGCGCCCTGGAGCACCGTGTTCACCGTGAGCCCGGCCCGCTGGGCGGTGTCCCTCAGTCGCGCCGACACCTCCTCGCCGAGGGCCACCCGCACCGTACCCGAGGAGGACGCGCGGTGGGCGTCGGCGGGGCGCCGGTCGCGGGGCAGTTCGGTGGGTACGGCGAATCCGGCGAGGGTGTCGCGCCAGTGGTGTTCCGCGCGGGCGGTGTCCTGGGCGGCCAGCCACTCCAGGTAGCGGGCGAAGGGGGCCCGGCCGGGCACCTGCGGGCGGCGGCCGGCGGTCCTGGCCGCGTACCGCTCGCACACCTCGTCGAACACCTGGGCCGCGCTCCAGCCGTCGAGCAGCACGTGGTGGAAGGTCCACACCATGCGCACCCGGTCCGGGGCGAGCCGGATCAGCGCGAGCCGCGTCAGCGGGGCCGCGCCGAGATCGATCCCGGTCTCCCGGTCCGCGTCGAGCAGCTTTTCCGTCTCCCGCGCGCACCGCTCGGCGGTCCACCCGGTCCAGTCGTGGTGGGTGACCGGCAGGGCGGCCCGCCGCTCCACCACCTGGAGGGGTTCGGCGGTCTCCTGCCACACCAGGCGGGTGCGCAGGATCGGGTTGGCCTCCGCCGTGCGCTGCCATGCCTCCGCGAGGGCGTGCGGGTCGGTGACGCCGTGCAGGACGACCTGCACCTGGTTGACGTAGGTGCGGCCCTGGGGGGCCATCAGACTGTGGAACAGCATGCCCGCCTGCATCGAGGTCAGCGGGTACACGTCCTCGACGCCGCGGCCGTCGCCGACGATCCGGTCCACGGCGGGCTGGTCGAGCCGGGCCAGCGGGAAGTCCGAGGGGGTGCGGCCGCCGGCCTGCGGGGCGGCGCAGTGCGCGACGATCTCCTCCAGGGCGCGCAGCATGCCCTCGGCGAGGGAGGCGACGGTCTCCTCCCGGTGGCGGCCGCCGCTGTAGTGCCAGGTGATCTCCAGTTGGTCGTTCTCGACGCGGGCCACCACGTCCAGCAGGTGCGGACGCGGCGCCCCGGGGTCCTCCGCGCCGTCCAGGCCGCCGGGAACGGCCCGGACCAGCTCGGCGTCGGTGGCGGACCAGTCGAACCGGCCCAGGTAGTTGAAGCTGATGCCGGGCAGCGGCGCGGCGGTGAGCCGTTCGTCGCCCGCGAGGTGACGCAGGGCGCCGTAGCCGATCCCCCGGCCGGGCACGGCCCTGAGTTGTTCCTTCACGGCTTTCAGCGCGGCGCCCCAGTCGCCCCGGGGCAGGTCGAGGGCGACCGGGAAGAGGCTGGTGAACCAGCCGACCGTGCGCGACAGGTCGAGGTCGTCGAAGAGCTGGTCCTCTCGGCCGTGCCCCTCCAGTCCCACGGCGACGACACCGCGGCCGGTCCAGTCCGCCAGGACGCGGCCGAGGGCGGTCAGCAGGACGTCGTCGACGCGGGTGCGGTACACGCCGGGGACCTTGCGCAGGAGGCCCTCGGTGCGCTGCCGGTCCAGGCGTACGGTCACGGCACGCAGGTCGGCGACGGTGTTGCCGCCGTCCCGGTCCACGGGCAGCGGTTCGGCGCAGTGCCGCGCGACGTCCGCCCAGTGGGCGCGCTGCGCGGCGAGGTCCGCCTCACCGGTGCGTGCGGTGAGCCTGCGCACCCATTCCCGCACGGACGTGGTGCGCTGCGGCAGCCGGACCGGCTCGCCGGTCCGGGCCTGCCGGTAGGCGGTCTCCAGGTCCTCCAGCAGGACGCGCCAGGAGACACCGTCGACGATCAGGTGATGGGCCGTCAGCAGCAGGCGCGGGGGCCGGCCGTCGCCGGTGAAGAGGCGGGCGGCGATCAGCGGGCCGGTGTCCAGCCGGAAGCCGGTGTGCGCCTCGTGGGAGAGGCGGGCCTCGGCCTGTCCGGCGGTGTGGGCGTCCTGACCGCTCAGGTCGTGCACGCGCAGCAGCTCCGGCAGCTCGGTGTCCGCGGCGGTGTAGGACTGGCGCCAGGTGCCGTCCGCCGCGCGGGTGAAACGGGCGCGCAGGGCGTCGTGGTGGGTCCACAGCGCGGCGAGAGCGGCGTGCAGCGCGCCGGGGTCGACGTCCTCGGGCGTCTCGACGAGCACCGACTGGTTGAAGTACTCCGGGCGCAGCGGCTCGGCGTCGAGGAACCAGTGCTGGATCGGGGTGAGCGCGACCTCCCCGGACACCGGCCCGGTGCCCGCGACGGTCGCGTGGGCGCCGGTCGAGGCGGCGGCCAGGTCGGCGAGCGTGGGGTGGCGGAACAGGTCTCTCGGGGTCAGCGCGAGGCCGGCGGTGCGGGCGCGCGAGACGACCTGGATGCTGACGATCGAGTCGCCGCCCAGCATGAAGAAGTGGTCGTCGAGGCCGACGCGGTCCACGCCGAGCAGCTCGGCCCAGATGCCGGCGAGCACCCGCTCGGCCTCGGTGCGCGGCGCGCGGTAGGGGGTGTCGGCCGCCGCAGACCACTCGGGTTCGGGCAACCGGCGCCGGTCGACCTTGCCGTTCGCGGTCAGGGGCAGCTCGGCCACGGTGACGAACGCGGCCGGGACCATGTAGTCGGGCAGTTCCCCGGCCACGTGGGCCCGCAGCTCGGCCGCCTGCGGCACGGCCGCCCCGGGGGCCGGCACCAGATGCGCGACCAGGCGTTTGCGTCCCTCGTGCCGTGACACCGACACCACCGCCTCGGCGATCGCCGGATGGGCGGTGAGCCGGGCCTCGATCTCGGCGGGCTCGACGCGGAAGCCACGGATCTTGATCTGGTCGTCGACGCGTCCCACGAAGTGCAGTTCGCCGTCGGCACTCCAGCGCACGATGTCACCGGTGCGGTACATCCGCCCGCCGGGCGGTCCGTAGGGGTCGGCCAGGTAGCGGGCCGCGGTGGCGCCGGGGCGTCCGGCGTAGCCGCGGGCCAGTCCGGCGCCCGCGAGGTACAGCTCTCCCGGCACGCCAGGCGGTTGCGGCTGGAGCGCGTCGTCCAGGACGTAGGCGCGGGTGTCGTCCAGGGGTCGGCCGATGGGGAGCGTCGCGGCCAGCGTGTCACCGGCGCGAAAGGCTCGGCGAGTGGCGAAGGTGGTGGTCTCGGTGGGGCCGTACACGTCGACGACGGTGAGGTCGGGGCAGGCGTCGAGCACGCGTCGTACGGCGGCGCCGGGCACGGCCTCGCCGCCGGTCCACACCTCCCGGGCGCCGCGCAGGCAGGCCGGGTCCTCCTGGGCGAGCAGCCGGAACAGGCCGATCGTCAGGAACAGGCAGCTCACGCCCTGGTCGCTGATCGCACGGCGGACGGCGGTGGCGTCCACGTCCCCCGGCGGGGCGAGGACGGCCGTGCCACCGCGCAGCAGGGGCACCCACAGTTCGTAGGTGGAGGCGTCGAAGGCGTGCGGGGAGTGCACGAGGACGCGGTCGTGGCCGGCGAAGGCGCGGTCGAGGGCGAGCGCGACGACGTCCCGCTGCCGGGCGGCCACACCCTTGGGGGCGCCCGTGGAGCCGGAGGTGAACATGAGGTACTGGACGGTGTCGGGGCGCACGCGCGGCACGGTGGTGAGGTCCGCGGCCGGGGCCCCGGTGTCCAGGTCCGGGCGCACTACACGTCCTTCCGGGAGGAGATCCGCGGCCGTCTCGTGCCACTCGGCGTCCGTGAGCAGCAGGCCGGCGCCGGCCTCCGTGAGCATCGTGCGCAGCCGTTCCCGGGGTGCCCGGCCGTCGAGCGGCACGTACACGCCGCCGAGGCGGGCGAGGGCGAGCTGGGCGACGACGAGGGTGGTCGAGCGGTCCATCAGCACGCCGACGGCGACCTCCGGGCGGACCCCGAGCGCGGCCAGCCGGCCGGCCAGTGCCGCCGCCCGCGCGTCGAGTTCGCGGTAGGTCAACCGCTCGGCGCCGGCCAGCAGCGCCACGGCGTCGGGGGTGCGCTCCACCTGCGCGGCGAAGAGGTCCGCGGTGGTCGCCGCCGGGGTGCCGGTGGCCGTGTCGTTCCACGCGTGGAGCACCTGCTCACGGCGGGCGGCGGTCAGCAGGGGCAGGCGGGCGGGAGTGCGCCGCGGGGTGGTGGCGAAGCCCTCCAGCAGGACGGTGAGGTACTCGGCCATCCGCTCGACGGTGGCGGCGTCGAAGAGGTCAGGGTCGTAGCCGAGGCGCAGGGCGAGTTCCGTGCCGGGGTAGGCGACCAGGCTCAGCGGGTAGTTGGTGGTCTCGATGCCGTCCAGACCGGTCAGCCGCAGCCCGTGCGCGGCGGCGAGGTCGTCGTCGACCGGGTAGTTCTCGAACACGACGATGCTGTCGAAGAGCGCGGCCCGCTCGGGCAGGTCGGTGTACGCCGTCATCCGGTGCAGCGGCACCTGGTCGTGGCGCCGGTCCTCGCTCTGCTCCTGCTGGAGCCGGGCCAGCCAGGTGAGCAGCGGCTCGTCGCGCGGCACGGTCACACGGGTGGGCAGGGTCGCGATGAACAGGCCGGTGATGGCGTCGGCCCCGGGCAGCTCGTCGGGCCGTCCGGAGACGGTGGTGCCGAAGACCGCCTCGCCGCGGCCCGCCTGACGGCTCAGCAGCACCGCCCAGGCGCCCTGGACGAGGGTGTTCATCGTGAGGCCCGCCGTCCTGGCCAGGTCCTCCAGCGCTTGCGTGGCGGGCTCGGGCAGGGTGACGCGCACCGCCGCCGTCGACTCCGCGCGGTGGCTCTCGCGGGGCTCGCGGTCGAAGGGGAGCGCCGTGGTCTCGCTCAGGCCGTTCAGGCGGGAACGCCAGTGCCGCTCGGCCTCGGCCCCGTCGACGCGCTCACGCAGCCAGGCGACGTAGTCACGGAAGGGGCGGCGCTCGGGCAGCGCGATGTCTGCGGTGCCGGACAGTCCCGCGTGGCAGGCGAAGACGTCGGAGAGGACCTGGAACAGGCTCCAGCCGTCCAGGATCAGGTGGTCGAAGGACCACACGACGCGGACCGCACGGTCGGAGACCCGGGCCAGCACCAGGCGCTGGAGCGGTGCGCGGGTCAGGTCGACGCCTCGGGCGCGGTCGCGGTCGAGCAGGTCGCGCAGCCGCTCGTCGCGTTCGGCGGCGGTCAGGCCGCGCCAGTCGGTCAGTTCCACCGGCACGGCCGCCCGGCGCTGCACCACGAGCAGTGGCTCGGGCACGTCCTGCCACACCACCCGCGAGCGCAGCACCGGCGTGCGGTCCGTGACCCGCTGCCAGGCGTCCGCCAGCACCCGGGGGTCGGACACGCCGTCGAGGAGGAACGTCAGCTGCTGGAAGTAGACGCCTCGGTCGTCCTGGGAGAGCCGGTGGAAGAGCATGCCGGCCTGGGTGGACGTCAGGGGGTGGACGTCCTCCACCCCGGCGGGGTCCTCCCCCGCGATGCGGTCGACGTGGGTCTGGTCGAGTCGGGCCAGCGGGAAGTCCGAGGGGGTGCGTCCGGCGGTGCCGGGGCGGGCCGCGTACCGGGCGAGGCCGGCCAGCGCGTCGGCGTAGCGTTCCGCCAGGTCGGTGACCGTCTCCGGCCGGTGTACCTGGTCGGAGTGGAACCAGGTGAATTCCAGGCTGTCGCCGTCCAGCCGCCCCACGACCTCCAGGGCGTGCGGACGTGTCGCCGACGGGTCGGCGTCCAGCTCCAGGGGGCGGACCAGCCCGCGGTACAGGCCCTCGGAGGTCTCGGACAGGCCGAACCGGCCGAGGTAGTTGAAGCTGATCTGCGCGCCGGTCGCCGGGAGGGGTGCGCCGTCGCGGCCCGGCAGGGCCAGGGCGCCGTGGCCGATGCCGTGCCGGGGCACGGCGCGCAGGTGTTCCTTGACCTGCTTGAGCACGGTGTCCCAGGAGGCCTGGGGCGGGACGGCCAGGGCGACGGGGTGGCGGGTGGTGAACCAGCCGACGGTGCGGCTGGTGTCGACGTCGGCGAAGAGCTCCTCACGGCCGTGTCCTTCGACGTCGACCAGGACCCGGTCGTGCCCGCTCCAGCCGCACAGCACCCGGCCGAGGGCGGCGAGCAGGACGTCGTTGGCCTGGGTGCGGTACGTCTCGGGGAGGGTCCGCAGCAGCGCTTCGGTGTCCTCGGGGCTGAGTCGCACCGTCACCGTGCGCTGGGAGGCGTAGGTGCCGGTGCCTTCCCGGTCCGCGGGCAGAGCCGCCCGGGCGCCTTCGGTCTCGCGGATCCAGTACGCCTGCTCGTCGTCGAAACCGCCGGCGGCGGTGTGCGCGGCCAGGCGCTCGGCCCACTGCCGCAGCGGGGAGGACTTGGGGGGCAGCGCGGCCGCGCCGTCCCGGCCCTCGAGACGGGCGCGGTAGGCGCGTTCGAGGTCTTCGAGGAGCAGGCGCCAGGAGACCCCGTCCACGACGAGGTGGTGGACGGACAGGTGAAGGACGGGCGGCCGTCCGTCGCTCCGGTCGTGCAGGACGACGCGCAACAGCGGCCCGTGACCCAGGTCGTACGGGCCGCGGTGCGGGCTGTCGGTCTCGGGGCCGGTGTGGTGGGTGAGGCGGCAGCGGGCGGCCGGGCCGTCGATCAGCCACCGTACGCGCGTGCCGTCGGCGAGGAAGCGGGAGCGCAGTGCGTCGTGGTGGGCGACCACGTCGTCGAGGGCGGCTTGGAGGGCGCTCGCGTCGACGTCGGCGGGCAGTTCCACCGACAGGGTCTGGGCGAAGTGTCCGGCCCGCTCGGCGGCGCTGTCGAAGAGCCAGTGCTGGATGGGTGTCAGCGGCGCGGCGCCGGTGGCCTCGACGGGGGCGGACGGGGCGGCGGTCCGGCGGCGGCCCGTCTCGTCGGCGCGGCGGGCCAGGGCGGCGACCGTCTGGTGCTGGTAGACGTCCCGAGAGGTGATCGTCAGGCCCGCCTGCCGGGCCTGGGCCACGACCTGGATGCTGAGGATGGAGTCGCCGCCCAGCGCGAAGAAGTTGTCGTCCGCTCCGACCCGCTCCACGTGCAGGACGTCGGTCCAGATGGCGGCGAGGGTCCGTTCGGTGGGGGTGCGGGGCGCGACGTGGCGGGCGGCGGGTTCGGCCGGTGCCGGGTCGGGGAGCCGGCCGCGGTCCAGTTTGCCGTTGGGGTTGAGCGGCAGGGCGGGCAGCACCACGACGGCCGAGGGGACCATGTAGTCGGGCAGGGTGCGCCCGAGTTCCCGGCGTACGGCTTCAGGCTCCACCCGGGCGCCGGGGGCGGGGACCACGTATCCGGCCAGGCGGCGGTGGCCGTCGCCGTCGCGGACGGTGGCGGCGGCCTCGGCGACGCCCGCGCAGCCCCGGAGGGCCTCCTCGACCTCGCCGAGTTCGATGCGGAAGCCGCGCACCTTGACCTGCTGGTCGATGCGGCCGAGGTACTCGAGCCGGCCGTCGGCGCTCCAGCGCACCAGGTCGCCCGTGCGGTACATGCGCTCCCCGGGGGCACCGAACGGGTCGGCGACGAAGCGGGCGGCGGTCAGCCCGGGACGGCGGAGGTAACCGCGTGCGAGTCCGCCGCCGCCGAGGTACAACTCGCCGGTGACGCCGGGCGGCTGGGGGCGCAGCAGGCGGTCCAGCACGTAGGCGCGGGTACGGGCCACGGGACGGCCGATGGGCGGGGCCTGGTCGGGGAGCGTGCCGTCGGCGAACCAGGCGGTGGCGTAGACGGTGGCCTCGGTGGGGCCGTAGATGTTCGCCACCTCGGCCGCGGGCATGGCGTCCTTGATGTCCCGGACGGTCCGGGCGGGCAGGGCCTCGCCGGCCAGGACGACGGTGTCCGCCTCGATGGCGCCGTCGCCGCCGAACACGCGGGACAGCGCGGACGGCACGCCGCTGAGCAGTCCGGCCCGGCGCGGGCGGGAGCCGCCGGTGGAGGCGGCGAGGTCGGCGAGGGCGGTGAGGTCGGCGACCACTTCGACGCTGCCGCCGGCCAGCAGGGGGCACAGCAACTCGAAGACGGACACGTCGAAGTTGAGGGAGGTGGAGGCGAGGACGTGGGAGAACCCGCGCGAGCCGAACGTGTCCCCGGCCCAGGCGGCGAGCGCGGCCACGCTGCGGTGGGTGACGACCACGCCCTTGGGCCGGCCGGTGGAGCCGGAGGTGTAGATGACGTAGGCGGGATGGGACGGGTGGAGCGGTCCCGTCCGGTCGGCGTCGGTCAGGTCGGCGTCGGCCGGGTCGGCGGTGTCGGCACCGGTCGGATCCGCGGCCTCGGCTTCAGCCGGGTCCGAGGTGCCGGCGTCGAAGGGTGCCACGTCCTCCAGCAGCAGCGGCTCGCAGTCCTCGGGAAGGGCGTGCGCCGTCTCCCGGGTGGCCAGGACGAGGGCGGGGGCCGCGTCGGCGAGTATGAAGCGGATGCGCTCGGCCGGGTAGCCCGGGTCGACGGGCAGGTATCCGGCGCCCGACTTCAGTACGGCCCACAGCACCGGAAGGAGGTCTGCGGTGCGCGGCAGGCACAGCGCCACCAGGGACTCCGGCCCCGCACCGCGCGCCGCCAGCAGCCGGGCGAGACGGTTGGCCCGCCGGTTCAGTCCGGCGTAGTCCAGCCGGGTCGCGCCGCAGGTCACGGCGGTCCGGCCGGGAGTCCGGGCCACCTGCTCCTCGAAGAGCGCGGGGAGCGTGGCCCCGTCGGCCCGGTCCTCGGCCGGCGCGGGCGGGTTCCAGGAGTCCAGGAGCACGTGCCGCTCGCCCTCGGACAACAGCGGGAGTTCGGCCAGCGTCCGGTGCGGGCCGTCCGCCATGCCTTCGAGCAGGTGACGCAACTGACGGGCCATCCGGGCCACGGTCGCCGCTTCGAACAGGTCGGTGTTGTACTCGACCGTCAGTTCGTGGCCGCCGTCGGCGCGCGGCGCGAACTCCAGCACGAGGTCGAAGCGGGCGGCCGGGCGGGGCAGGGGATGTTCCTCGATGCGTACCCCGGCGGCGGCCGGCGGCCGGGCGGGCGCCGCCTGCTGGACCACCAGCGCCTGCACCAGCGGGGTGCGGCTGGGATCTCTCGGCGGGGCGAGTTCCTCGACCACCCGGTCGAAGGGCACGCCGTCATGGGCGAACGCGTCCAGCACGGTCGCGCGCACGGCCTGCACGAACCCGTCCACCGTGGCGGCGTCGTCGACCTCGCCGCGCAGCACGACGGTGTTGGCGAAGAAACCGGTCACGTCCTCCAGTTCGCGGCGGTCACGCCCGTTGGTGACGGTGCCGAACGCCACGTCCCGCTGCCCGGAGTAGCGGGCGAACAGCACGGCCGCCGCCGCGGCGAACACCGTGAAGACGGTGGTGTCACGGCCCGCGGCCAACTGCCGCAGCCGGTCGACCAGGTGGCGCGGTATGTCCTGGCGGTGAGACGCGCCCGCGGTGGTGCGCACCGCGGGGCGCGGCCGGTCGGTGGGCAGGTCGAGCTGCTGGAGACCGGCGAGGTGGCGTTTCCAGTAGGCGAGGTCGTCCGCGTCGGCGTCGGCCGTGTGCCGCTCGAACTGCCACAGCGCGAAGTCCGGGTACTGCACGTGCGGCCGGGGCAGGTCCTCGGGTTCGCCGGCGGCCTCCGCGCGGTAGAGCGCCGCCAGGTCCCGGGTCAGGACGCCGACCGACCAGCCGTCGGTGACGATGTGGTGCTGGGCCAGCAGCAGCACATGGTCCTCGGGTGCCCGGCGGATGAGCAGCGCCCGGGTCAGGGGCCCGGTCGTCAGGTCGTGGGGTCGGCGCAGTTCCTCGGTCAGCAGGCGCTCGACGGCCTGATCGCGCCGGTCGACGGGCACGTGCCCGACGTCGGTGGTGCGCAGCGGCAGCTCCGCCTCGGCGGCGACGAGCTGGACGCCCTGTCCGTCGACGGAGGCGAAGGTGGTGCGCAAGGAGTCGTGGCGGGCGGCGAGCCGGTGCAGGGCGCGTTCCAGGGCCGGCGTGTCGAGGGGGCCGCGCAGCCGCAGCGCCACGCCGGTGTTGTACTCGGTTCCGCCGTCGGCGAGGTCGTCGAGGAACCACAGGCGCCGCTGGGCGCTGGAGAGCGGGACGGGCTCCGAGCGCGGGGCGGAGGGGATCGGCTCCGGCGGGGCGGCGGCGGACGGATCGGCGGTCAGCGGGGCGAGCGCGCCGACGGTCCGCGCGGTGAACACGTCGCGCAGGGTGAGCCGGGCGCCGAACGCTTCCCGGATGCGGGTCAGGGTGCGGGCCGCGAGGATCGAGTCGCCGCCCAGGTCGAAGAAGTCGTCGGTGACGC
Source organism: Streptomyces sp. NPDC096046 (assembly GCF_040303285.1). Lineage (NCBI taxonomy): Bacteria > Bacillati > Actinomycetota > Actinomycetes > Kitasatosporales > Streptomycetaceae > Streptomyces > Streptomyces sp. NPDC096046. The sequence continues at coordinate 202,657 of NZ_JBEOSZ010000004.1, read as the reverse complement.
CGACGGTGTCGACGCCGAGGACGTCGGCCCAGATCGCGGCCAGGGTCCGTTCGTCGTCGGTGCGCGGTTCGACGCGCTGCTCGGCCGGCGCGCCGCCGGGGGCGGGCAGCGCCCGCAGGTCGATCTTGTGCTGCGGGGTGAGCGGCAGCGCGTCCAGCACGACGACGGCGGAGGGCACCATGTGGGCCGGCAGAGCGGCGGTGAGGGCGGCCCGCAGCCGGGCCGGCTCGGGCCTGCGCGCGGGGTCGGCGGGGGTGACATAGCCGATGAGCCGGCCGCGGGCCGGTTCCTCGTCGCGGACCACGACGACGGCCTCGCGGATCTCCGGGTCCCGGATCAGGGCGGCTTCGATCTCACCGGGCTCGATGCGGAAGCCGCGGACCTTGACCTGCCGGTCGGCCCGGCCGACGAACTCCAGCTCGCCGTCGGCGCGTCGGCGCACCCGGTCACCGGTGCGGTAGAGACGGGCGCCGGGCGGCCCGGAGGGGTGGGCGACGAACCGGGTCGCGGTCAGGCCGGGGCGGCCCAGGTAGCCGCGGGCCAGTCCGTCGCCGCCCACGTACAGTTCGCCCTCGGTACCGGGCGGCACCGGGCGCAGGGCCGCGTCCAGGACGTGGGCCTCGGTGCCGGGAAGCGGGCCGCCGATGGTGGGTGTCCCGGTGCCGGCGCTGAGTGGTCCGGTCCAGGTGGCGACGATGGTGGCTTCGGTCGGCCCGTAGGAGTTGATCATGCGGCGGCCGGGTGCCCACCGGTCGACGAGCGTGGCCGGGCACGCCTCGGCCCCGACGATCAGAGTGCGCAGCGACGGCAGGCCCCCGATGTCCGCCGGGTCGGGCAGCGTGGCCAGGGCGGCCGGCGGTATGAGGGCGTGGGTGATGCGGTGTCCGTCCAGGACGTCGGCGAGTTCGTCGCCCAGCCAGGGTCCGTTCGGCGGGACCACCAGCAGGGCGCCGGACAGCAGGGAGACGCACAGCTCCAGTACGGAGGCGTCGAAGCTGGGTGAGGAGAACTGCAGCACACGGTCGCCCGGGCCGACGGCGTAGCGTTCGGCGGCCGCCGCGGCGAAACCGGCGATGCCGCGGTGGGTGACGGTGACGCCCTTGGGAGTGCCGGTGGAGCCGGAGGTGAAGATGACGTACGCCGCGTGATCGGGGAGCGTCCGGCTCGGGACCGCGTCCGTCTCTCGCTCTCGGCCCTTCATCAGTGCGCGGACCCGGTCGAGGTCGTCCAGGACGACGGCGGGAGCGGCGTCGGCGAGCATCAACGCCCGTCGTTCGGCCGGGTAGTCGGGATCCACGGGGAGGAAGGCGGCACCGGTGAGGGCCACGGCCAGCTCGGCGGCGATCAGTTCCATCGAGCGCGGCAGGACCAGTGCCACCGTCCGCTCCGGTCCGGCGCCGCTCGCGACGAGGTGGCCGGCGAGCCGGCCGGCCCGCCGGGCGAGTTCCCCGTACGACCAGGTGCTCCGGCCGTCGGTGACCGCGGGGGCGTCCGGGTCACGCGTCACCCACCCGGTGAACAACTCACCGAGCGGGACCTGACGGGTGACGTGGCGGACGGGGGCCGACGGGACGGTGCCTGCCGGTGGGGGGACGAGCGTGGCGGGGCGCTGGGAGTGCGGGTCCGTCATCGGGGTGCAGTCCTTCGGGCGGGGAGCGGCGCACGGACCGGGCGCGCCGCTCTCGGGCGGCGCGTGGGCACGCCGGAGCGGTGCGGGGTCCTTGCGTACGGGGCGGGTGCGGGGCGATCGGGCCGTGCCGGTGGCGCGCGCGGCCGGAACGGTGTCAATCCGGCGCGCGGTCGGACGGTGCCGATCGGACGCGCGGTCGGACGCTGCCGGTCCGGCGCACGGTCAGACGGCGCCGGTCGGGCACGCCATCAGACAGCGCCGATCCGGCAGGCGGTCAGTCGGCGCCGATCCGGCACGTGGTCAGTCGGTGCCTGTGCGGCGCGCGGTGCGTCCGGAGATCTGCAGGCGATCGATGGCCCCGGTGGCGGGATCACGGTGGAAGCGGCCGCCCGGTTCGACCCGGCCGGTGGCCGGATCCACCAGGTCGCAGGACAGGTCCGGATAGCAGACCAGCGGGATGGGGTAGTCGCCGTCGACGGACAGCGTCGGCGTGTCGTCCCCGTCGAGTTTGACCAGGTACTCGGTGCCCCCGTTGCGGTAGGTTCCGGCGCACTCCGGGAGCGCCACGGCGAGTCCGCGGCGGGTGTCGGCGGCCGGGGCGGTGGGCACGCGCATGCCGGTGAGCCGGGCGAGTTCCGCGGCCATGTCACGCCACAGGGCGGTGGCGGCGCCCGCGTTGCCGGTGAAGGCGATGACCACGCCGCTGTCGGGGTCCGCCCGCAGGTGACAGGAGGTTCCCTGGGCGTTCCCGTCGTGGCCGCACCACACCCGGCCGTCCTGTCGGAAGAGGGCGAGGCCCAGGCCCCAGGAGTCGGCCAGGGCACCGGGGTCGGCGGCCGGTTCGGGGTGCCGCATCCGGTCGGCGACGGAGGCCGGCAGCCCGGCGGACCTGCCGATCAAGGCCCTGCCCAGGGCGACCAGGTCCTCGGCACTCGCCAGCAGCGCTCCCGCCGGGGCCTCCACCGGGGCGAGGTTCTGATGGGCCGGTCGTACCAGGCCGGTGGCCGTGTTGAGGGCGTGACCGCTGGCGAGCGGCCGGGCGGGGGTGGCGTCGTCCAGGAAGGCGGGGACGATGCCCAGGGGTTCGAGGACGAGCGCTGCCACCGCTTCCTGCCAGGTCATGCCCGTCACTTCGGACAGGATGCGGCCGGCGGCGACGTAGCCCGCGTTGGAGTACGAGAAGCCGGTGCCTGGCGGGAACAGGGTGTTCCGGGCGGTGCAGACCGCGGCGAGGTACCGGGAGGCGGTGGTGCCGACGGCGCTGTCGGAATCGGGTCCGGTGGGGAGACCGGCGGTGTGACTCAGCAGGTGACGAACCGTCACATCGGGTATCGCCCCTGATAAGTCGGGCAGCAGTGCGCTGGCGGGTTCGTCCAGGTCCACGTCTCCGTCGTCGGCGAGGAGCAGGACGGCCGCGGCCGTGGCGACCTTGGTGACGGAACCCAGGGGGACGGCCGTCCCCGCGGTGAACGGGGTGTTCGCCAGGGCGTCGGCCGTGCCGGTGTGCGCGCTGAGGACTTGGGTGCCGGTGTGGACGGCCAGTTGGGCGCCGGGCACGCGGTGGACGCGGGCGAGGGAGTCGAGGTGGCTGCTCAACTCCTGGCGCGAGGAGGTCGACGGCCGGTGTGCGGCCGGAGCGGCGGTCGGGTACGGCATGGGGAAGTGACTCCTGGTGAGAGCGGGTGCGGGGAGGAGGACGCGGCCGGCCCGCGAGTGAGCGGTGCGGGGCGTGCGCGTCGGCGCGCTTACGGCCTGGTGACGCAGATCGGCAGGTGGCGTACGCCGACGATGACGGCCGGGTTCTGGTACGTGACGTCGTCGTACGAGGGCACCACGATGGAGGAGAAACGTTCCGTCATCATCTGCAGGGCGATTCGGGATTCCAGCCGGGCCAAGGGGGCGCCGAAACAGAAATGGATGCCATGGCCGAACGTCAGATGGGGATTGGGGTCGCGGGCCGCGTCGAAGACATCCGGCGAGGTGAAGCGGGAGGGGTCACGGTTGGCGGCCCCCAGGTGCACCATCAGCAGGGTGTCGGCCGGGATCTCGTGGCCGCCGAGCGCCACCGGCCGGGTGCTGCGCCGGCCCAGCTCGGGGAAGGGCGGCAGCCAGCGCAGGACTTCCTCGACGGCGTCCGGAACCCGGTCCGGATCCTTCCGCAGTGCGGTGAGCGTGCCGGGATGCCGGTCGAAGGTGACCATGGCGTTGCCGAGGAGCGCGGTGGTGGTGATGTGCCCGGCGACCAGCAGCAGGGCGACGAACCCGACGATCTCCTGGTCCTCCAGCCGCGTTCCGTCGACCTCGGCGGTGAGGAGTGCGCTGGTCAGGTCGTCACCGGGGTGAGCGCGGCGGTGCCGGATGTGGTCCAGTACGTAGCCGTTCATCTCTCGCACCGTCGGAGCGATGGCCTCCAGCGCCCGTTCCAGGTCGGCCATGTCGAGGCCGTCCGCGAGCTGGTCGCCGCCGAAGAGGGTGGCGGCCCACTCCTGGAACAGCCTGTGGTCCTCGGCGGGGATCCCGAGGAGTTCGGCGATCACGATGATCGGCAGCGGGTAGGCGAGGGTGTCGACCAGGTCGAACCGGTCGCGGTCGGCGACGCCGTCGAAGAGCCGCGCGCACACGGCCTCGATGCGCGGTGCGAGCCCGTGGACCACTCGCGGAGTGAAGGCCTGACTCACCAGGGTGCGGAGTTTGCGGTGCTCCGGCGGGTCCATGCCGACGAAGTTGCCCTGCCGGAAGGCCTCGAAGTCCTCCTGAGTGGGGGCGATCGGCGACATGTCGGAGGAGTACGTCACCGGGTCGGACAGGACCGCCGAGACGCCCCGGTGGTCCACGACGTGCCACTGCCGCCGCTCTTCGTCGTACGTCACGGGGCCCGCGTCACGTAAGGACCGCCATCGCTCGGGTAACGCGTCAAGAGGCGATGCGGCGCCGGTCAGTTGTGTGCTTGTCACCGTTTCTCCTTGAGTGAGGGCGTGCGTGCCCGGCGGTGGGCCACCGACGGTGCGCGGCGGCCGACCGCGGGCAGCGCTGACCGTCACGGGTTCGGCCATCGAGGTGTGGCACCGCGGGGCGGTTGTCGCTCGGCGCCACTAGGCCGGTGCCCGGCTCAGCCGGGGTCGGCCCGCTGAGGGCGACTGGCTTGTCCACCCCTCAGGGAATGCCGGCCCGGCGTCAGCGGAACTGAGGACTGAACAGGGACGGTGGGGCGGCGGTTCCGAGCGGTCCGGACGCCCGCCGGGCAGCGGACAAGCCCGCACGTGCGCAGCCCGGCCATACGCGCCCAGGGCACCTTGCAGACACCACCACGTCCCCCCAGTGACTTCTCCGCGCAGCAGCCCTGCGCAGAACTCCCTGTCCTACGATTCACGTGTCAAGAACGCGCTCGGACACGATCATCCCGGCCCGGTGCGTTCACAGTTTTCACGTTGGGTCACAGGATGGCAACCCCCCGAAGTTGAAGGGGAGATGGCCGTTCAGCAGCCCACCAAGGAGGGCGTGTATCCCGCTCTTTCACACTCAAACCCAGAGCCCGAAGGGAAAGTTGGGCCGTATCACGAGGCCTCGATGTACCACCGCGTCCGCCACCCTTGGCCACACGGCCACCCGCCTGCCGATATCGGTCACAACGGCCGACGGACGGCAGTGTTGCCGCCACGGCCTCACACCACGCTGCAAGGCGACCTTCGAGCGTCCGGAACCCCAGCGCAGCCCCGCGCCAGCCCAGCCATCCCTTTTGAGCCATCCCTGCCCACCATGGCGATCCCCTTCGGGTTCTGTGTGGATCACCGTGCGCGGAGCCGGCGGACGAGTGAGGCGATCCGGAGGCCGACGAGACAGCGGGCGGCCAGCTCGTCGAAATGGGCGGCGACAGCCCGGAATGGCGTGAGTCCTGCCGAAGCAGCGCTCGGCGACGTCGTTTGCCTTGTACTGCTCAAGGTCGACGTTCGGCGGCTGTCGCCCGGCCCGTCCAAGGCGCCGTCAACCCGCGATTCCAGGGCGGAGACCGGCACGGCGCGCTCGCGCCCACTGTTCGAGCACGCGCATTCGGCGATGGAGTGACGGGGCACAGGGCACAGCCTTCGCTTGCTGCGTGCATTTCCGGCCAAGCAGCACCGCGGTTCGGAGCGGCGCTCCTGCCGGCCGCCCTCCAGGAGCGTACTCACGACCGCCGGGCCCCCTACCGCTTGGCTCACCCGGTTCGACACCCAGCGGGTCGACTGGTCGCAGCGTCTGGCGGCGCTGGAGATGGAGGTTCACCGCACCCGACGGGACCGCAAGCGGGTCGAGCCCGCCAACGACCACTCCAAGGAAGGCACGGCATGCCCCTTGAGCCCACCGGCCAGCTCATCCCCACCCCCACGGGGCACGACCTGGTCCTCACCCGCAGCTACCGCGCCTCTGCCGAAGACGTCTGCACCGAAGTTTGGGAAGTGGCACGGGGCATGTGGCTCCGGTGGCCCGGGCCTCTACCGCCACAGGCCACGTGCCTCTACGTCCCTCGAACGGGTGAAGGTCCTTGCCTGTGTGCAACCGCCGGGCCCGGACGTGTGTCCTGCACAGGCGGCACCACCCGCTCATTCATGGGGAGCCTGTTCTTGCGCAAGAACCACGTCACGGCCGCCGCTGTTGCGGTCGGCGCGCTGACCGCCCTGCCCTGCGCTTCCCGCACACGCCGCCGAGTAGCCCCTGGGGTCGTCGGTGAGGTGAAGGTGCCGGCACTGCGCGAACAGCATCCCCGTGCCCAGCGCACCACCGACCGGCCCGCCGACGAGCGAACCAACTGCCCGCACACACCTGCACGTTCACGCTCACGTGCACCGGGTCGGGAGCGGCGGCTGCCCACCAGAGGAGAGCTGCTGTGGTCACGGGCACTCGAAGGGAAGAAGGAGGTCCATGGGCGACGAAAAGGGACGTGCGCACGGCAACGGCCACGCAGGGAAGGCAGGTCGGGGAAAGGCTGGCCGTTCCAAGCGTGCCGCCGGCAAACTCGTGCGCCTGTACCGCCGCTACCACGCGTGGCGTGACCCGTTCCCGCTGTGGGCGAGGATCGTGTGCGACGTCCTGTTCTGGGCCGTCACCGCCGCCGCGGCCTACGTCGCGATCGGCAGCCTGTGCGGGGCCATTCTCATCGCAGCTCCCCTACTCGGGTTCCTCGGACTCGCATCGAGCAAGGAGTACGACGACGGCATCGACTGGAGCGACCACCGCATGGGAGGGCAACCCAGAAACCCCGGACCCAAGATATAGAGCGTCCTCGAGGTCGATCAGCAGTGATCGGCCGACTGCCAGACGTGACTGGGGCTTGCCGGCGGTATCACTCGGTGTGCCGGCGCGGGTGGCCCAAGGCGTCTTGGGCCTCTGACGGTCGGGAGCGCGGCGTCCCCGCCTGCCGTGTTGGTTGCGTAAGCGAGCCCTCGGGAGTGCGATGAGCTGTGGCCCCTCACTCGACTCCCGGCGCGGGCCGACGGGGGTGCACTGTCGGTGATCGGCAGGGGACTGGTGCAGCCACCGCAGTGTGCGAGAGGCTGATCCATCCAAGGAGGATCTTCAGCACGAGGAGGCTACGCACTCATGGCAGTACCAGGCACTGCAGAGCAGTCCTTACCAGCGGCAGGCACCTACGAGATCGATCCAGTGGCATCGACGGTCCGTTTCGACACGCGTGCCGTGTTCGGGCTGCTCCCAGTCCGTGGGGCGTTCACTATCAGTCATGGCCGGATCACCGTTGCTGAGTCACCGGAAGAGTCGTCGGTGGACGTCGCGATGGACGCGGCCAGCTTCGAGTCCGGCAATCAGCAGCGCGACGATCACGTCAGGTCCTCCGACTACCTGGACGTGGCACGACATCCCGAGATCAACTTCCGGAGCCAGAGCCTGGAAAGATCCGCCCAGGATGCCACACTGCAAGGAGAGTTGACTGCCTGCGGAGTAACGCAGCCGGTTCTCGTCACGATCACTTCCGTTGCCTGTGAGGACACGCGGATCACAGCCAACGGTACCGCCACGATGGACAGGTACGCCTTCGGCGTGAAAAAGGCCAAGGGCATGACGGGTCGCCGTCTAAAGATCACCTTGGAAGTGGTCGCAAACCGCTGAAGGAGACCTGGCCTCTCCGTGGTCGGGCGCCAGCGATCGCGACATCCATCAGGGAGGGGCCGGTGCTGGTCAGCCTGAAGCGGTGTTCTGAGTTTGGGCGGCCCTGGTGCCGGCGAGCCGGTAGGACTCGGTGCCGGTCTCGATGATGTTCCTGCCGAAGGTGAGCCGGTCGACGATGGCTGCGCAGAGTCGCGGATCCGTGAACGTTTTTGTCCGTCCCCCAAACGACTGGTTGGAGGCGATGGCGACGCTGTTCTTCTCTTCCCGTTCGGGCAGCACCTGGAACAGCAGCTCCGCGCCCCTGCGGTCCAGCTCCATGTAGCCGAGTTCATCTATGCAGAGGAGATCGACGCGCCCGTAACGGATGGTCTCGGTCAGGTACTCCCGCATCAACGCCCGGTACGACATCCCTGCCCGGGCATCACAGCGGATCGCCGCGTACAAGTCGACCTCGGACTTCGGTGGGCCATCGCAGCCTCATCCCGCAGAGCGCGTCCATGCTTCGACGCACAGACAGCCGAAGCGCCAGTCAGACCCAGGGTCAGGCCCCTGAGCGATACCTCCCATCTCCTCACTGTCAGACCCCTCTGCCACGATCGGTGCATGGGATTCTTCGACGATCTGGTGTTACCGGAGGAACCGGCCGCCGAGCGGGGGGCGTTGGTCCGGCTGGGCCGGCCGGACGAGGACGCCGGGCGGTACGCGCCGCCGGTCGACTGGTTCGCTCCTGCGCTGGTGTCGCAGCTTGAGGTGCTCGGCGCCGGTCCGCACACGAAGGTGCTGCTCACGGGATGGTCCGTATGGCCACAGGCAGCCACCCTGCATCTGGCGGTCTTCCGCACGACCCGCCAGAACAGCGCGGCTGCGGGACGGCAGTCCGGGTTGCGGGTGGGGCTGCTGTTCTCCGACGGCCGCCGGGTGACCTCGCTGGACGGCACGACGGACCGGAGAGTGGAGTTCACCGATTCACAGGGACAGGTGACCGTGGCATCGACACCGCAAGCGGTCGGACTGATCCCGCTGGATCCCGGCTTGCACCATCCCCGCCGGTCCCTCTTCAAGACCGACGTCGACCTGTATCTGGCAGAGCTCCCGCCCGCCGGAAAGACTCAGTTGGTCGTGGAGTGGCCGGACGAGGGGATTGCCGAGACCCGCACCTCGGTCGACGTGGCGGCCCTCCATGCCGCCTCGGCGCGGGCGCTCGAGGTCTGGCCGGCGCTCGAGTCGCCCGATCCGTCGGAGCAGCCGGGCGCCTTCGGGTTCGTGGAGGTGAGCGGACCGCCTGCTTTCCTGGCACCGCCCCTGACTCGTCACCAGCGCGAGATGCTGCGCCGCCAGGAGGAAGCGCGCCGACGCTATGAGCCGCGGGCCGACTGGCAGCGACTGGGGTACCAGGACTGGGAGGACACGGCCCTGATCCGTGCTCGGCTGAGCGCAGGGGCACCGGTCGACGCCCGCGTCGGATGGCGTGGCACCACCCCGCTGCATTTGACGGCGGAACAAGGGGCGGTGGAGGCGGTCGCCGCGCTGTTGTCGCATCGTGCGGAGGTCGACGCACGCGACGACGACGGACACACACCGCTGTGGTACGCCGCCTGCAGCGTGGACGAGGGCAGCGTCCGAGCGCTGATCGATGCGGGGGCCGATGTGTGGACGCCGCAGAGCGGTCCCTGGTCCCCGGGCCGGCTGCTGCTGACCACGTCGCTCGCGCCACTCGTCGCGGATCTGCCGGGGGCGTTGGAGCTGCCCGCCGAGGAAGCCGCGGCGTTCGCAGCGGCGGACGCGCTCATCGCTGCCTTCGGCGATCAGGAGCTGTGGACCGAAGGACTCGGCATCTGCTTCGTGCCGGGCCTGAGCGAGGACGAGGTGATCCGGCGGCTCGGCGCCGACCCCGCGCAATGCCCGAGAGCAGACTCCGAGCACGCGCCCTTCGAACCGATGGACTACGACGATTCCCTCCGCTATGTGGGCGTGACGAGCGTGCCCGGGACTCCTGGCGGCTGCGCGATCACCCAGGATGGCTATATGCCGAGCGACGACGCCGTACTGCGGGTGATATCGGCGGGCACCGCCGCCTACGGGATCTACTTCAATCCCAAGGGCGGCACTTTCGGCACCCTGGCCCGCGACGGCGAAGTCGTCGAGCACGAGGAGATAGGCCTCTGGCCGGACAGTCCCGACCCGGCCACGCACTGGCACTTCCGCTTCTGGCAGCGCCGGTCCGCCTTCCCGCACGACGCCGACACACTCGCCTACGCATGTGCCGCGGCCGGGCTGAGGATCCACGACGGCCGGGAGGTTGCGGATCGCCACGGCCCGCGCCGCTGGGTGCCGTTGCCTTCGCACCTCCAGCGCTGAGGGCCCCGGGCCATGGGCCCGGAGGCGCACATGCTCGGGGAGGCAAGAGTGCCGCCTCCCCCCTGCGCGGCGTGACATACCCACCCACGAACCGCTCCGAGCAGGCCCGCGCCGCCTGTGCGACGGCGGGGTGGGGCTGCCATCGGACACCGGTGCGCCGCTGCCGCTCAGTCGATGCCTGGGCATGCCGGGCAGCACCACGTCGCACAGGGATCTTCGGCCGGCGCCCGCGTCCAGCACCTTTCGACGGAGCGCATTCCGCTATCGGACCCTCGCCCTCCGCCCCACGCTGACCTGTGGAGATCGCCGTCAACTCACTGATAGCATCCGCCCACTTGTGCGAAAGCAGGTCGCTTTGCGGGAGGGGCAGCACATGGGCGCAGCCGCCGTGCCGCGCAGCCGACTGGCTGCCGACGTCGTCGCGGTACCTGTGCGGCGGGTGCAGAGCTGTTCGCCCGCCCAGCCGGCTCTTGCCACCACGGTCGTCGGCGGCATCACCGGCGGCTGCGGAGCCGACTTGATCTTCCGCAAGGCCGACGGCAGTACTCAGGGCAGGGGACAGGTCCCCTTGCCCTGACCCGCATCGCGCCTTTTCATGCCTGGACGATGTTCCGGTTGCCGTCCGTTCGTCGGCGGCAGCCCTGAGGTGGGAGAAACCCATATGACCAAGAGAGACGGCCGCGGCGGCCACTGTCGGGTCGTCGCCGCTGTTGGGCTCGCCGGGCTGCTCGGCAGTGTGCAGGTCCCGAGCGCGCACGCTGCCGGGGACACCGTCCCTGCGGACTTCAACGGCGACGGCTATCGCGACGTTGTGCTGCGGGTGCCCGCCGCGGACATCGCCGGACGCGAGGACGCGGGCGCCGTGATCGTCCTGTACGGCTCTGCCTCCGGGCTCTCGGCGAAGTCCCGCGTCATGATCACCCAGAATTCCCCCGGCGTGCCGGGAAGCGCCGAGCGGGGCGACTACTTCGGTGCCTCCACCGCCTCTGCCGACCTCGACCGGGACGGATACGCCGACCTGATCGTCGGCGCGCCCTACGAGGATCTCGAACAGGGTGAGGACAAGGGCATGGTCTCGATCCTGTGGGGCAGCCGATCGGGCTTGGTGTCAGGGCGGGCTCTGCCGACGCCCGACAGTCCGGAGGACTTCGACCGCATCGGCCGGGACGTGGCCGCCGCGGGCAAGGGAACCTCGTCCACCAGCCTGGTGACGGTCGGTGGCTGGAACTACACCCAGACCTTCCGGGGCCCCTTCACGCGATCGACTGGGCCCGCCTCCGCGGGAATGGGACTGGGCGAGTGGTTCGGCTCCGTCACCGCCGGCGACCTCGACCGCGACGGCCGCGCCGACACGGTGGCGGTGACGGGGCGTGCCGGCGGGTACACCGGCGGCCGGATCCACGTCAACGCTGAAAACGAACCGCAGTGGAGCCACCCCCTGACCCACGGCGACGCCCTGGTGGCCACCGTCGGCGATGTCAACGGCGACGGATACGGCGACCTCGTCGCCGGTGACCCCGACGAGCCCCGACAGCGCGGAGTCGACGGAGAGCACGGCGGGCGCCTCCTCATCTGGTACGGCGGTTCGACAGGGGTGCCGACCGACGCCAAGCCCGTCGTGCTTTCCCAGGACACCACCGGCGTCCCCGGATCCGGGGAGAAGGGCGACAAGTTCGGTGCATCGGTCGTGGTCGCGGACTTCAACCGCGACGGCGTCGGCGACATCGCGGTGGGGGCGCCCGGCGAGAATCTCGGCACCATCGCCGACGCCGGCATGGTGACGGTCATCCCCGGCAAACGCACCGGGACCCCGGGCTCCGGCGCCTACTCCTACAGCCAGGGCACCACCGGCGTCCCTGGCGGCAGCGAGAGCGGCGACCACTTCGGCACCACCCTCTCGGCCGGTGACGTGAACCGCGACGGGCGCCCCGAACTCACCGTCACCGCGCACGGCGAGAACAACTACGCCGGTGCCGCATGGATCCTGCCCGGAGGAACCACCCGGCCCACCGCAACCGGCAGCAAGATGTTCACCACCTCACAGTTCGGGCTCCCCGCCTCCGGATGGCAACTCCTCGGCGGCGACAGCCTCCCCCTGCTGTGACCACATGACCGGGTAGCGGCCCGACCTCGGGGCCGGGCCGCTACCGGGTCATCTCGCCAACCCCTCGCGCCACACGAGCACCTGATGTGGCTCTCGGTTGCCGGGACTTCTCGACCACCATCCTCGTTCACGGTGCCTGGTCCCGCTCCGCACCGAACTCCCCCACGGCGTACGTCAGTGCGCACCACCCACTCGGCCACCTACATGAACGACGTCGTCCGGGCAGGCGAAGCGGTCGGGACCCAGACCGCCGGATCGTCGGCCCGCTGGTACTTCGAGAAGGCCCAGAGCGGTGCCGGCGACGCCGAGACCCCCAACCCGGCCTCCACCGGCGTCGCCCTGTTCCCCTACGACTTCCAGTCGGTACGCACCATCGCCGAGCGCGCGAACAACATCGTCCACTGGTCGACCTGCGAACGCGGCCGACACTTCGCCGCACTCGATGTGCCCGACCTCCTCGGCGGCGGCCTCCGGCAGTTCTTCCGCCGTTTCCGCTGACCGTATTCCTCAGGGAACTGCGGCTGTGCAGTCACCGCCCGGACCCCGACGTGACTCCGGGCCGTCGGCCGGTGTGGGCCTCGGTCCTGCGGATCCAGGTCCGCACCGTCTCGGCGGCACCGCTCCCCAGCGTGGACGCGACCGCCTTCATCGCGGCCACTCGGTCGGGTGGTTCGGACGGATCTCCGCAACCATGCGCACAGCGCGCTCGCGCGGCTCTTGGGATCGGACGCGGGAGCGTCACCCTGGTTGACGACATGAGTTAACGTCGATAAGTTATCGCCACTAACCAGGAGGAGAGTGGCCTGTGCTCACACTTGGAGCCGACGACGTCTACGCGCTCGCGCCGTATGCCAAGACGCTCGGCGTCGTGTTCGAGGAGATCACTGAAGCCAGGGTTCAAGCCAGGCTGACGCATGACCTCTCCCTTTCCACAGTGGGCGGCGGCCTCCACGGAGGGGCGTTGATGGGGCTCGCCGATGTGTGTGCTGCCGTTTGCGCCGCCCTCAACGGTCCGGCGGGCGCCGCACCGGCCACCGTGGAGTCGAGCACGCATTTTCTCCGGCCCGCCCGCACGAGCGTCGTCGCGACAGCTCGTCCCCTGCGTGTGGGACGCAACACCGTCGTCGAGGTCAACGTCCATGATGACGAGGGTGAACTGTGCGCCCGGGTAACCCAGGTGGTCACCGTCACCAAACCGAAGGCCTCATGACGCCTGGTCACGCACCGTCAGGATGCCGCAGACGAGGAAGCGCCCCCTCAGGGGGCGCTTCGGAGAATTTCGGCGTCTGCGTACGGTCATCACCCTCTCACGAAGGCTCTATCTGTGACAGGTTCCCGAGTTCGCGCTGCCAAGGGCCAGGGTGGTCTGCTCCGAGATCAGCTTCTCGGCATCGCCGATCAGCTCCTCGAAAGCCGTGGCGTTGAGGCCCTTACGATTCGCGCGGTGGCAACAAGTGCAGGAGTCAGCCCGCCGGCCGTCTACCTCCACTTCGCCTCGAAGAGGGAACTCGTCCACGCGGCGTGCCTGCGCGTGTGGAGCTCACTGTTCAGCGAGATGGAAGCGGTGTCCCGGGAAATCCCGGATCCTGTGACGGCGCTCCACGAAGCCTGCGTCGCCTACATCGCGTTCGGACTTCGTCATCCTTCCCCCTACCGACTGGTGATGGCCGGTGAGGCCACCGAAGCCAGCCGCCAGAACGAAGACGCGTGTTTCCGCTATTTCCGGGACAAGATCGCAGCCTGTGTTGATGCCGGGGTGCCTGTCGAGAGCACGACCGAAACCGCCAGAGTGTTGTGTGCCGGCGTGCACGGGGCGGTTTCTCTCCTGATCCACCAAGAGCGTGATGTATGGCCGCCAGATAGCGACGGCTACGTCAGACGGGCGGCGTCCTCGGCCGTCCATGGCGCTCTTCTCACCGCATCCCACGCGTTCCGCCCCTCGGTGGCCGACATGATGCGGTCGGGCTGAACTATGGGTGCCGGAGCCGCCCCGCTGGGATCACCGGCTGTGAGGGAGGCGATGGCAAGGAGTGCCGAGAAGCGGCGCGCGGAAGAATCCGACGTTCTGGTGGACACCGGCGCTCAGCCCTCCACCAGCGCGGATCGGCAAGCGGCGTCTCCCCGTTCACCGACGAGGAACGACGAAGCCGAGCGGCGCCAGGGCGGGCAGGCGCGTCCGTGACCGCCGGACCGGCTGATCCAGTACGGCCTCAACGGCACCACCATCGACGCCGTGCACACCGGCGATTGCTGGACTGCGGGCTTTCTGTGTATCTGGCTGCGCGGTGTTGCCTTCTCGGCCTGATCACCACGGCCGTCCATGTCCGGCAGATCGATGTTCCACCTGCCGTCTGCCTGGTTCCCTGGCTCGGCGTGTCAGCGGGCGGCGTGAGGCGGCCGGATCGTCGTGAAGCCGGTGCGCACCGCCGGGCGAGTCCCCGGCGGCCGGCGGCCCCTACCGGCTGCCTCCCGCAAGGGCCGCCCGCCGCCGCCCCTCACGGTGCCGCGGGCTACGCGTCTCGCTCGGCGACGAAGATGCAGAACGGGTGGCCCTCGGGGTCCCGGTAGACGCGGAAGCGTTCCTCGTCGTCGGGATCCGGCCGGTCCCGGTTGCTGAGCAGGCTGCCGCCGAGGGTGAGCACGCGCTCGTGCTGGTTCCGCAGTTCCGCCAACGAGGCGACGCTCAGATCGAGGTGCATCTGCTGGGGCACCGGGCCGTCGGGCCAGTCCGGTTCGCGCAGGCGCTCCACCTGCTGGAAGGCGAGCTGCGGTCCGCCGCCAGGATCGCGCAGGACGAGCCAGTCCCTGCCGTGCTCGTCCTGCTGATCGGCCGGAGGCGGCTCGTCCCCCTCCGCGTATTCGAGCCCCAGCAAGGACCGGTAGAACTCGGCGAGTTCACGGGCGTCGGTACTGTCGATCACGGTCTGCACCAGCCGGATGCGGCTTGCGTCGTTGGTCATGGACTCCAGGTGCCCCGGCCCGGCCCCACCCGGACGAACCACTCGGGGGAACGCCCGCCGCCGAACAGCGCAAGCCGCTCGACTCCGGTCTCGGTGTCGACTGCGCTTCCGGGACCGGCGCGACGACGGGCCTGTGCGGACTTCCACACAGGCGGGCAGCGCCACCGCCACGGTCCCCGCAAGGACCTGTGCGAGAAGCCACGTGAGCAGGGAAATCGCAACTTCGACCGGGTCGCAGAGACAGCTGCCTTCATTTGGTCTTCGATGGTCGCCCACGGTCGCACAGGGGGCTCATCCATGGCTGGACCAGCCGCGACAGGATGAGTCGGTCACGCCCCACGAACCCTCGCCCCCCATGCGTCAGCCACCGAAGCCGTACCTCCACGACCACGGCTCCACGCCGCACGCCTTCACCTTCCACCACTCGTTCACCCTGGACGGAACTCCCGCCAAGGTCAGCGGCATTGGGCCGAAGAGCGACAACGTTCGCTGACGAGGAAGCCTGAACGCCGGGAGGGGATGACGGCGGACCGCAACGGCCGGCCTCCTCTCCCAGCCCCGTCCCGCGCGTTGCCTTCACTCCCGTGTCCCCCCTGCTCATCCCCGGTTTCCCGGTCGCCGGGCCGGCGGGCAACGGGAAACCCGTCGACCCCCGGCCGACGGCGGGGCGACTCTGGACCCGTCAACCGGCGGCGGTGAAGGGGGGCGGAGTCCATGCGACGGGCACTGGTGTCGATCTGCGCGACGGTGGCGGCCACCGCGGCCGTCACGACCGGGTGCGCCGGTGGCGGTGACGGCGACGGCCGTGCGCGGAACCCGCGTTCGCGTCCCGCGGCGCTGACCTGGCAGCAGGAACTGCGCGTCGCCGACGCGCAGCAGCGGCTGACCAAGCAGTGCATGGACCGCCGTGGCTTCACTCTCCGGGAGGACCGCGGTCTGACGCTCGACGAGAGCCGGCCGGTGCGCTTCGTGCAGGACGACGTGGCGTGGGCCCGCGTCCACGGGTACGGCGGCCGAATCGAGGCGAAGGGCCAGGCCCTCCATGCGCGCAACCCCGTCGGCACCTACCGGCAGAGCCTCTCCGCCGACCGGCGCGCGGCCTTCGACGCCGCGCTGGACGGCGGCACGGACGCCCGCGTGCTCACGGTGGCCCTGCCCGGCGGCGGGGAGATCCGCAAGCGCCTGGGCGGCTGTATGGAAGAGGCCGAGCGCAGGCTCTACGGCGATCCGGCCGTGTGGTTCCGCACCGGCAAGGTCGTCACGGGCCTCAACGCCCTCTACGGGGAACAGCTCATGAGAGATCGCCGGTTCAGCTCCGCGGTACAGGCGTGGTCGCGGTGCATGAAGCGGGCGGGACAGCCCTACCAGGATCCCCAGGCCGCCCGCGACGCCGTTCGCGTCAACACCGGCCGGCTGGGACCGGCCCGTTCGGACGAGGCGTTCGCCGCCGAGAGGAGAACCGCCGTCGCGGACGCCACCTGTGCCCGGCAGACCTCCCTGCGGGCCGTGGCCACGGCCCGGGAGACGCACTACCTGGACCGCCTGCGTGACCGGTTCGGCAAGGACATCGACACCTACCGGCACCTCGGTCAGCAGGCCTACGACCGGGCGGTGCGCATCGTTCCGGAGCGCCACTGACCACTCCGCGCTCCTGAGCGGACACCGCTCACCGGTGCGGTGCGCAGGGTCACCGGCCCGGCGTACCCGCATCCGCACCTCCGCACGACCGGCAACACACCGACAGTGACAGGAAACGAGGGGAACAGCATGCGCAAGTTCAGCGTCACCGCAGCGGTCCTGGGGCTCGCCGCCCTGGGCCTGGCCGTACCCGCCACCGCGCAGGCGGCCGAGAGCGCCGTTCCCGGCCCCGGCTGCAACAGCAAGTGGGGGCCGCGCAACGGCTACATGTACGCCTGGCAGGACCTGGACTGCGGGGGCACCCTGCTCATCGCCACGCCGGGCAACAGCAGCAACTGGGGAGCCGCGGCCAACGACAAGGCCACCTCCGTCATGAACCGCGGCTACACGGGCGGCCTGGACCACGTCGCCTTCTACCAGAACGACAACTACGGCGGCGGCCACGCGTGTCTGGCGCCGGGCGAGCTGTACGCCGACAACCTGACCGACAACCGGTTCACCAACGGCGTCATCGTCAACGACAACATCACCTCGCACCGTTGGGTGGCCAGGAGCGCCTGCGGGGCCTTCCTGACCTGACGCGCGGACCGGTGAGGAGCGGGCGGCCCGCGACCCTGCGGGCCGCCCCGCCCTTCCGGTGACCCGTCCTGAACCAGGGGGAACACCATGACCAAGATCACCGTCACGGCGGCCGTGCTGGGGCTCACCGCGCTCGGCCTCGCCGTTCCGGCCGCCGCGCAGGCGACGGAGACCACCGTCGCCGGGCCGGGCTGCGCCGACAAATGGGGGCCGCGCGACGGGCGGCTGTACGCCTGGGACGAACCGGACTGCCAAGGCCCCCTGTTGCCCGTCCCGTACAGCGGGACCTGGAGCCCGGCCGCCGACAACAGGGCTTCGTCCGTGATGAACCGCGCCTACACCGGTGGCTTGGACCACGCGGCGTTGTACGACAAGCCCGACCGCTCGGGCGGGCACATCTGCCTCGCCCCGGGCGAGCTGTACGCCGACGACCTGACCGACGACCGGTTCACCGACGGCACCCCGGTGAACAACGCCATCAGCGCGCACGGGTGGGTGAACAGGAGTACCTGCGGGGCTTTCCTGACCTGACCCGGCGCCGCGAGCCACACAGAATGTCCGGAACCGCCCCACCGGTTCCGGACATTCGCGTTTTCGCCACACCGGGGAAAGGCTTGGCTGCCCTGAGTGCCCCCGCAGTAGCCTGGGCATCCGCCGTCTCACGGACGCACTGCCATGGGGGACACCGTGGGAGACCCGCAGCACGGGCATGACACCGACCACCGGAACGGGCGGGACCGGAACGCGCTGACCACGCACTCCTTCCCCGCACAACTGCGACGACTGCGACAGGCACGCGGCCTGTCGCTGACCGATCTGGCACGGCAGACGCACTACAGCAAGGGCTACCTCAGCAAGATCGAGACAGGGGCGAAACGGGCGACCCTCGACGTCGCCCGCCTCTGCGACCAAGTGCTCCGCGCAGACGGGGAGTTGCTCAGACTCGTCCAGGAGAGACCGCCTTCCGACAGCGGGGACACCCTCGAGGCCGCGCTCAGCGAGCGCCCGTCCGACGGGGCGTGTCCCTACCGCGGCCTGTCGGCGTTCACCCCGCAGGACGCGGAGTGGTTCTTCGGCCGGGAACGCGCGACGGCCGCCCTGGTGGAACGGGTCTTCGAACGGGTGGGCAGCGGCCCGCTGTTGCTGGTCGCTCCCTCGGGCGCGGGCAAGTCGTCGCTGCTCAACGCGGGGCTGGTGCCCGCCCTGCGGCGCGGCGACTTCCCGATGCCGGGCGCCGACCGGTGGCCGGTGGTGGCGTTCACCCCCACCTCGCGGCCCCTGGACGAGCTGCTGGAGCGCACCGCGAAAGCGGTGGGCGGTGACCTCGGTGTCACCGCCGAGGAAGCCCGGCGGAACCCCGACGCGGTACTGGACGCCGTACGCGCCATGACGGACGCCCCGTCCACGGCTCAGGGGGACCGCAGGCCCCCGCCCTGCCGGCCGGTGCTGATCGTCGACCAGTTCGAGGAACTCTTCACGCTGTGCGCGGACGACGAAGAGCGGCGCTCCTTCGTCCGCGTGCTCCGCGCGCTGGCGGCGCCCAGGCCGGAGGGCAAGGGGCACGGCCCCGCCGTGGTGGTGCTCGGCATGCGGGCCGACTTCACCGGCAACTGTCTGGAACTGCCCGAACTGGCGCCGGTCTGCACCGACGGGCTGTTCGTGCTGCCCCCGATGTCCGTGGTGGAGCTGCGGGAGTCCATCACGCGCCCGGCGGAACTCGCCGGGCTGACCCTCCAGCCGGGCCTCGTGCCCTTGCTGCTGCGTGACGCGGGACTGCGCGACGGACCGGGCGGCACCGCCCCGGGCGCCGCGCAGGGGACCCGTCCCGGAGCCGACGAGACGCCCTGGGGCGCCCTCCCTCTCGTCTCCCACGCCCTGCTGGCCACCTGGCAGCGGCGTGAGGGCTCCGCGCTGACCGTCGCCGGGTACGAGCGGGCCGGCGGGATCCAGGGCGCGATCGCCCGCACCGCGGAGAACGTCTTCGCCCGGCTGTATCCGGCCGAGCAGAAGACGCTCCGCCGTGTGCTGTCCCGCCTGGTGTACGTCGCGGACGGGGCCAGGGCGACCCGCCGCCGGATGAGCCGGGCGGCGTTGATGGAGCAGCTCGCCGACGCGGACGGTGCGACCGCCGCGCTCGACGCTTTCGTACGGGCCCGGCTCATCACGATGGACAGCGACACCGTCGAGATCACCCACGAGGCCCTCCTCCACGCCTGGCCGCGGCTGCGCGACTGGATCCACGCGGACCGTGCCGGACTGCTGCTCCACCAGCAGCTGGCGCACGCCGCCGCGGAGTGGGAGCGCGAAGGCCGCGATCCGTCCGCCCTGTACCGCGGCACCCGGCTGAACACCGTGCGTTCCTGGGCCGACGAGCTGGACGGGTGGAGTCGGCTCAGTCCCGGCGAGGAGGCGTTCCTCAGGGCGAGCCTGGCCGAGCGGGAAATCCTGGAGCGACAGACCAGACGACAGGTCCGGCTGCGGCAGTCCATGCTGGCCACCCTCGTCGTACTGCTGGGGCTCGCCCTGACCGCCGGCGCCCTCGCCTACCAGCAGCGCGAGAGCGCCCTCGACCAGGAACGCGTCGCGCGCTCCCAGGCCCTCGCCGTACGGTCCGCGTCGCTCGCCGAGGGCCAGCCGGAGGCCTCCATGCTGCTGGCCGGGGAGGCGTACCGGGCCCACGCCACCACCGAGGCGCGCGGCGCGCTGCTGAGCACCCAGTCACAGCCGTTCTCCGGCCGGCTCGGCGGCCACCGGGGCCCGGTCAACGCGGTGGCCTTCGCGCCGGGCAACCGGTCCCTGGCGACGGCCAGTTCCGACGGGACGGTGACGCTGCGCCGGGTGCACGATCACCGTACGACCGCCACGTTCGCGGTGCGCGGTCCGGTCCGCTCGATCGCCTTCAGCCCCGACGGCCGCCTCCTGGCGGCGACGTCGGCACACGGTCCCGTGAGTCTGTGGGACGTCGCCGGGGCCCGGCGGACGGCCGTGCTCGGCAAGGGCACCGAAGGCGCCCGGACGCTTGCCTTCGACCCCCGCGGGGGCAGGCTCGCCGTCGCGACCACGCGCGGGGTGATCGAGGTGTGGGACACCGCACGCACCCCGCGCGTCACCGCCACCCTGACCGGACACGAGGGAACGGTCAACGCCCTGGGATACGCCCGGGACGGCCGGGCCCTGGTCTCCGCCGGCACCGACCGGACGGTGCGGTTGTGGGACACCGACCGGGCAGGGCAGCTCACCGTGCTGAAGGGGCACACCGACGAGGTGCTGGGCGCCGCGTTCTCCCCGGACGGCCGCGAGGTGGCCTCCGGCGGCATCGACCGGACGGTACGGCTGTGGGACGTCCGCGGTGCCCGGCTCAGCGCGACGCTGTCCGGGAGCAGTGACGACATCAACGCGGTGACGTACACGCCCGACGGCGCCACGGTCATCGGTGCGGTCGGCGACGGCACGACCCGGCTGTGGGACGTCCGCAGCGGCCGGCAGACCGCCGTGCTGGCCGGTCACACCGACTATGTCATGGGGGCGGCCGTGACCTCCGACGGCGCCCTGCTGGCCACCGCCGGGTTCGACCGGTCCGTCGTGCTGTGGGACCTGGGCGGCCCGGTGCTGACGGCGCGTCCGTTCACACAGGTGTGGCAGGCCCGGTACAGCCCCGACGGGTCGCTGCTGGCCACCGCCGACGCCGACCACACCGTGCGTCTGTGGGAGGTGCGCGGCCGGCGGCTGCTGGGGACGCTCCGCGGCCACACGGAGACGGTCTTCTCCGTGGCCTTCGCACCCGACGGGCGAACCCTGGCGTCGGCGGGCTCCGACGGCACGATCCGGCTGTGGGACGTGGCCGCCCGTTCCTCGCTGAGGACGCTGACCGGCCACACCGGGCAGGTGCTCTCCGTCGCCTTCGCGCCCGACGGCCGGAGCCTGGCCTCGGCCGGTGCCGACCGCACGGTGCGCCTGTGGGACGTGGGCGAACGCACGCCGCGGGCGACACTGACCGGCCACCGGGACTACGTCAACGGCGTCGCCTTCAGCCCCGACGGCCGGACCCTGGCGAGCGCCGGCGACGACCTGGCCGTACGGCTGTGGGACGTGTCCGCGCGCCGGCCGCTCGGCACCCTGGACGGCCACACCGGCGCGGTCCGCAGCGTCGCCTTCGCCCCGGACGGGCGGACCCTGGCCAGCAGCGGCAACGACGGCACCATACGGCTGTGGGACGTGGGCCGGAGCCGGGCGCGGGCCGTCCTGACCGGGCACACCGGCTCCACCCGGGGCATCGCCTTCGCTCCGGACGGCCGTACGCTCGCCAGCAGCGGCAACGACCGTACGGTGCGCCTGTGGGACGTGGCCGGACGGCGTCTGTGGGCGACGTTGACCGGGCACACCAACGCGGTGTGGGGCGTGACCTTCGCCCCCGACGGGCGCACGGTCGCCAGCAGCAGCACGGACGGCACCGTGCGGCTGTGGGACCTCGACCCCGGGGCGCGGCTGGCGGAGATCTGCCGGCTGCGCGCGGACCTGGGCGCCGACGACCGCGCCGCACTCCTGCCGGGGGTCCCGCTCTCGGACGGGGCTTCCTGCGACGGCCGGGACTGAGGCGGCGTCCCTGCTCGAAGGGGGTTTCCCAGGGGTTGCCCGTTGCCCGTCGGCGGGAGTCGACGGGCGGGGTGTCGACGGGGGCGGGGCACGGCCAGCAGGCTGCTGTGCCATCACTTCCTCACCGCCTACAGGAAACGGGGGTCCTGGCATGGTCCGCCGGACCGGTCTGATCCGCACACTGATCGCCTTCATCGCCCTGATGTTCTGGGCGCCGGTGTCCGCCGCCGCCGCGCCCGGCCCGGCGTCCGCGCCAGCGGCGGCCGCCGCTTCGTGCGGCGCGCTCGCGCCCGGGGCCTCCCCCGCGGCCGAGCGGGCGATCGCCGCCGCCTGCGCCGAGGTGGCGGCCGGCACCTGGTACACGTGGGGCGGCGGCCACGGCTCCCAGCCGGGCGCCACCTACGGGCAGGTCGACCCGACCGACCCGGACAGCGCGCACGACCCCGAGCGGCTCGGTTTCGACTGCTCCGGCCTGGTCCGGCACGCCTACGCCAAGGCGACGGGCTCCGACATCCTCAACGGCATCGCCAGCCGGCAGTACTACACGCACCGCGCGGCGGCCCGCTTCACCGCCGCACAGGGCCTCGCCCCGCTGCTGCCGGGCGACCTGCTCGCCTGGGGCACGTCGAAGGACCTGCACCACATCGCCATCTACCTGGGCGCGGGCAAGATGGTCGAGGCGAAGGAGTCGGGCACCCGGCTCATGGTCAGTGACGTCCGCATGAACGGCTACTTTGGAGCCGTCCGCGTCAACACCGGCCAGGTCACCGGTCACATCCACCAGACCTGGGGCACGGATGTGTGGACCAAGGCGAAGCCCTCGCTCGGCGCGGAGCGCGTGTACGCCTTCCCCTACTCCACCACCATCCGGGTGCAGTGCCAGATCCACGCGGAGATGGTCAGCGCCGAGGGCTACGACAACGACGCGTGGTCGTACCTGCCGGACTACCGGGCGTGGGTGAGCAACATCTACATCAAGGGGCCGGCGTGGCTGGACGGCGTCTCGGACTGCGGGACGACGACACCCGTGCCGATGGTGTGACGAGGGCGCGGCGCCGTCCGTGCCCCCAGGGGACGCCGAGCGTCGCGACGGCTCCGTCACCCGGTGGCTACGCGAGCGTCTGACAGCGCGGCAAGCGGGAACTTCGCCTGCCGCGCTGAGCACCCGCGCCGGGCGCTCGTGATGCAGTCGCCGTACAGCCAGCCGTCGTACTCGTCCTCCTCCACCAGGTGTTGCAGGACGAAGGCGCCGGGGAGCAGCAGTGGGGTGCGTCGCGCCGGCGTTCCGCTGACCGCAGGGACGGTGTGCGTCGTGGCCCCGCTCACCACTCATCCTCCCCGTCGTACTCGGGAAACGGCGGCGGATCCGTGACCCAGCCCGCCGTCGGCACGAGCCGTGTGTGGCGAGGCAGGGTGAGGAAGCCGAAGGGTCGGTCGCAGGCGGCGCTGATCAGGTACAGGACCTGGTAGGCGGCGCCCCGCGCGGCCTTGCCGAAGCCGGGTCGGAGGCGGACCGCACCGTGGTGAGCGTGGTGAAGGCGCGGCGGTCGTCAGTGGAGTGCAGCAACCCCTTGTCGCCAGCGGAGATCCACAGGTCCGCGGCGATGCCGGGGACGGCCGTGAGCCGGCCGGCGGGCAGGTCGTGGTCCGGGCTGTGAAGGTCGCGCCGCCGTTGGTGCCGGCGTAGAGCGTGCCGTGAGCCAGTGGTGCGTGGGGCGCGGTCGTCCGCCGTTGGCGTCACGTGGTGGTGCCGTCGCAGACCGGCCGGGAGACGGGTCGGTAGGCGACCGGGACCGTCCTTGCGAGCTGATCCGGAGAGCGATGAAACGCCGAGAGCAGGAAGGACGCCGATCAGGGCCGGGCGTCTGAGCGCCACGACCCTGATCCGAGGTGGTGTTCACCTGGTGGGTGTTCCGGCGGGGCCGCCTGGGCCCCGCCGGGCCCTGTGTCATGCCGGTCGGATGTTCTCCGCCTGCGGCCCCTTCTGGCCCTGCGTGACGTCGAACTCGACCTTCTGCCCCTCCTGCAGCTCGCGGAACCCCTGAGCGGCGATGTTGGAGTAGTGGGCGAAGACGTCAGGTCCGCCGCCCTCCTGCTCGATGAAGCCGAATCCCTTCTCGCTGTTGAACCACTTGACGGTGCCCTTGGCCATGGCTTGCTCCTTCGAGGAAGACCGGGCTCGCACCCTGCGGGCCCGGAGGTGATCGCCTTGGTCCGGAGCGGCGCTGAACAGCAAGAACGCCCATGATCGTGATCACGGGCGCACGGGACTTCGGAACCACGACTGCTGAATATCGACGCTACACCGCTCGGTCCGAACCTGCTGGCGACACGGCCGTCGATCGCAGAAGTCGATCATGGTTCACCCGGACGTGCGCGGCGCCCCCGGTGCTGGTGAGGCAGGAAGGCGCGCGGCGCGTGCTCCGGCCGTGCCGCGCGGGCGGTCAGGAGCTCAGCTCGACGGCGGGCGGCCGGTCCGGTGAGGGACGCAGGATGCCGTCGCGACCGCGGTGGTCGCGCAGCACAGGGTGAGCAGCAGAAAGGTGGGGCCCAGGGCCGTGAGTCGGGTCATCCAGCCGATGACGGCGGGGCCTGCCGGTATGCCGAGGTACCCCGGTCCGGCGACCCGGGAGACGTTGGTGCCCGCGGCGGCGGGGTCGGATCGTCTGAGCCGGCTGCCGCGCGGAACGGCATGCCAGGGACCAGGTCGGACGAGGGTGACCCGCGCGAGGACCGCCGGTCAGGTCACGAGCGGACGTTCGCTCGGACCGCCTCCTGAATGGGCGTCGACCCCTCGTCGAGTTCGAGGATCTGCCGGCCGATCCGGGGTTCGTGGAGCAGTTCCGCGAGGGTGGCGGCGACATCGTCGCGAGTGATCTCGCCATGGAGCTCTGCCGGGCCGAGGGACACGGTGCCGGTTCCCGGACCGTCGAGAAGGAGCGACGGACGGAGGATCAGCCAGTTCAGATCGCTGCGGCTGACCGCGACGTCCGCGCCCTTCTTCACGGCGAAGTAGTACTCGACCTCCTCGCCCAGGTCGCGTTCCCGCCATGATTCCGGAAGCACCGACACGAGCACGAAGCGCTCCACACCGGCGAAGCGGGCGGCTTCGATCGCTTTGACGACCCCATCGCCGTCGATCGCCGTCGTGATGTCCCTGCTGCCGCCATTCGATCCGGCACTGAACACGATCACGTCGACGTCACCGAAGGCCGCAGCGAGTTGGTCCACGGTCATCACGGAGAGATCGCCGACTCGCGCGTCCATACCTCGCGTTGCGAGTTCGGCCCGCTGGTCCTCCCGCCGAACCAGCCCGTGGACGGCGTCCCCCCGGGAGCACAGTCGCTGCGCCAGCAGTCCACCGATACCGCCGGTGATGCCGATGATGAAGACGTCCACGCCGGATGCCCCCTTCTCTCGATGCGGTTCTTCGGCTCCGGCGTCACACCGGCGCCCCAATGATCAACGAGCCGGGTCCACGCGGCTGTTCCACGGGTATGCCGAAGCCCAGGGCCCGGCCCTTTCCCCGAGGGGAAGGCACGGGCCGCACGACGATCACGGCCACCACCGACCGGACCGCCGGACCGGCACGACACAGCTGCGGGGCGGGAGCGAGAACCCATGAGGTCGCCGGGGAGCCCGTGTCACGGGGCAGGCAGTGGATCATTCCAGCGGGCCCTCCGGTAGCGTCGGGGTATGAGTCATCCGCACCCCCATTTGAAGCCCGCCCCTCCCCTGCCGGCCGGAGGCTTGCGCGTGGTCGCCCTCGGCGGCCTCGGCGAGATCGGTCGCAACATGACCGTCTTCGAGCACCAGGGCAAACTGCTGATCGTGGACTGCGGTGTGCTGTTCCCTGAGGAGAACCAGCCCGGCGTGGACGTGATCCTGCCGGACTTCACCTCGATCCGGGACCGCCTCGACGACATCGTCGCCATCGTCCTCACCCACGGCCACGAAGACCACATCGGCGGCGTGCCCTACCTGCTGCGGGAGCGGTCGGACATTCCCGTCGTCGGCTCGAAGCTCACCCTGGCCTTCCTGGAGGCCAAGCTCAAGGAGCACGGGATCAGGCCCCGCTCGGTGCGTGTCCGCGAGGGCGACCGGCGTGGTTTCGGTCCCTTCGACTGCGAGTTCGTGGCCGTCAACCACTCCATCCCGGACAGCCTCGCGGTGGCCCTGCGTACCGCGGCCGGGCTGGTGCTGCACACCGGCGACTTCAAGATGGACCAGTTCCCGCTGGACGACCGCATCACCGACCTGCGCGCCTTCGCCCGGCTCGGCGAGGAGGGCGTGGACCTGTTCCTCACCGACTCCACCAACGCCGAGGTCCCCGGCTTCACCACCTCCGAACGCGAGCTGAACCCCGCGATCGAGCAGGTGATGCGCACGGCGCCGCGGCGGGTGATCGTCTCCAGCTTCGCCAGCCACGTACACCGCATCCAGCAGGTCCTGGACGCCGCCCACGCGCACGGCCGCAAGGTGGCCTTCGTGGGCCGCTCGATGGTCCGCAACATGGGCATCGCCCGCGACCTGGGCTATCTCAAGGTTCCGTCCGGCCTGGTCGTGAACACCAAGGAGCTGGAGAAGCTTCCCGACCACAAGATCACCCTGGTGTGCACCGGATCCCAGGGCGAACCCATGGCGGCGCTGTCGCGGATGGCCAACCGCGACCACTCGATCCGCATCGGCAAGGGCGACACCGTCCTGCTCGCCAGTTCCCTCATCCCCGGCAACGAGAACGCCATCTACCGGGTGATCAACGGCCTGACCCGGTGGGGCGCCAACGTCGTCCACAAGGGCAACGCCAAGGTACACGTCTCCGGCCACGCCAGCGCCGGGGAGCTCGTCTACTGCTACAACATCGTCCGCCCCCGCAACGTCATGCCCGTGCACGGCGAGTTCCGTCACCTGCGGGCCAACGCCGACCTCGCCATCCGCACCGGCGTGGATCCCGAGCGGGTCGTCGTCGCCGAGGACGGTGTCGTCGTCGACCTCGTCGACGGTCGCGCCGCCATCACGGGCAAGGTGCCCGCGGGCAATGTCTACGTGGACGGGATGGAGGTCGGTGGCGCGACGGAGGCCTCCCTCAAGGACCGCCTCACCCTGGCCGAGGAAGGCGTCGTCACCGTCGTGGCCATCGTCGACGCCGACACCGGCGCCCTGGCCGAGGCTCCCGACTTCCTGGCCCGCGGCTTCGTCCACGACGAGAGCACCTTCGAGCCGGTCATCCCCGTCATCGAGAAGACGCTGGCCAACGCCGCCCAGGAAGGCGTCGGCGACGCTCACCAGCTCGAACAGCTCATCGCCCGAGCCGTGGCCAACTGGGCGTTCCGCACCCACCGCCGCAGGCCGCTGGTCATCCCGGTCATCATCGACGCCTGAGCCGGAACGCCACCACAAGAGTCGCCGGCCCCTGCCGGGCGCGGACGAGGAGCACGAATGAGCGCGCGCTTCGAGGAGATCGACTGGCAACCGACACCGATCGGTGAGATCAGTCTGCGCCGGCGCCGTGACCCGGTGTCGGGCGAGGACGTGTACGAGGTGAAGCTCGGCGACGAGTTCCTGATGTCCAGCCTCTTCACCACCGGTGAGACGGCCCTCGCGGAACTCGCACTGGCCGAGCTGCCGGACACCGGACTGGATGTCGCCGTCGGCGGCCTGGGACTCGGCTACACCGCCCAGGCCGCACTGGACGACCGCCGGGTGCGTTCACTGACCGTGATCGACGCGCTCGCCGAGGTCATCGGCTGGCACCGGCGGCACCTGGTGCCCCTGGGGGCCCGGCTGACGTCGGACGCCCGCTGCCGCCTGGTCCACGGTGACTTCTTCGCGCTGGCCGCCGACCCCGGCGGTCTGGACCCCTCGGAGCCGGGCCGCCGCTTCCACGTCATCCTGCTCGACGTCGACCACTCACCGCGCCATGTGCTCCACCCTCGGCACGCGGCGCTCTACCGGCCCGCCGGGCTCCGCGCCCTGGCCGGTCATCTCCGTCCCGGCGGGGTCTTCGCCCTGTGGTCGAACGACCCGCCCGACGAAGAGTTCACCACCGCGCTCACGGAGGTCTTCGCACACGCGGCGGCCCATGTCGTCGACTTCGACAATCCCCTGCGCGGAGGCACCTCGGCCAACACCGTCTACCTGGCAGGCACGGCACCGGTCACGCCGTAGGACGACGGCTCGCCCGGGTCCGCCGATGCCCGCCCGGCGGTCTCGCGAGGAGCCCGCGACGGGGAAGGGGCACGTTCCGTCCCTTGTCCCGAGGGCGCGGACCGGTTGCCTGCCTCAGGTCACCGGCCCCGCGGCCGGGAGCGTGGGGTCGTAGGCGGCGGACCGGGTGAGATCCCGCAGGTGGAGCGCGGCGGTGAGCAGGTCCCGGTGGCTGGTGTAGAGAACGTTGACGCCGAAGCGCAGCAGGTCGGGCGTGCGCATGTCGGCGATGACGCCGTGGTCCGCGAGAGCGGCGACCAGTCCGCGGGCATGGGGGTGGCGGAGGGTGACCTGGCTGCCCCGGCGGCCGGGATCGGCCGGGGTGACGGAGGTGAAGCCCAGGGGGGACAGGAGTTCGTCCGCGCAGCGCAGGAAGAAGCCCGTCAGGGACAGGCTCTTGGCACGGACCTGGTCCAGGTCGTCCGGGCGCGGCCCCGATGAGTGCGCCGATGGCGTCGCCCACCCGCAGCGGCGCCTCCCACCGGCCGGACGCGTTCCAGGAGCCGATGAGTCCGGTGGCCCACTGGCACCGCACGACGTCGTCGAGGGCCGCCGGTACGGCTGCGGGCAGCGGGCCCGGGGAGTTGCCGTCGAGGTGGACGACGTCCGGCGGGAGCAGGAAGCGGGCGCGGAGGGGGGCCAGGGGATCCTCGGTGTCGAGTCGCGTTGCCCGCTCGCGTAGGGCGGCCGGGGCGGAGCGCGCGGTGGTCATGGGTGTGCGGCCTCCTCGCGCGCGTGGCCGGAGTCTCCGGGCGTGAAGGCGGCCGCCATGTCCCTCAGGGTGTCGGCGACGGCGCGGGCGCCGGGTGCTCCCGGTTCGATGAGGGGCCGGTGCCGGGCAGGACGACCGTCCTGAGGTCCCGGTGCACGGCCGCGTAGTCGCCGAACTGGGTGAGCGGGACCTCCTCGTCGGCGGCGCCGTGCAGCAACACGGTCGGGACGCCGGTGGTGCCGGCGTCGCGCAGCAGGGTGGGGGGTCGACCTGGGGCAGCCGCTCGGCGAAGTGCTCGTCACCGCCGAGGAGTTGCAGCGCTGCGCCGTTGCTGAGGTCGTCGCGGCGGTGAGGTCGGTGATCGGGGCGAGGGCGAGCACGCTCGTCGGCAGGGTGGGCGTGTGCCAGCGGGAGCCGGCCGGCAGCAGCCCCCGGGCGGCGCACCACAGGGCCAGGTGGCCGCCGGAGCAGTGACCGGCGAGGACGTACGGGCGTCCCTCGGGCAGGGTGTCCACGATGCGGGCGACGTCGTCGAAGGTCGCGGGGTAGCCGCCCGCGCCGCCGGACCGCCGGAAGCCGGGGAGCAGAACGCAGAACCCCTGCTCGGAGAGGTAGGCCGCGAACGGGGTCAGGTGCATCCGGTCGTAGCGCCAGTAGCCGCCGTGCAGCAGGATCACCAGCGGGGCGTCGGGGTCGTCAGAGGGCCAGGCGTCGTAGGACTGGTGGGGGTGGTCGCCGTACCGGCCGTGCACCGGTGCCAGCACCGGCTTCAGGCTCAGGACCCGTTGCGCCTCCTCGGCCGCGAAGGCGGAGATGACCCTAGAGCTCACCGCGCATCTCCCACAGTTCGGGGAAGACCGGCCCGGGCCGCCCGCTGCTCCAGCGGGGCTACTGGAACGACCCGGAGGCCACCCGGGAGATCACCCTCGACGGGTGGATCAGAACGGGCGACCTCGGCTTCATGGACGACCAGGGCCGCATCGGCCTGGTGGACCGCACGAAGGACGTCATCGCTGGTGCGTCTGGGTATGGAGCCCCGCCCACGGGGTGCGGGTGCGGGTGGTGCGCGTCGGGGCAGGCGTGTTCAGCTACGTCCTGGGCCGGGCCCGCGGGCCACGGGCGACGGCCTCTGAACAGGCGTTTCCCGTCCCCGGCGGGCCGGGGACGGGAAACGGGGGCGGGTCAGCGTTCCGGTGTGCCGCCGTCCCGGTAGGAGCGCCGCACCGCGTCGCCGGCCTTGTCGGTCTTGGCGTCGTACTTGTTGCCCGTCCGCTCGTCGACCACGCGCTCGGCGCTCGTGACGCCCTTGTCGGCCTGGTCGGGGTGACCCTTGGCCATCTGCTTGGCCTTGTTCATCATGTCGCCCAGCTTGCCCATGGATACCTCCCGGGAGTGCACGTGCGTCGTTCCCGGTCGTGGGTACCCCTCTGGCCGGGGGCGAATCAGGCGCGGTCGCCCACCCGTGCGGCCATGTTCCCCGCCGGGTGCTGGTTGTCGTGGATGAGCTGGTGGGCGAGGCCGATTTCCTCGAAGTCGAAGGTCCGGGACAATGCGACGTGAACGCCGCGTTGATGGCCACGGAGACGCCGGGATACCGGTGGCTGAAGGCACTCACCAAGGTCGTCAAAGGCTCCACGGCCTGCGACGGCATCGACGCCACATCCAGACGCCCCTCACGCAGGTCATGCACCGCCGCCACACTCGTCCGCGCCGTCTCCAGACTCCGCACGGCTTCCCGGGCAGGCTCGATCAGGGCCCTTCCGGCCTCCGTCAGGACTGCCCTGCGCCCGATACGGTGGAACAGCTCGGAGCCGAGATCACGCTCCCATGCCCGCACGGCCTGCGACAGCGACGGCTGCGACACGTACAGAGCCGAGGCCGCACGGTTGAATCCGCCACGATCAACGATCGCGAGGAAGTATTCCAACTGCCGAACGTCCATACGCGCCCTCTGCCCTTGAAGACCGACCGACGACTCGATCGGTCCCGACCATGGTCGCGTGAGGGATCGCCTCGACCAAGTACGGACCGCCGACGCACGGGCCGAAATCCTCTCGGACGTGCGGTCACAGCCGGCTGCGGCACCGATGTGTCTGACCTACCGGTGCCGTCGGTTCCGAAGCGTGTGCGCGAGGGCATCTCGGTGATCTCGTTCGGGTGCGTGGTGCGGTTCCGCCTGTCAGCGCAGTTGCTCGGCCAGTCCGACGATGACGCCCTCCGGCCCGCGGGCGTAGCAGAGCAGATGGCTGTCCTCGAACCGGGCGATCCCGCCGAGGAGTTCGGCGCCGTGAGGACGCAGGCGGGCGACGGTGTCCTCGATGCCGTCGACGGCGAACATGACACGGTGCGTGCCCAGAACGTTGTGCGGCCCGTTGCGCGGCACGGCGCTGATCACCGCGGGGCTGCGGTATTTCGCCAGCTCGAGCCGGCTGTGGCCGTCCGGGGTCCGGAGCGTCGCGATGTCACAGTGGACGCCGTCGAGTCCGGTGCACTGGTCGGCGACGGGGCCCTCGACCTCCGCCCTGCCCTCCAGCTCCACGCCGAGTTCCACGAAGAACGCGACGGCGGCATCCACGTCCTCGACGACGATGCCGACGTTGTCCATCCGCTGAATCGCCATGCCGGCTTCTCCTTCTTCCTCGTGCAGCCGGTGGCGGCCGCTGACGTCCCTGGGACGGAGCCGGTGGCAGGTTCTCGACATACTCCGCAGCACCCTGCGGCTCGCCGGCTCTGCTGCAGCGGTGCTGGGGCATGAGCCGGATTTTCCGGAGCCCGACAGTCCCGCGCTTTCCCCGGCCCTCGCCGGCCGCGCCGCAGGTATGGCGTGGCACGAGCCGCCGGTTTTTCCGCACCGGGACTACTCCGTGGCGTTGGCCGGCAGGCGCTCCGGCAGCCCGAGCCGAGGGAACCGGTCGTCGTGGAACGTGATGATCTCGGTGATCGCCCCACCGGTGACGCGCAGGACGTCGATCGTCAGCGGAAGGTAGGCGCCCTCCCGCTTCTGCCAGAGGTAGAAGGCGACGGCGGGCTGCCGGTTCACGAAGGTGGGGACGCCGCGCAGGCCCTTCATGCCCTCGAAGCCACTCTCGATCCAGTCCCTCACCACCGCCTCGCGGCCGACATGCAGGCCCGGAGTGGGCGGCATCGAGCAGCGGACATCGTCCCGCAGCATCGCGGCGAGCACGTCGACGTCCGTGGCCACGCTGGCGTCGGTATAGCGGCGCACCAGCTCTCGCGTCCCGGCGTCCTGCTCGCCGCCGGTCCAGTCCTGCCGCTCGGCGGGCAGGTGCTCCCGCATCCCGGCACGGGCCCGCTGCAAGGCGCTGTTCACCGAGTTGACGGAGTCCCCGAGACACTCAGCGACGTCCTTCGCCGGCCAGCCGAGCACGTCCCGCAGGATCAGCACGGCCCGCGGGCGCGGCGCGAGGTGCTGTACCGCCACCAGGTACGCCAGCTCGATCGTCTCCCGCGCGACGGCGACGGTCTCCGGCTCATCCGCGTCGCCCGCGGGCAGTTCGTCGAGCAGCCGGTCCGGGTAGGGCTGCAGCCACAGCGCCTCGCCGCCCGTCGCGGGTTCCGGACGGCACTTGGCGAGCAGGTCCAGGCAGGCGTTCGTGGCGATCCGGTACAGCCAGGCCCGGAACGTCGACCGCCCCTCGAAGGTATCCCGCCGCCGCCAGGCACGGAGGAACGTCTCCTGCACGGTGTCCTCGGCGTCCTCGAACGACCCGAGCATCCGGTAGCAGTGCACGTGCAGCTCTCGCCGGTGCCGTTCCACCAGCCCCGAGAACGCCGGCTCGTCGGCCTCGCCCAGAACGCTCACGTCCAGTTCCTCCAGCCGTGTGTCCGCACTCATCACGTCATCCTTCCGCCTCGTCGTCGTGGTCCCTCGTAGGTGTGACGGGTTCACGCGCGAAAACTCATCAGAGGTGCATGGGCCGGACAGCGCCGTGTTCAGGGCAGCAGGGCAGACGGGACGGGCTCACAGGGTCGGCGTCACGTCGGGCCTATACCCTTTTCGTACTGTTCAGCCTGATCCATGAGGGTCGGGCAGTCTCCCGGCAGGGATGAGAGTGCGGTGACGAGGGAGCAGTGGACGCCGGTGTCCGGCGCGCGTCGCGCGGAGCGGGTCGACGGCCTGCCGTTCCGTCCTCCTGTTCTCGACGCCGTGCGTTCCGTGGCCGGGGCCGCTGCCCTGACGGGCGGTCTGCTCGGGCTGGTGAGCCTGGCCGGATGGGTCTCCGACACCGACGTGCTGAAGAAGGTGCTGCCCGGTACCGCGGTGTCGATGAAGCCCAATGCCGCCGTGGCGCTCGTGGCGCTCGGCTTCTCCTTGTTCGTGATCGCCCACGGTGCGGTCCGCACGCGGACCCTCGCCGCGGCCCGGGCGGCGGCGGCCCTGGCCGCCGTGCTCGGCGTGCTGACCCTCGTGGAGTACGCGACCGGGGCGGGTCTGGGCATCGACGAGCTGCTCTTCCAGGACTCCACCGCCGCAGTGGGAACCGGGGCGCCGGGACGCATGGCGCCGAACACGGCCGCGGCGCTCATGCTCGCGGGGGTGGCCGCCCTGTGCGCCGGGGCGTCTCGGATCCCCGCCTGGGCGAGTCAGATCCCGGGCCTGGCCGTCGGAGCCCTCGGCATGCTGCGGCTGTACGGGTCCGCCTACGCGGTGCCCGAACTGGAGCGGTTCGGCGCCTACACGGGCATGGCACTGCACACCGCTCTTGCGCTCGTGCTGCTGGGGACGGCCCTCTTCCTGGCCCGCCCGGACGAGGGCCCGGCAGGGCTGCTGTGGAACGCGGGTACGACGGGCGCGCTGGGACGGTGGCTGTTCGTCACGGTGGTGGTGGTGCCGCCGCTGCTGGGCTGGGGTGTCCTGGCGGGTGAGGACGCGGGCGTGTTCGGGGTGCGGCTGGGTACCGCTCTGCTCGTCTGCGGTCACGTGGCCGTGTTCACGGCGGTGATCTTCACGACGCTGGCGGTGGGCCGGCGGGTGGAAGCGGCTCATGCCCGGCTGGAGTGGCAGGTACGCCAGAACGAACTGCTTCAGGCCTTCATGGATCACACGCCCGCGGTGGTGTTCATCAAGGACCTCGACGGGCGCTTCCTGTCGGTCAACACGACGTTCGAGCAGATCCTGGGCCTGCGTCGGGAGCAGGTCCTCGGCCGGCGGGACCAGGAGGTCATGCCGGCCGATGCCGGGCTGCGAGCGCGGCCCGCCGACCTCACCCTGCTGGCGGAGGGCAAGCCGGTGCAGCGAGAGGAGGTGCTCGCCCTGCCGGGGGGTGCGCGGGAGTTCCTCTCCACTCTCTTCCCGCTCACCGACACCTCCGGCCGTCCCTACGCCGTCTGCGGCGTGGTCACCGACATCACCGACCGCGTCGCGGCCCAGCGGGAGGCCCAACGGTCCCACCGGCGGTTCCGGGCGCTGCTGGAATCCGCGCCCGACGCCACCTTGATCACGGACGGCGACGGCACCGTGGTCATGGCCAACGCGCAGGTCACGCGCCTCTTCGGCCGTTCGCCGGACGACCTCGTCGGCACCGATGTGGTCCACTTGGCGCCCGCCCCGCGGCGACGGCGGCACGGCGCCCTCCTCGGCACCTACCTCCGCCTGCGCGATCCGAGACCCGTGGTCCTGGACCGGGACCTGTACGGCCTGCGCGACGACGGCTCGGAGTTCCCCGTCGAGGTGAGCGTCAGCAGCCTCGAGTCCGAGCAGGAGACCCTCGTCTTCCTGACCGTACGGGACATCACCGAGCGCAGACGGGCGGAGACCGAACGCGCCGAGCGCTACGAGCAACAGCGCCGGATCGCCCACACCCTGCAGCACAGCCTCATGGGACAGCCGCCCCGCCTCGCGTACCTCCCCAGCGCTCACCGGTACCTGGCGTCCGTCCAGGACCCCGGCGTCGGCGGCGACTGGTTCGACGTCATCCCCCTCGACAAGCGCCGCACGGGCGTCGTCGTCGGCGACGTGATGGGCCGGGGCCTGGAGGCCGCTGCCGTCATGGGGCAGTTGCGCGCCGCCTCCCACGCCCTGGCCCGCACGGGGGCCACGCCCGGTGTGCTCATGACCGGGCTGGACGCCTTCGTGAGCGACCTGGCGGACCAACTGGTCACCTGCGTCTACCTCGTGATCGACCAAGAGGCGAACGAGGTCACCCTGTGCTCGGCCGGACACCTTCCCGTCATCGCCCTGCCGCCCGGTGGACCGGCCTGCCGGCTCGGGGCCCCGGTCGGTGTGCCGCTGGGTGTCAACGACTCGTCCGGCATGGCGCTGCCGTTCGAGGACGTCAGCCATCCGCTGCCGCCCGGCAGCACGCTCGCGCTGTACACCGACGGGCTGGTCGAACGTCCCGGCACCGACATCGAGGCCCAGATCGACGTCCTCGCCCACACCCTCGCCCACACCCTCGGCCATGAACCGAAGGACGGGCAGGCGGACCCGGAGACGCTGGACCGGGCCGCGGACCGGCTGCTCGGAACCCTCGTCCCGGACACGGCCTCCCATGACGACGACGTGACACTGCTCCTGCTCGGTCTGCCCAAGACGGCGGAGCGGGGGTCCTGAAGGGAAACGTCCCGTTCACCCAGCGGGTCTGTCACGGTCCGGGCACGCCTCGCACATACTTCTGGCCACGCAACCGCAGTGGCCGAAAGATGTGTCTTCGAGCGCGAGGCCGACCGCCACGGAACGACGGCCCAGGGGGGATGCGATGAACAGGTGGGAAGTGCCCGGATACACCGGGTCGCTCGAACTCGGGGAAGGGGCGAGTGGGCGGGTCGTCCAGGCCGTCCACGAGGAGACCGGCATTCCGGTCGCGGTGAAGTACCTCAGCGAGGCCCTGCGCACCCGGCCGGGATTCGTGCACGACTTCCGAGCCGAGGCACGCCTGCTGGCCGGGCTGGAGAGCGCGTACGTCACCGGCTTGTACGAGTACGTGGAGAGCCCGGACGGCGCCGCCATCGTGATGGAGCTGGTCGACGGCGTCTCGCTGCGTGCGCTGCTGAAGCGGGAGGGCCCGCTCGACCCCGAGGCCGCGCTCGTCATTCTCAAGGGGTCGTTGCTCGGGCTGGCCGACGCGCACCGGGTCGGCGTCGTCCACCGCGACTACAAGCCGGAGAACGTCCTGGTCACGGCGGACGGATGCTCCAAGCTGCTCGACTTCGGCATCGCGGTGGACGCGGGCACCAGCTCGGGCGTGGCCGGAACCCCCTCCTACATGGCCCCCGAGCAGTGGACCGGCGCGCCCGCCTCCCCCGCCGCCGACGTGTACGCGGCCACGGCCACCTTCTTCGAATGCCTGACGGGCCACAAGCCGTACCTGGGCGACAACCTGGCCGAACTCGCACTCCAGCACGTCGACGCGCCCGTGCCGGCCGAGGAGGCCCCCGAGGCACTGCGGGGCCTGGTGCGCCGCGGCCTGGCCAAGAACCCCGAGGAACGGCCCGCCCGCGCCGAGGATCTCGTCGCGGAACTGGAGGCCGCCGCCGGCAGCGCTTACGGCCCTGACTGGGAGGAACGCGGCCGGAGCCGGCTCGCCGCCCTGGTGGCCCTGCTGGCCCTGCTCCTGCCCTCGTCCCGCGAGGCGCCCCACAGCACCACGGACACGGCCCGCACGGTTCTGCGCCGTCAGCCGGGACAGGGCCCGGCGCAGTCATGGCTGCCCGGCCGCCCGGGGCTGCTCGTGTCGGCCGCCGCCGCGGCTCTCGGTGTCCTCCTGGCCCTCGGGGCCCCGTTCGACCCGGGGACCGCCGCGCAGCGGTCGGCCCTGGCCCTGGCCACCACCAGCCCTCAGCCCGGCCGCGGGCCGGCCGCTCCGCCCGGTCCCACAGGCTCCTCGCCGCCGTCGGCGTCCACCACGCCCGCCGAGTCGGCCGGGCCCTCGCCGTCACTCACCCCATCGCCCTCGGCGCCGACGCCCTCCGGTCCGGACGAACCCACGGCCGCCGCCACCCCCTCCGGGGGCGAGGAGACCACCGCGCCCGGCGGCCCGACCGGTGCGGTGACCCCCACGGGCCCCACGACCACGACGCCCGCCCCGCCTGCCGCGCCCACCGTCAAGGACGCCGTGGTGTCGCCGTTTCGGCAGACAGGTCCCGTGACCGCCACCGCCACCATCGGCATCACCACGGACGGCACCGGCCCGGTCTCGATCACGGTCTCCTGGTTCACGAGCCGCACAGTGGGCCGGCTGGGCACCCCGGACGGTGCGTCCCAGACCTTCGAGCGCAGCGGCGCCACCCAGTACACGCTCACCGTCGACCACACGTTCCAGACCCTGGACTGTTACTGGGCGGTCCAGGCCACCACGACCCCGGCCGCCGCCGACGGGAGCGCCTCACAGCAGCTCCTCACCAGGCGGTGCGACCTCCGATGACCGCACACGATGACGACCACGGTCCCCCGCCCCCCTGCGATCCCATCGGTCCCCCGAGATCCGCCGACGAGCCCACCGAGGTGCTGCCCGGCCGACCGACCCAGCCCTCGCCGACCACGGACGAGCCCACCTACGTACTGCCCACCACCGGCCCACCGAGCCAGACCCCGCCAACCACCGAAGAGCCCACCCACGTACCGCCCACCACCGGCCCACCGAACCAGACCCCGCCAACCACCGAAGAACCCACCCACGTACCGCCCACCACCGGCCCACCGAACCAGACCCCGCCAACCACCGAAGAACCCACCCACGTACCGCCCACCACCAGCCGACCGACCCGCATGCCGCCGACCGCGGACGAGCGGACCGAGGTGCTCGTACCGGCGGCCGAAGAGGGCGCTGCCACCCGCGTACTCGGCACGACCCGGGACCTCAGGGCCGCCGACGGCCGCGCCCCGCGCGGGGATCTCCGGCCCGTCGGCAGCCGCGCCCCGGGGGACGAGCCGGGCTCGGCCGACGCCGAGTACAGCGCCACCGTGCTGGCCAGCCACTGGATCGAGCGTCCCGAACGTGACGAGACCCTCGTCGACCACGCGGCGCTGAAACGGCCGGTGCCGCCCGACCGCGTC
This sequence comes from Streptomyces sp. NPDC096046, assembly GCF_040303285.1. Classification (NCBI taxonomy): domain Bacteria; kingdom Bacillati; phylum Actinomycetota; class Actinomycetes; order Kitasatosporales; family Streptomycetaceae; genus Streptomyces; species Streptomyces sp. NPDC096046. The sequence goes on along the minus strand of NZ_JBEOSZ010000004.1, from coordinate 164,761 downwards.
GAGGGCACCGTGCTTCGCTTCGGCCCGGGCGTGACCGCCACCGTCGGGCACCGCACCCACCGGATGCTCGCCGCCACCCCGGCTCCCCCACCCCGGCCGCGCCGGCCGCGCAGACACGCGCTGCCCGTGCTCGTGGTGCTCTGCGTCCTCGCACTCCTCGCCTGGCAACGGCTCGGGCCGCCTCTCACCGTCAGCGCGGCCACGGTCACGGCCAGGCCGGCGGAACTCGACTGCGACGGCACCGCGTCCATCGTCGCCCTCGTCACCACGAACGGCCGCCCGGGCACCCTTTCCTACCGCTGGGTCCGCAGCGACGGCACCGCCTCGGGCGTGCTGGAGGAAAAGATGGTCCGCGGACAGAAGCGGGCACGGCTGCATCTGCGGTGGACCTTCCAGGGACCGGGGCGCCTCACGGCCCGGGCCGAACTGCGCATCCTGTCGCCGATCGAGCGCACGGCCACCACCCGTTTCACGTACGCGTGCCCCTGACCGCCGCTCGCCCCGTCCGACCCCGGTACCGACCACGAGCGGCGGACGCACCCAGCGGTCCCTCGCAGCCCGGATCTGTACATTTGTACCGAAGGCAAGACAAAATGCCAGGCGTGCCGATGGCCATGCCCCTCCCATGACCCTCGCGGGCGAGGAACACATGTTCGATGTGAGTGCGCCGATCCTGACCACGTTCCTCGTGTACGTGGCCGCCATGATCGGGATCGGTGTCTGGGCGTACACCCGCACTCGCACCTTCACCGACTTCGCCCTCGGCGGCCGCAGACTCAACGCCTTCGTCGCAGCCCTGTCGGCGGGCGCCAGCGACATGTCGGGCTGGCTGTTCCTCGCCTTGCCCGGAGCGGTGTACGCGGCGGGCCTCGGTGCCAGCTGGATCGCCGTCGGCCTGGTGATCGGCACCTACCTCAACTGGCTCTTCGTCGCACCACGGCTGCGTACCTACACCGAACGCGCCGAGAACGCCGTGAGCCTGTCGGCTTATCTGGAGGAGCGGTTCGAGGACCGCACCCGGATGCTCCGCGTGGTGTCGGCCGCCGTCACCCTGGTGTTCTTCACCGTCTACGTGGCCAGTGGCCTGGTGGCCGGCGGATTGCTGTTCGAGCAGGTCTTCGACCTCCGCTTCGGCGTCGGGGTGACCCTGACCGCCCTGCTGATCGTCGTCTACGCCTGCCTGGGCGGCTTCCTCGCCGTGAGCATGACGCATGTGATGCAGGGGAGCCTGATGCTCCTCGCGCTGGTCGTGCTCCCCCTGACCGCTGTCACGGTGCTCGGCGGCTTCGGGGCCCTGGAGGACTCCCTCGACCGCGAAGCCCCCGAGCTGCTCGACATGGGGGCCCGGGTCGGCTACGCGGACGGTCAGTGGTCGGCCGGCGGGGCACTCGGAGTCGTGGCCATGATCTCGTTGCTCGCCTGGGGCCTCGGCTACTTCGGCCAGCCGCACATCCTGGCCCGCTTCATGGGCATCCGCAGCACCCGTGCGATCCCGGCGGCCCGCCGGATCGGCACCGTCTGGGTCGCCGTCGTACTCGCCGGCGCCACCCTCGTCGGCCTGGTCGGCATCGCCCAGCCGGGCGCGCCGCTCGGTGAACCGGACACGGTGTACATCGCCCTGGCCCGGACCCTGCTCACCCCCTGGGTCGCCGGAGTGATACTGATCGCCGTCCTGGCCGCGATCATGTCGACCGCCGACAGCCAGCTCCTCGTGTCGTCGACCGCCCTCACCGAGGACTTCTACCGCGCGTTCCTCCACCGGCGGGCCGGGGACCGGACACTGGTGCTGGTCGGCCGGTGCGCCGTCGTCGTGGTGATCCTGGTGGCCTACACCATCGCGCTCAGGGGCGGCGGACTGCTGGACATCGTCGGGCAGGCCTGGGCGGGCTTCGGAGCCGCCTTCGGCCCGGTGGTGCTCCTCTCCCTGTACTGGCCGCGCATGACCTGGGCCGGCGCCATGGCCGGAATCGTGTCGGGCGCGGGCACGGTCCTGTGGTGGGACCAGATCAACCCGCTCCTCGGCCCCCTGGAGTCGGGCATCTACGAGATGGTGCCGGGCGTCCTGGTCGCCACGGCCGCCGCACTTCTCTTCGGCAGATTCGTCGGCCGGCCGCCGAAGCGCGCCTTCTGGCGGATGCCGAACGGAGGCGTGAGCCAGCTGATGGTGACGCCGTTCCTCAACGACGCGCCCATCGGCATGGCCGTCCTGGACGCGGACCTGCGCTACGTCTGGGTGAACGAACCACTGGAGCGTCTCGTCCCCCTCGAACGACGCCTGGGACGACAGGTGAGGGACGTGCTGCCGCAGGCGGAGGCCGAAGCCTTCGAGGACCGCATGCGCAAGGTCCTCGAAACCGGGGAACCGGTGCTGGACCACGAGTACCGCGCCCCCAGCCACCTGGCCCCCGACCTGATGCGCGCCCGCTCCGCCTCCTTCTTCGTCATGAGGGACCGCAAGGGCCGCACCGTCGGCGTCTCCTACATGGTCGTCGACGTCACCGAGCGGTGGCGGGCCCAGGAACGCCTGGCTCTGCTCAACGACGCCGGTGCGCGGATCGGCAGCACGCTGGAGGTGACGCGGACAGCGCAGGAACTGGCGGACGAGGCGGTGCCGTCCGTCGCCGAGTTCGTCGCCGTCGATCTGCTGGACTCGGTCATGAGAGGCGAGGAGCCGGCGCCGGGCCCGGTGGGCATGACACCCGTCATCCGCCGCGCCGGCCAGCAGTCGGTGCTCGAGGGCTGTCCGGAGGCGAGCCTGGCCGTGGGAGAAACGGTCAGGCGTGCTGCCTTGTCGCCGGTGACCCGGTGCCTGCAGGAGAGCCGGACCCTGGTGGAGCGGATGCTCGACCTTTCGGCCAGCGCCTGGGTGACCGAGGACGAGTCGCTGGGCTCGACCTTCCGCGACTTCGACTTCCGCTCGGTGATGGTGGTGCCGGTGCGGGCGCGGGGCGTCACGCTCGGGGTGGCGACGTTCGCCCGCACCGATCGCACCGGCCCGTTCGAGGACGACGACGTGCGGCTCGCCGAGGAGCTCGTGTCCCGGGCCGCCGTGTCCGTCGACAACGCGCGCCGCTTCACCCGCGAACGCGCCGCGGCCCGCTCCATGCAGCGCTACCTGCTGCCCCAGGAGCTGGCCGGAGGCTCCGCGCTGGAGGTGGCGTCCTGGTACCTGCCCGCGGACGCCCCCAGCGGTGTGGGCGGTGACTGGTTCGACGTGATCCCGCTCTCCGGGGCCCGGGTCGCCCTGGTCGTCGGGGACGTCGTCGGGCATGGCATGAACGCGGCGGCGACCATGGGCCGCCTGCGCACCGCCGTGCGCACGCTCGCCGACCTGGACCTGTCTCCGGACGAGCTGCTGGCCCATCTCGACGATCTCGTCATCGGCCATCTGGGCCCGTACGACGGCAAGGTCACGGCGGCCGGTGACGAGAGCGCGGGCACCGCGTTCCTCGGGGCCACCTGCCTGTACGCCGTGTACGACCCGGTCAGCAGACGGTGCACGCTGGCCAGGGCCGGCCACCTGCCGCCCGTGATCGTCGGTTCCGACGGCACCACCGACATTCTCGACCTGCCCGCCGGACCACCCCTGGGGCTCGGCTACCTCCCCTTCGAGTCCACCGAAGTGGAGCTGGCCGAGGGGACACTCCTCGCCCTCTACACGGACGGCCTCATCGAGACCTACGACCGGGACATCGACGTGGGTCTCAACCGGCTGGGCGAAGCCCTCGGGGCGCGCGGGCCGGCACTGGAGGAGATCGGCCAGGGCACGGTGGACGCCCTGCTGACCGGCCCACCGTCCGACGACGTGGCCCTGCTTCTCGCCCGGACCCGGGTCCTGGCCCCGGACCAGGTCGTCTCCTGGAACCTGCCCGGCGATCCGGCCGCAGTCGCCCACGCCCGTGGTCTCGTCGGTCGGCAACTGGACGCGTGGGGCATGCCCGACCTGACCTTCACCTCGGAACTCATCGTCAGCGAACTGGTCACCAATGCCCTCCGCCACGCGACCGGACCGGTCGAACTGCGCCTGATCCGGGACCGCGTCCTGATCTGCGAGGTCTCCGACGGCGCCAGCACCTCACCACGGTTGCGCCATGCCCGGACCACCGACGAGGGAGGGCGAGGACTGCTGATCGTGGCCCAGCTCGCCCAGCGCTGGGGGACCCGCTACACGACGACCGGCAAGGTCATCTGGACGGAGCAGGCCGTCCCGGCCGACCCGCTCGACTGAGGGCGCGCGGCCCGCAAGCCGGTACGGCACGCCCGTCCACGAGGGTATCGATCCACACGGCCGGCACCTTGCCCTGGTCGAGGACGGCGGTCAGCGAGACGGCCGGGAGGAGGGCCGTCGGCATCACCGGTCCCCGCGGTCACCCACCGGGACTCGCCAGACCAACGCGGTACCTCCGCCGTCCGGGCAGGTCCAGTCCAGTTCGCCGCCCAACTGCCGGGCGCGTTCGGCCATGTTGCCCAACCCGCTGCGGCGTCCCTCAGCGGCGATGCCCACGCCGTTGTCGGACACCTCCAGCCGCACCTCACGGCCGTCCGTCGCCAGTACGACCTCGGCGCCGCCCGCCCGCGCGTGCCGGGCCACATTGGTCAGGGCTTCGGAAAGGACCGCCATCAGATGGTCGGCCGTCTCCTTCGGCACCTGCGTGTCCAGCAGCCCCTCCATGCGCAGGCTCGGGGCGAAGCCCAGTACGGGCGCGGCCTCGCCGACGGCCCGCACGACCCGGGCCCTCAGACCTGTGCCGGCCGCGCTCTCCCGCGAACGCAGGCCGAAGATCGTCGACCTGATGATCTTGATGGTTTCGTCCAGGTCGTCCACCGCCCGCACCACCCGCTCGGAGGCCTCGGGGTGCTCGATGAAACGGCCGGCGCTCTGCAGTGTCATGCCGGTGGCAAAGAGCCGCTGAATCGCCAGATCGTGCAGGTCCCGGGCGATGCGGTCGCGGTCTTCCAGGAGCGCGATCTGCTGGGCGGCCTGGCGGCGCTCGGCGAGTTCCATCGCCACCGCGGCCTGGGCGGCGAAGGCCTTGAGCGGTTCCGTCTCCTGCTCGAGGAACACCGTCTGGCCCGTCTCGCGGACCAGCAGCACGACACCGCGGACACCGTCGCCACTGCCGATGGGTGCGGCGACGGCAGGGCCGAGGCCGATGAAGCGCCGCGGGCCCGAGGAGACCCGTTCGTCCTGGGAGACATCCGGGCTGGTGATCGTGGCGGCTTCCGAGAACGCCTGACCGATCAGGCTCTTCTCGACGGGCAGCACCATCCCGCTGTGGGTCTCGGCTTCCTCCCCGATGGCCAGCTCCACCGTGAGGGTGCCGGTGCCTTCCATCGGCACCGCCACCACGGCCAGGGCGGCCCCCGTGATGTCCATGGCCCGCTCGGCGATCAGGCGCAGGACGCCGTCCCGTTCGCTGCCGGACATGATGGCGTGCGTGATCTCCGCGCTCGCCTGCAACCAACGCTCCCGCCGCCGTGACTCCTCGTACAGGCGGGCGTTGTCGATGGCGACGCCGGCCGCGACGGCGAGGGTGGAGAGAACCGACTCGTCGTCCTCGTCGAACTGCGCTCCGCCTCGCTTCTCGGTCAGGTACAGATTGCCGAAAACCTGGTCGCGCACGCGGATCGGGACACCGAGGAAGGTGTTCATCGGCGGATGGTTGGGCGGGAAGCCGTACGAGGCGGTGTGCTCGGAGAGCTTGACCAGCCGCAGGGGCTCGGGGTGACGGATCAGCTCCCCCAGAATGCCGTGGCCTTCCGGGTAATGGCCGATCCGAGTGATCTGCTCCTCGGTGAGACCGACGGTGAGGAAGTCGGACAGCCGTTTGCCGTCCGGGCCGATGACTCCGAGCGCGGCGTACCGGGCGTCGACGAGAACCGCCGCGGCCTGCACGATGCTGTACAGCGCCTGCTCGAGGTCCAGCTCGCGGCCGACCGACAGCACCGCCTCGAGCAGGCTGTGGACCCGGTCCCGCGTACCCCGTGCGGCATCGAGGCGGGCCTGCAACTCCTCCAGCAGCTCGTCCAGCCGCAACTGGGGAAGCCGTACCCGTGCTTCCCGCGATTCCGCGGAACTTTCCACGCCCGGTCCTCCTGGTCGTCCTACCGTGTCGCGGGCCGTCGATCCCACTGCTGCCACGGTATCGGGGCGCGGGGGCGAACGGTACGAGATCAAGGCAGGTGACCGGGACGGAGACAGGCGTGGGCGGTGCGGTCGCGTCCGTCAGAGGCGGGACGCCGGGTGGTGGGGAAGCCGGGCGGCCGGTGGGTGCGGCTCCCTTCGGTGTCGGACGACCCGGCCGGCCTCAGCGGCTGTCGCCCTTGAGCCGGTCCTGGGCCTGGGTGGCGATGACGGCCGCCTGGACGCGCCGTTCGACGCCGAGCTTGGCCAGGAGGCGGGAGATGTGGTTCTTCACCGTCTTCTCGGCGAGGTAGAGACGCTGTCCGATCTGGCGATTGGTCAGCCCCTCGCCGATCAGCGCCAGGATTTCCCGCTCGCGCTCGGTCAGCCCGGGAAGGGCATCGGAATCCTCCTCCTGCCGGCCTCCCCGCAACCGGGCCATCAGCTTCGTGGTGGCGCTCGGGTCGAGCAGGGACTGGCCCCGGGCCACCGTGCGCACGGCGGAGACCAGGTCGGAGCCCTGGATCTGCTTCAGCACGTATCCGGAGGCGCCGGCCATGATGGAGTCCAGCAGCGCCTCTTCGTCGTCGAAGGAGGTCAGCATCAGACACGCGAGGTCGGGCATGCTCGAACGGAGTTCGCGGCACACGGACACGCCGTCGCCGTCGGGCAGGCGGACGTCGAGAATCGCGACCTGAGGACGCAGGGCGGGCACACGCACCAGAGCCTGCTCGACGGTGCCGGCCTCGCCGACCACGGTGATGTCCGGTTCGTCGTTCAGCAGGTCGTGCACGCCGCGCCGTACGACCTCGTGGTCGTCCAGCAGGAAGACCCGGATCCGGTCGTCGTGGCCGGGCTGCTCGCCGTCCGCCATGTTCATGCTCCTTGTTCAGCGTTTCGTCCCGGTGTCCGTGTCCGTACCCGGTTCCTTGGCGCGGTACGGATCGGATCCTCCTCGTTCGCGGGCAGGAAGGCCAGGGCCGGTCGGCCCTGTTGCCCTCTCCCTCGATCCTCCCTCTTTGTCGCACCGGGCGACACCGGCGACCGCCCACGGGTGCCGGAAAGCACCGCCCGGAGCACCCGGGCCGGCCAGGGCCGTGGTCAGGCCCGAACGCCCTGGACTTCGGCCGTCACCCGGCGTCATGTCGATGTGTCCCTCTGAAGGGGGCCTGCCGGGCACCCGGTGGCTCCGGCTCCGCGACGCCGGTCGGCCCCACCGGCCGGTGGAGGGACGCGTCCACGACGCCACGCCCTCTGCCGCGCGCCGCGAAGGTCCCCCCGGCCTCGCGGGCGGGACCGAACGGCCCTACCGCACGTCCGGCCGCCCGGCTTTGCTCTGACCATGGCTGACATCTCCAGCAGGTCCGTCCTCCCGCAGTCGCCGGAGCGAAGGGCAGACGTCGTGACGCTGACCGGCGAGATCGACCTGGCCACGGCGCCGGCCCTGAGAACGCGTCTGGACGCGCTGACGGGCCGCACCGGCCTCGACCTGGTACTGGATCTGCGCCCCGTGTCCTTCATCGACTGCGCGGGACTGGGCGTGCTGTGCCGGGTGCGCAACCGCGTGCTGGCGCGGCGCGGTCGGTTGCGTCTGGTCAGCGACAGTCCGTCACTCCTGCGTGTTCTGCGGCTTGCCGGACTGGCCGGAGACTTCGAGGTGCTTCCGGTGATGCCGGAGGCCCTGGCCGGCACGTTGCCGGAGAGCACTGCGATCAGGTGACACCGCGCCCGTGTCCGTCGGACCGCAGTTCCCGGCCGATCCGCGCCGCCCATGCCTCGATCCGCTCGAAATCGCGGAAGTCACCGCCCTTCCCGTTGCGGATGATCATCCGGGCGACCCAGCCCTTTGCGCCTTCCTTGAGGCAGCCGCCGAAGGTGACGTGATCCGTGGTGTCGAGGCCGGTCATGGCCTTCTTCACGCCGGGTGCCGGTGGGAGGTCGCGCTCCGAGGCCGAAGGGTCGAGCGGTCCGCTGCTGAACAACCACAGCGGGCGTTCGCTCAATGCCTTGCGGTGGCGCCGCACGAAACGGCGAGCGTCCTTGTGCCAGCGACCGGCGTACAGGCCTCCGCCGACCACCACGGCGTCGTACGACGTCAGATCGGACACCGAACGGGCCGGGAGAGCTTCGGCCCTCAGCCCGTCCCCGCGCAGGACCTCGGCGACGAACTCGGCGATCTCCGCGGTGGATCCGTTCGTCGTTCCGTACGCGATCAGCACGTTCTTCATCATGACGGTCCGCCTCCTGTCACCCTTCACGCAGCCAGTCGTCGGCCGCGCCGTGCAGTGTCTGCTCGTCCGACCGAAGACGCGTGTCGTCCAGCCGCCAGGCGAGCCGTTCGGCGACCGCGACCACCCCGTCGATCTGACAGGTCATGGCGACGGCGGGCACCTTTCGCTCCTGCGTTCCAGCTCGCCGGCGAGCATGACCCGGCCCTTCGGTGACGCAGACGACGATGTTGCGCGGCATCAGCCGCAGGGCACGCACACACACCTCGTCGGCGCCGTCCGCGAGAGATACCGCCCAGGGCGCGAGACGGGGTCCGGTCGAGCGCGTCGTTCGTCATGGCGGTCCCCTCGGAGCCTTCCAGGACGTTTCGAGCATCCCCCGGCCCGCGGCACCGTCCCAGGGGCCGACCGGGCCGTCCTGGGGCCGATGGGCCCTGGTGGTCGAGGACCAGGGCGGGATCATATCCGCTACGGGACCACTCCCACGGGGCAGGCGGCGTGGTGCAGCACGGCGTGGGTCACACGGCCGATGTGCAGGTCGAAGCGTCCGTCGGGATGCCGCGCACCGATCACGAGGAGTGCCGCATCGGCCGAGGCATCGAGAAGGGCGGTGCGGGCACGGCCCTCGACGATCCGCTGACGCACCTCGACGTCCGGGAACTCTTCGGCGGGTGCGCGCAGCGCGGTCTCCCATGCCTCGACGGCGCGTCGCCGGTGCACCTCCGCGGGTTCGCCGGGAACCGGAACGTGGTCGGTCGGCTCATGTGCGTGCCGGTGCCAGGCCCGGACGGCCTCCAGCGGAAGGTCACGTCGGTCCGCCTCACGGAAGGCGAAACGCATGGCCGCCGAGCCGTCCGGTTCGTCGGGCACCCCCACGACGACGCGACGGCCATGGAGCCGGGCCTCGACCGGGCCGTCCGGTACGCCGCGGACGACGATCACCGGGCCTTCGGCCCGCCCGGCGACGGCCAGGCTGACCGAGCCCAGCAGCAGTTCCGCGGTGCTCCCACGACCGCGGGAGCCCAGGACGAGCGCGGAGGCCTTGCGTGCGGCATGACGGAGTACGGGCACCGGCCCTGCGGGCACGACCTCGGTGGTGATCGTCATGCCGGGACATCGCCGGCCGGCACGTTCGGCCGCAGCCACCACGAGCACGTCGGTGAGTATCTGCTCCGTCCTGCCCGGGCTCGTGGGAAAGACGGCACGCTCGTAGCGCTCCCAGAGTGACGCGTACACCACATGCAACGGCAGTGCGTGCAACGCGGCCTCGTCGACCGCCCAGTCCACGGCCCTCAGGCTGGACTCGGAACCGTCCACGCCGACGACGATGGGCCTGCCCATGGTCTCCATCCTCTCCCGGGCTGAGGGGTTTCGGCAGTCCGGCCCGTCGGGGAGCCGCGGGCGACTGGGCAAGGCTCCGTCGCGGCGGGTCCGTGACGGTCCAGGTGACCTGCTCCTCCTACCGCAGGACGCCGGACACCCCGCAGTCCGGCTCGGTGACCGGTCGCCCGCCGTCCTACGGCGGGAGTTCGACCCCGTCCAGGGTGCGTCCGCCCGCCAGGGCCCGTCCGGTCACCAGTTCCGGATCCACACGGACGAAGATCTCCTGAGGGGCGGGTGTCCAGGATCTTGGTCCTTCTCGCAGGAGCCTAGTGTGTTCGGCAGGGTCGGTGACCAGGGTGGCCGTGCCGGTGACCACAACGCTCCAGCCCGCACGGGTGTGCGTGTCGAACTCGTCGGCCTCGAAGGCCACCACCGCCCCCGCGATGGCGCTCGCAAGCTCGGATGTCACCGAGGCGCACAGCAGAACCGCCCCGTCGTCGGCCAGGCGGAAATCGACGGGGAGCACGGCAGGCAGCGCCTGCCGGGTGAACACGACGCGCCCCACGGGCGCCTCGGCCAGAAGGCGCAGGCACTCCTGCCGGTTCAGCTCACGAAATCCGTCGTCGGAGTACATCTGCCATCTCGTCTCTCACCCGGTGCTCCTGATGGTGCGTGCCCCCATCCTCGGGCGGAACGGCATGACCGAACCAGGGCCGATCGGTCCCCGCGTCACCGACTACAGGTCCCGACCGCCTTCCGTCCGCCAGGAGTGGCGCCGCCGCGTCTCCACGATCCACGGTGGCCACCGCATTCGCGTCACGTTCGACCGCCCGGCGCTCCGGGATCCGCTCGCTCCCGCCCTGCGCGCACGATGCGCCAGGTCTGCACGGAGCTGAAGCGGACGTGGAAGGGCCGCGCGATCACCGTGGCGATGCGGTCCAGAGTCCATCGCCGGCTCCTCGACCCAGCCGTGTACGGCGGACCATTGAACCGTCCGCATGACACCGGGACGCGTCCACAGTGAAGTCACCATCACCTGTGAGGAGGAAACGTCGGTTGCGGCCACGCGGCGCTTGCCTGACGCTATGAGCATGCACACGTGTGGCCTCGCACCGGCGCCGTCGGCCCGGGGCACTCAGCTCGTGGCCCGTGTGTAGCTCAGGAGAACCGCACCGCTCTTCAGGGCGGTGTGGTCCTCGAGTGTCCAGGTCCGCGGGTCGAAGGCTGCCTTGCGGGAGAACAGCGGGATCCCGTCGCCGATGGTGAGCGGGCCCAGTTTGAGGATCATCGCGTCGATCTCGCCGTACAGGGACCCCGCCAGCTCGGCGCCGCCGAGTAGCCAGATGTCCTTGCCATCCTGGTGCTTGAGCTCCCGCACGGTCGCCACCGGGTCGTCGGCGACCAGTTCGACGGCCGGGCCGGGAACCTCGGTCAGGGTTCGGGAGAACACGAGATGCCGCAAGTGGGGGTAGGCGTCGGTGATTCCAGCCGCGAGACCGATCTCGTAGCTGCGCCGGCCCTCGAGAACGGTATCGAAGCGGGTGCCCCCCGCCGTGACGGACAGTGCCTGCCGCGCATGGGCGGGTAACGTCTCCGGATACTCGGTGACGAGGTGTTGTATGTAGTCCTCCTGCATGGGCCAGAAGCCGTTGGGGCCGGTGGGATCCGCGCCGTCCGGCCCGGCGACGAAGCCATCGAGAGTGGTGGCAACATAGTAGACGAGTCTGCGCACGCACGTTCCTTCCGTCAGTCCGCTGTCGCGGTGCGACCCGTGGTCTCCGGGGCGTGGCCAAGGTGCGGGGTCGCTGAGCGATCATGGCACCCGATCGACCGGGCGAACCACCGTGTCGCCTTTCTCCCCGCATTCGAAGCAGTCCACAGCCTGCAGCCGGACCCGCTCCCACCCCGTCCTCCCGGCTCCGGTCAGCCGCGACTCCGCGCCTGTCTCACGTACCTCGTCGAAGTCCCGGTGCTGGCGCCAGACCAGCGACGACAAGGCCACGGCGCCGGTTCCGAAGCCGAGCGGGGCCGCGGAGGCGGCCGGCGTGCCGGCGGTGACGGTGACGATCACGCCGGTGATGCCTCGACCACCGAGCGAAGAGGAGACGGTCGCGGGTTCAGAAAAGGCCCGGAGGGGTGCCCGGGGTGCCCGGGACCGTTCTGGAGGGTGCCGGATGTCAAGATGGGGGCATGACTATCAAGGTTTTCTTTGACATCACCATCGACGGCGTTCCCGCCGGCCGGATCAACATGAACCTGTTCGACGACGTCGCCCCCAAGACCGCGGAGAACTTCCGCGCGCTGGCGACCGGTGAGAAGGGCTTCGGCTACAAGGGCTCGTCCTTCCACCGCGTCATCCCGGAGTTCATGCTCCAGGGCGGTGACTTCACCCGTGGTGACGGCACGGGCGGCAAGAGCATCTACGGCGAGAAGTTCGCCGACGAGAACTTCACGCTCAAGCACACCAAGCCCGGCCAGCTCTCCATGGCCAACGCCGGCCCGAACACCAACGGCTCGCAGTTCTTCATCACCACGATCGTGACGTCGTGGCTCGACGGAAAGCACGTCGTCTTCGGCGAGGTCGCCGACGAGGGCAGCATGGAGCTCGTGCGGAAGATCGAGAGCTACGGCTCGCGGTCCGGCCGTACCTCGGCCACCATCACCATCGCCGACTGCGGGACTCTCTGACCGTAAGAGGTCAGTCTCCATCGGGCTGTTCGGCGGTCTGGCGTCGTGGGGATCGTTGAGCGTCTCGTGCGAGACGAACTGCGGGAGCTGTTCGAGCGGGTGGGTGACGCCCGCTCCCTCCCGCCACAGGGGACGAGGCTGAGCGGCTGTCGTCGGTACGGCGACCGTGACGTCCTGGCCACGAGCCTCCTCATGGCGGCCCCGGGCTGCGTGTGACGGCTGTTCGCCCTTCGTTCGGGTCCTACGAGCCGCAGGCGTACCGGCTGTTCGCGGACCTGCCGCCCCGCTTCGGCAGGTGGAGGACGGTTCACGACCGTCATCGAAGGTGGTCGGCGGACGACGCGTGGGAGACCGTCCCGCGGGCCGGCAAAGCCCGCGGGATACCTCCCTCGCCGCGACCGCCTGTGCACCTGAGCACCTGAGCACCTGAGCACCTGAGCACCCGCAAACCGTCGGTTCGAATGTCGTCCTTCGAGACTCCTCCGGGCTAAGTGACGGCCGCGTGGGCGAGGGCGACGGTCTCCTCCGGTGTGCCGTCGATCGGGATGACCGCCCCCGCTTCGTCCTCCCCTATCGGTTCGAGGGCGGCGAACTGGCTGTGCAGCAGCTCGGGCGCCATGAAGTGGCCCTTTCTGGCGGTGATCCGTGCGGCGATCAGCTCGGCCGAGCCGTCGAGATGCAGGAAGAAGGTGCGCGGTGCGGCGGATGCCAGCCGGTCACGGTAGCGCCGCTTCAGCGCCGAGCAGGTCACCACCCCGCCGCTGTCCGCATGACCGGCGAGCCATCGTCCGATCTGCTCCAGCCAGGGGCGGCGGTCCTCGTCGTCCAGAGGGTGACCGGCCCGCATCTTCGCCACGTTGCTCGGGGGGTGGAAGTCGTCCCCCTCGGCGTAGGGGACACCCAGACGGCGGGCCAGTGACCGGCCCACCGTGGTCTTCCCCGAACCTGACACGCCCATGACCACGACCAGGGGAGCACCGTCGTACGACATGCAGAACCTTCCCTTCGCATTTCGTCTCCGCGGTCTAGAACTCGATGACTACCTTCACGTCGTCCGGTTGCTCCCGGAACGCCTCCGCTGCTCGTTCCAGCGGCACCCGCCGGGTGATCACGCGCTCGAGCCATGCCGGATCTGCCTCGGCCAGGGCGTCGGCGGCCTGTCGGTAGTGGCGCAGGTTGGCGTTGACCGAGCCCACCACCGCGTCGTTCTGCAGCACGATCTCCCTGTTCACGGCGCCGGCGTCCACGGTCGCCCTGCGGCCGGAGGGTGACACCCCGGTCAGGCACACCACTCCGTAGGGAGCGGTGCCGGTCAGCGAGGCGAGCACGGGCTCGTTCGCGCCGGTTGCCTCGATGACGATGTCCGGGCAGACGGCGGAGATGACCTGCTCGATGTCCTTGGCGTGGTACGTGGCACCCAAGTCCCGGACCAGGCCGGGCTTGGGGCCTTCGGTGACGCGGTCCAGCACGTGTACTTCCAAGCCCCGCTGGATGCCCAGGAGGGTGGCGAGCAGGCCGATGGGCCCGGCGCCTGTCACCAGGACGCGCTGCGGCTCGAACCACGAACGGGCACCCACCCGCTCCACCTGCTCCCACGCCTTCGCCACCACGGTGGTCGGCTCCATGAGCACACCGACGCGGTCCAGATGCGGCTCCAGCTTCACCGCGTATTCGGCCTCCACGCGCCACGCCTCGGACCCGTAACCGTCGAGCTCCTTGATGCCGCGTTCGGTGTAGCGGCCGTTGCGGCACATGTCGAACTCCCCACGGGCGCACGCCCCGCACGGTTCGGGGTCCGGACGACGCACCACTCCGGCGACGAGGTCACCGGCCGAGAAGCCGCTGCCGGGTGGCGCCTGCCGCACCCGCCCGAGGGACTCGTGCCCCAGGACCAGCCGCTCACCGCCTGGTGGGGCCGTACCGTACTCGCCTCGGGCGATCTCCTTGTCCGTCCCGCACACCCCCACCGCCAGGGCGTCCACCAGCAGGTCTCCGTCAGCCGGGACGGGGTCGGGGACCTCCCCCACCTCTACGGAGTCCTTGGCGCCGGGCCGCACCGTGACCGCACGCATCGCCCACCTCGTCCCTCTCTCGGGCGGCGCAGGATGGCGAGGCGCCGCCGTCTGGCCGTCTGTCCCACTCAGAGCGTTTCAGTACCTGGCTGTCGGCACCGGAAACACGACGGGGCACCTTCGATCAGGCCGAGCGGCCCATCGGCCTCGGCCACCGCGGCAGCACTCGTCGAGGGCGTACCCGCACTTCGTCGTCGGCACCCCGGCCCGGCGCCGGTACCGGGCCCGTGGTGTCTTGCCGCGCCCTCGCCACAGTCAGACCAACCCCGTCCATGCCCCCGACCTGTATGAAAGGGATCCGGTCGGGGCAAGCGGTTCTCCTGGAAATGTGGAGGATGCCATGACCATGACGGAGCAGCCGGTTCAGCCGCCGGGACGCCACACCGCCTGCAGCGCAGGCCACGACAGCCAGAGCTCTGCCCCCGGCGCCGAGACGCCGGAAACTGCGCGTGAACGGATCAACCGGCGGTGGAACGAGATCCTTCAGGAGACACGGGTCACCCAGACGGGCGTACAGATCCTCTTCGGGTTCCTGCTCAGCGTGGCTTTCACCCCGCTGTTCCGGGAGCTGGAGACGTTCGATCGCGTCATCTACGTCACGACCGTGGTGCTCGGCGCGGCAGCGACGGGAACGCTCATAGCACCCGTCTCCATCCACCGCTTCCTGTCCGGCCAGCGCATGAAGGACGAGGTGGTGGAAGCCGCCGGCCGCTTGATGATGTGCGGCATGGTCCTTCTCGCGCTGACCATCGGCTGCACCCTTCTGCTGATCCTCCGTGTCGTCATCCCCGGCGTGCTGGCCGAAGTGCTCGCCGGTGGGGTCATGCTGTGGTTCGCCCTGTGCTGGTACGCGCTGCCGCTGGGTCTGCGACGCCGCGCCGCTCGGCGCTCCCGGCCCGACGGGGCGTAACACCCGCGGGGTTCGACACGGGCGAGGCTTCCCCAGCGGATGCCGTGACGCGGCCGTGCCTCGCCCGGGCCCGGCAGGCCGGGACCGGCGGCCGGTCCCCTGTGACGCACCGACTCGCCGCTCGGATGATGACGCGGCAGGCCCCGAGGAGCCTTTTCAGCCCGCCTCGCGCCACCACACGGGAGAACCGCTGAGGTCCAGAGAAGGAGGGCGTGGAAGGTGTCGCGCCTCCAAGTGGGCTACTGCTCGGCTGTTTCAGGGGGAGTCCTCGTCCGGGGAGTCCGGGCTCGCTCGATGGTCGACCAGCCGCGCACACGCGGGCCCTCGACGCATGACCTGCGTGGGCCCGGCTCCGCCTGGTGCCAGGGGCACCGACCGCACACTCATACGGTGCGATCGCCCATTGGTGAGTGCCGCACCCTTCTCCCCCCGGTGGCTGAAGGTCTCGATGGAGTAACGGCCGTGGTAGTTGCCCATGCCGCTCTCCCCCACGCCCCCGAAGGGCAGGTCGGAGACGGTGGGATGGGCGAGCGGCAGGCCGTACCCCAAGCCTCCCGAGGAGGTCTCGGCGGCGAATCGACGTCGCGTTCGGGCGAGCGGCTTGTCCCGGTCGTTGATGAAGTCGAGCGCCTCGTCGAGGCCGGGGACGGTGACGATCGGCAGGATGGGACCGAAGATCTCCGCGAGGGGTGTGAGTGTGCGTGCCGCGCAGACGCGCCGCGGCACGGAGCGAAGCGGCCGCCGGTCCGGCGGCCGCCTCGCTCCGTGCCAGTGGTGCCCGCTCAGCCGCGGACGATGTTCTGCGCCTGCGGACCCTTCTGTCCCTGGCCGATGTCGAAGGTGACGTGCTCGCCCTCGGTCAGCTCGCGGTACCCGTTGCCCTGGATCTCGGAGTAGTGCGCGAAGACGTCCGGGCCCCCGCCGTCCTGTGCGATGAAGCCGAAGCCCTTCTCAGAGTTGAACCACTTCACGGTGCCGCTGGCCATACCATCGATCCTTCGTTCAAACCAGGGAGCAGCCCTTCACCGCGGGCCTGCTCCAGCCCTTGCACCTGCACGAGCCAGAAGCCGTTCTACCCCCGATCACCCTGCTTATCCGACCGACGACACACCTCTCGCCAAACCCGCCTCCCACGCGCGGTGCAGCAGGGCGCGGAAAAGCGGGCGGCGGAGCCGGGCCGGGCCGGGCTGGGCCGACTGCCGGAGTGTCGGTCGGACATCCGGCGCGATCTCGGCGTCAGCTCATGCCGATGGCGTCCGGTCAGCGGGTGGCGAGGAACTGCAGCGTGTCGATCACACGGTTCGAGAAGCCCCACTCGTTGTCGTACCAGGCGACCACCTTCACATGGCGGCCGTCGACGCGGGTGAGAGCCGAATCGAAGACGGACGAGGCGGGGTTGCCCACGATGTCGGAGGAGACGAGCGGGTCGTCGGAGTACTCCAGGATCCCGGCGAGCGGACCCTGCGCCGCGGCTCGGTAGGCCGCGAGCACGTCCTCGCGGGTCACCTCGCGGGCGACCGTCGTGTTGAGTTCGACGATCGAGCCGACCGGCACGGGTACGCGGATCGAGTCGCCCGACAGCTTGCCGTCGAGGTTCGGCAGCACCAGCCCGATCGCCTTGGCGGCGCCGGTCGTGGTCGGCACGATGTTGACGCTGGCGGCCCGGGCTCGACGGGCGTCACGGTGCGGACCGTCCTGCAGGTTCTGCTCCTGCGTGTAGGCGTGCACCGTCGTCATGAACCCGTGCTCGATACCGGCGAGGTCGTCGAGCACCTTGGCCAGCGGGGCGAGTGCGTTGGTGGTGCAGGAGGCGTTCGAGACGATCGTGTGCAGCTCCGGGTCGTAGGCGTCGCTGTTGACCCCGAAGGCGAGGGTGACGTCGGCGCCGTCCGAGGGCGCGCTGACGAGCACCTTCTTCGCGCCCGCGTCGAGATGGGCGCGGGCGGCCTTGGCCGAGGTGAAGCGGCCCGTGGCTTCCAGGACGATGTCGACGCCGAGTTCGGCCCAGGGCAGCTGAGCCGGTTCGCGCTCGGCCAGCACCGTGATCCGACGGCCGTCGACGACGAGGGCGTCCCCCTCGACGGCCACCGGGCGCCCGAGCCGGCCGGCCGTGCTGTCGTAGGCGAGCAGCCGGGCGAGCGTGGCGGGCTCGGTGAGGTCGTTGACGGCGACGACCTCGAGGGAGCTGTCGCGCTCCAGCAGGGCGCGCAGCACATTGCGTCCGATGCGGCCGAATCCGTTGATGGCGATGCGAGTCATGAGTGATGTCCCTTCCCTTCGCCACCAGGCTCGCCCGTGTCCCACGCAGCCGACAGTGGCGCGATCGCCACGGTTCAAAAGGATCCCGCCACAGGGTCGCGCGACAGGTGCTACTCGCCCCGGGTGAAGGTGCGCCGGTACTCGCTCGGGGTGGTGCCCAGGATGCGCTGGAAGTGCAGGCGCAGGTTCGCCCCCGTACCGAGGCCGACGTCGGCGGCGATCTGTTCGACGCTGCGCTCGGAGCGCTCCAGCAGTTCGCGGGCCAGGTCGATGCGGGCGCGCATCACCCACTGCATCGGGGTGTAGCCGGTCTCCTCGACGAAGCGCCGGGAGAAGGTACGCGCCGACACCCCGGCCTGCTGTGCCAGTACGTCGAGGGAAAGGGGCTCACCGAGTCGGTGCAGCGCCCACTCACGGGTGGCGCCGAAGCGCTCACCGAGCGGCTCGGGGACGCTGCGCGGCACATACTGCGCCTGGCCGCCGCTGCGGTAGGGGGCCGCCACCAGGCGGCGCGCCGCGTGGTTGGACGCGGCCACCCCCAGGTCGCCGCGCAGGATGTGCAGGCACAGGTCGATGCCCGAGGCGGCGCCGGCCGAGGTGAGCACACTGCCCTCGTCGACGAACAGGACGTTCTCGTCGACCTGGACGAGGGGGTGCCCGGCCATGAGCGCCCGCGTGTAGTGCCAGTGTGTCGTGGCGCGCCTGCCGTCGAGCAGGCCCGTGGCGGCGAGGGCGAAGGCCCCCGTCGAGATGGCGGCGAGCCGCGCGCCCCGCGCATGGGCGGCGATCAGTGCGTCCACGACGGCGCGCGGCGGGTCCTCGCGGTCCGGGTGCCGGTAGCCCGGGACGAAGACGATGTCGGCCCACGCCAGCGCGTCCAGGCCGTGGGCGACGGCGTAGGACAGGCCATCGCCGCCGGTCACGAGACCGGGTGTCGCCCCGCACACCCGCACCTCGTACGGCATGCTCGCGCGGGTCGTGAACACCTGCGCGGGGATACCGACATCGAGCGGCTTGGCGCCCTCGAGTACCAGGACGGCGACGCGGTGCAGTCGGGAGGCCGGCATGGGAACGAGGCTACGTGGGACGTGACGTCGTCACGTTCACCGCCCGGGCCCGACTTCGCAGTGCGGTCCACCGCTGGTTCCGCACGTGGCATGAGGGCTTCCCGCCCGGCTGCGTTCTGGTCGCCGGACCGATTGGTCTGCCGGCGACGACGTCTTCGGCGTCCTCGCTCCCGCCCGCCGCCTGGGTGCTTCCTGCCGCTACTTGGCCTCGGCATGGGCCCGTTTCATTCCCTTCCGGTCCTTGCGCTCCAGGCCCGGCGGTCGGCCGGAGCCCTTTGCTTTGCCGTGCGCGGTCGCGTCGGGCGCCGCCTGCCCAGAGCTGCCTGGAGTTCGGGTCGCATGCGGGGCGGGCCTCGGGCCGCCGGAGGCCGGACGAGCCTTGCGCGTGGACGCGGGATTCTTCACCGGCTGAGCCGAGACGGAAGGGCTGCGCGAGGGCGGGGTCGCCGATGCGGAGGGCGTGTCGTCGTCGTGAACGGCGGTGTCCGGGAGGGTGGAGGGGGCGACCGGATCAGGGGCGGACGGGGCCGCTTCGCCTGTGGCGTCGCGGTGCGAGAAGCCGTCGGTGACCACCAGGCCGCCGGCGATGACGGCGGCCAGTGCGGCCGCCGCCCCACGCGTACGCATGCGGCTGCGGATGGGGGCCGGCCGTGGCGCCCCCTCGGTATTCCCGGCGGGCGGCGAACTCCGGTGTGTCCTGTCCGCGTGATCCGCGACCGCGGCGGGAACAGCGCTGAGAACGGGCCGGGCCACGGAGGCGGACGAGGGCACCGTGCTCGTGCCGGCGAGACGGGTCAGGGCTAGGGCGCAGTCGCGCGCCGTGGGCCGGTCTTGTTCTTCCAGGCTGGTCATGTCCCGCAGGAGGGCGGCGAAGCCGTCGGACAGGAAGTCCGGCACAACAGGCCGGCGGTGGAGGCGCGCTATCGCGGCCTCCAGGGGGCCGCCGTCGTATTCGAGTCGGCCGGTGATGCTTTCGAGGAGGACCAGGCCGAGCGCGTAGAGGTCGGCGGGCCGGCCGACGGGCCGGCCCAGCACCTGTTCGGGGGCGAGATAGGCCGCCGTGCCGGTCAGGGTGCCGGTAGCGGTGCGGGTGGTCGCGTCCAGCAGCCGGGAGATGCCGAAGTCCGTCAGATGAGGATGGCCGGAGGAGTCCAGAATGATGTTGGACGGTTTCACGTCCCGGTGGACGATGCCCGCCTCATGGGCGTGCGCCAGAGCATCGGCCAACGCCGCACCGAGCGCGGCCGCGGCTTCGCACGACAAAGGCCCCTCGGCGATGCGGCTTTTCAGGGTTGGCCCGTCGATCAGCTGCATGACCAGGAAGGCGTCACCGTCATGACGTCCGGCGTCGAAGGCGGTCACCAGTCCCGGATGCTGCAACCGGGCCAGGATCACGGCCTCGCCACGGAAGGCCTCCTCCGTGTCGAAGCCGGTACCGGCGCGGAAGACCTTCACAGCGACCGGCCGCCGCAGCCGCAGGTCGAGACCCCGGTACACGTCAGCGGCGCCACCCGAACCGATCAGCGCGTCCAGGCGGTAGCGGCCCGCCAGAATCGGCGCACAGCCTCGAAAAGCCCGTGCCTCCCTCGCGTCGCGCCATCGCACCTCGATCTCCCCACTCCACACACTCGCACCTCGGACGCCCGTCGACGACGAGCCGCCGCACGCAGGTACCCAGCCATCCGCGACTTGCACACAGCCGGGGCGTCGTCCCGGGCAAGCGCCTCGATGCCCGTGGTCAGGATCTGGGCCGGTTGCGTTGCCAAGGTGCGGGGAAACGGTGCCTGTACGCCGGCGAAGCGGCGGTCCATGGCAGCGAACCGGCTCCGGCGGGTCACGTCCTCAGTGGTTGGTCCACAGGTTCCACTTCCAGGGCCACATGTTGCCCTCGGCGCACTGGTACTGGTCCCAGAAGCCGCCGGCTCACCGCCCCTCCCCCGCCACGCCCCCTGGCGCCGGCTGCGCGGACCGTGGTCCCTGCGCCGGATCGTCACAGCGGTCCTCGCCGCTGTCGTCACGGGCGCGCTCGTGACGGGCCTGTGGCTTCTGCTCTCCCCGCAGGACGGTCCGGGTAGCACGCCCGCGCAGGGCGCCGCAGCCGGAGCGAGCTCGGGCGGCGGTGCGGGGTCCTCGTCCACAACGTCGAGAAGGCATGCCAGGAGCCCCGCACGCACAGATGCGCGCTGTCGCTGGCCTACAACCCGTACCGGCCCTACACCACCACCAACTCCGCAGGCCGCGTCTGGCACCGCGACCTCCTTCAAGCCCGCTGCACCATCGCCAACGGCGTCACCGTCACCGACGAGAACACAAACACACCAGCATCTGGATCCAGGTCACATACCACGGACAGCGCCTCTGGCTCCCCGGAATCCGCGTCCGCCCCGGGCACCCGACCCAACTCACCACGATCCTGCCCGCCTGCGCCCCGCCGGCGTGACACGGAGACCCTCGGGCCAGACCGACAAGGGCGCCCGTCCTTCCGGTTCCGCCCGGGGTCAGCTGGACAGTTCCATGAGGCGATGCATCAGTCGCTGCTCCTTCTCGGCGGCCTCGTGCACGATCTTCGACGCGCTGTGGAGGGACTCCCGTGACGATGCGACTCCCGCCTCGTGCAGAAGTCCGGCCACCTCGGTCCACTTCTTCGACACCTCACGGTATGACTTCGAGACCTCCCCATATGCGCTGATCCCGGTGATTTCGGCGGTCTCCGCGAGGAATTCCGCCCACATCGTGCGGAACAGGCCCCCGCCGGTTCCCGCGTCCTCCATGATCGTGCAGATCTCGGGCAGGCTGTCGGCGGGCGATTCGAGGTCGTCGAGCCACTGCGGCATCAGGTCGGCGACTTTGTGCATGCCCTTGTATCCGAAATTCGAGATCGGCGGGTTCAGGAAATTTTCCGCCGCCGTCCTGATGCCCTTGCGGGCCGCTTCCCCAAGATCGGGAAGCCCGCCCTTCGGGAGATCGAGGGTGAAGGCACGGTTACGTGAACTCATCGGTCCGCGGGCGTTTCGCGCGGTCGCGAGGGATTCGCCGGTGGCCCATTGCAGGCCGAGGGGTCGAGTTTCGACCAGAGCGAAACGGTCGTCGTCGTACCCGACACAGGCGACATAGTGAGCCGCGAACCGGAAGTCGTCGGTGGAGTAGTCGAGAAAGTAGCGGTCGAGCTTGAGACCGACAACGGTTCCGGAATCGAGCTGGGCCAGCAGGTGTTCCCTCGCCCGCTTCGCCGACGACGTCTCATGGACGGACAGCCGCAGGTTCAGTGCGTTCGCGAGATGCTCGGACAGTGTGTCCGGTTTGATACGGCCACCGACGAACGGCGTCGGCATCTGCTTCGTCCGCCAGTAGATGAACGACAAGCCACCGGCGAGCCCGAAGATGAGCGGCTCCGACAAGTCCACCTCCCGCTGCCGCAGCAAATTCACGAGAGTGGTCGACTCGCAATGGTTGCCGACGTATGGATCTGCCTCTAAAAGCGACACTTGGTTTCGTCTCCCTTCCGTCGCGTCGAGCGTAGCGCAACCCCCTGAAGCACGATTGCGGACACCCGAATCAGGGAGGCGTTCACTCGCTCAGATTGGCGACACCAGGAAGTTGCCGAGGAACAGATGATCCATCTCCGTCTTGAGGAAGCAGGACAGAGCGTCCCCGGGTGAGCAGACGATGGGTTCGCCGGCGACATTGAACGAGGTGTTGATCAGGCAGGGAATCCCGGTCAGCTCGGTGAACTCACGCAGCAGCCGGGCGAGCAGGGGATTGCTCTGCTCGGTGACCGTCTGGATCCGTGAGGTGCCGTCGACGTGGCAGGCGCCCTGGATCATGTCCTGGTACTCGGGACGCACCGGAACCACGAAGGTCATGTAGGGCGAGGACTTCTTCTTGCCGAGCTCGAACACGTCGGGCGCGAGATGCTCCAGAACCACGGGGGCGAAGGGCCGGAACTGCTCGCGGTGTTTGATGCGTTCGTTGATGATGTCCTTGATGTCGGGGAACTTCGGGTTGGCCAGGATGCTGCGGTTGCCCAGTGCGCGCGGTCCGTACTCCATGCGCCCCTGGAACCACCCGATGACGCATCGCTCCCGCATCAGGGTCGCGGCCTCCCGCGGCACGTCCGCGGGGTCCAGTTCCCGCCACACGACCCGGTCGGCGTACTGCTGGAGGGCCGCCTGTATCTCCTGGCCGTCATGGCTCGGGCCCAGGTACGGCGACGGGCTGATCCGGGGCGGCGTGCCGGCCTGCCCGCTGGCGAACAGAGCCGCCCCGATCGCCACCCCGACGTCGCTCGCGCCGAAGCTGACGTCCATCGAGGTGAAGCGGGAACGCTCCAGCAGCTTGCTGTTGTTGACGCAGTTCAGGGCGAGTCCGCCCTCGAAGATCACGCGTGGGAGGTCGCTCCGGGCTTCGAGCGTCCGGATCTGCCCCGCGGTCACCGTTTCGAGCATGTGCTGTGCCGCACTGGCCACGCGGACGCGGTAGTCGAACTCCTCTCGGCCATCGGCGTCTCCGCCGAAGATCCGGTCCAAGAGTGCGTAGTAGTCGGGTATGGCGTTCGCCGGATACGGAATCCTGTAGGTGCCGTCGGGGCACATCTCGACCACGTCCGTGAGGAACGGGTTCGGCTCGGGCGGCGCGCCATAACCGGCCAGCCCCATCACCTTGTACTCGTCGTTGTTCGGCACGAATCCGAGGTAGCGCGTCACCACGGAGAAGAGCATCGCCAGTGAGTGCCGCGAGTCGATGGTCATGTCGTCGAAGATCTTCACTTCGCCGTCGCGCACTTCACCCGTGATCGACGACAGCCATTCGGCGCGACCGTCGCTGACCAGGAATGCCGCGTCCTGGCCGCCCGACAGGTGATACCCCGTCATCAGATGCGCCATGTGATGCGGGACCCGAACCAGTTTCTCCGGGTTCAGCCTGTGTCCCGTGTGTTCGATGAAGTCGGCTTCGGTCGCGGCCTGGCTGAACATCGCCTCATGAGTCTCCGCCAGGCGCTGCAAACGCGCGAACTTCTGCTCGACGGACGCCGCCGGGTCTTCGGTGATCTCGGCGATCATCTTGTTCAGCACGTCCTGGGAGAACTGCCAGGAGAAGGCGAAGAGATCGACGTCGTCGAAGGATATCCCGGCCGATTCCAGACACCAGCGCATGGCGTGGACCGGGAAGCTCGACGTCTTCTTCTCCCGGTTGAGCCGTTCCTCCTCCACGGCGGCGACCAGTTTCCCGTCGATGACGAGGGCGGCGGACGAGTCATGGCCGTACAACAGGTGGCGGTCGATGCCGGTGGCGCGAAAGAGGCGTCCGAAGATTTCCGCGGACCTACCGAATCCGTTGTAGCCCAGAACGATCATGAGAGCTCCTTTCGCTATGGCCAGATCGTGAGGTAGTCCGAGATCACAGCAGTCCGCCGAAAGCCCGGGTCGAGCACCGCGCCGGTCAGATCGGCGCCGCTGAGGTCCGCGCCCTCCAGCTTCGCGCCCACGAGGCGGCAGCCGTTCAGCTCGGCCAGGATGAGGTACGCCTCGCTCAGGTCGGCGCCTTCGAGGTTCGCGCCCCTCAGGTCCGCGGAGATCAGGTATGACTCGGTCAGCACGGCGTCGGTGAGGTCCGCGTCGGCGAGCTCGGCGCCCTGTAGGTCGGCGCCGTGCAGCACCGCCTTGCGCAGGTCAGGCCGGAAGGGGCCCAGTGCCCGGCTCCGTCGGGCGTGCTCGTTCCAGCGTGCGGGACCCTGGAGCAGTACGGTCTCGTCCTCGGTGGGCATGTCTCGACCTCGCCTCTACAGAGGGGTGAGCGCGCTGAGCGCCCGCTTCTCGACGTCCATCGCGGATCGCGCCGTGTCCGTCACGGCGTCCACGAGCGTTGTGAGATCGTCGCGCGCGGTGCCGGACCCCGCTGTGAGCAGTGCGGATCCCAGGTTCGACCACAGCCTCCCGCTGATGAGGAACTGCTCGGCCGCGTCGGCGTAGCGGGCCTCGCCGGTGCTGTCGGCGACCCTCGCCAGGTAGCGGCCGATCATCGGGCGGAACAGCCCGCCGCCGGTGCCGAAGGACTCGATCTGCCGCCCCAGGTGCAGCAGTTGACGCGCCAGTGCGTCGGTTCGCACCACGTTGCCCGTCAGGTCCACGTCCTCGACCTCGCCTTGTTTGGACTGCGGCCATGACGCCGCCGTCGTGGCCAGCGTCTTCATCCCGGGGAGGCCGAGATTCCTGCTGCCCGGCTTGAGGACCTCGCGGCACAGGGTGCGTACGGCCACCGGGCCGACGCGGTCCAGCTGGGGAGTGCGCCGGGGCGCGCCGAAGACGTACACCTTCCAGTCCGGGTTCAGCGGCGGCGAGTCGCGGCTGGACCGGGCCGCCTGGAGCTCGTCCGCGCTGACCGAGACGGGTTCGGCGAACGCCGGATCCGACACCTCGAACGCATCGGCCCCCAGAGGGCGGACCACGTTGACGAAGTACCCGCCGAAGGAGGAGCGCCCCTGCAGACCCCAGTACGGAAGCAGGCCGAGGTCCACCCGGGCCGTGACGGCCGGAGCCGACTCCAGCAGTCCGGTCAGGCCGGCTCCGGTCTTCGGCGTGTGCGTCACCACCTCGACCCCCATCAGTCGTGACGCCCGAAGCGGCATGATCGCCTGCTTGCCGACGACGATGTCCGGCGCGTTGCCGTTCGCCGGGAAGAAGGCGAAGCCGAACCCTCCGTCCAGTCCGAACACGATCTCCTCGTCCACCTCGTAGCCGGCGGCCGCGAGGACGGCGCATTGGCAGGCGGACTCAGAATTGATGCCTCGCCGGTGGGCGTAGCGGCCGGTCGCGTTCATCGCGTCACCCCTGTCCCAGTTCCATCAAGGACCGTCGAAGCCGCGGGTCCATCTTCTCCACCGCGTACCGGAACGTGTCGCGGGGCATGTCGGTGTGCCAGGTGCGCAGGAACTCGGCCACCTCGTCGGGGTGGACCTCGGCGGTGACCTTGAGCAGCCAGCCGGAACCCTTGCGCACGTAGGCGTCGTCGTCGTGCATCAGCCGGACGCAGTTGTCGAAGACGTGCGACAGCGGCAGCTCGAAGACCGTCCGGCCCACTGTGCGCCGGACGAACTTCACGACTGCCACGTTCGCGGCACGTCTGGCCCACGGGGAGGCGGACCCCGTCCAGCGCCGGGTGCGCGGGATCAGTTCCAGGTGCCCGAGGAAGAACGGGTACAGCAGCTTCAGGCACATGTCGTCGCACTGCGCCCAGTTGGACACGTATGTCTCCAGCCAGTGCTCGCAGCGGTCCAGCAGTTCGCCCCCGAGCCCGGTCCGGGCGACCTTGTGCAGGACGGCGAAGCCCAGCAGCACCTCCTCGTGGTGCGAGGCGCGCGCCAGCACCTCCTCCGCCAGGAGCAGCCGCGTCGCCGCGGGGATGTCGCGCCGCTCGCGGAAGTAGTCGGTGGCGATCTCGGCGACCGCGGCGTTGCCGACCCCGAGGGCCCGGATCTCGTGCGGGAAGTACCGCTGCGTACGCACCGCGAAGTCCGGGTCGGCTCGGGCCGCAAGTGTCTTCGACAGCTCGTCCGCGGCGGCTGCAACATCGATCACGGGGTGCCGATCGTGAGTGTGAGCGGCTGGGCGGTCACCGGCTTCGGCGCGCGTTCCAGCCGGGGCTTGCCTTGCATGACGTACTCGTACTCTTGTTGCATGTCGGCCACGGCCTGGACGGTGTCCCTCGAGCGGTCCGTCAGGTTCTGCCCGCCCAGGCCCCACCACAGATACCAGTTCTTGTGGCTCAGGTAGGCGTCGCGGACGAAGTCGAGCGTGTCCCGGTCGGCGAGGACGGCCGGCTCCACGTAGAAGGCGGGGACGAACGTGCCCTGGCCTTCTCGCAGGATGCCGGCCTTGGCGGCCTGACGCTGGAGCTTGGTGCCGCTGAGGATCCGGATCCCGAGGTTGGCGTAGATCTGGGCCGGGTTCAGGAACCGCTCGGTGAAGCGGATCGACTCCCTCAGTGCCTGCGGAGTCTCCCCCGGCCCGCCGAGGAAGATGCAGTGGGTGTGCTCGATCGGGCTGGCCGTGAAGAGGCGGTCGATCTCCAGGACCCGGGCCATGTCGAAGCCCTTCATCAGGTCCGCCAGGGCCTCGTCGGTGAGCGCGTCGGTGCCGAGGTCCACCCGGATGCAGCCGGCCGCGTGCAGCAGCTTCACGAACTCCGGCGTGACCGCGTTCGGCGTCAACTGGCAGTACCAGGGCACGTCGAGCTTGGCGCGGATCATCTCCTCGCACACCTCGGCGGCGTACTCCATCGGGTAGTTGAAGGTCGCGTCCACGATCTCGAACTCCCGCACGGCCGGGTTCTCCGCCATCGCCCGCTGGATCTCGCCGACGACCTCGGCCGGGTCCTTGAACCGGTCGCCCTTGCCCTCGGTCTTGCGGATGATGCAGTAGGAGCAGAACAGCTTGCAGCCCCGTTTGGTCTGCAGGGTTTCGATGGCCGGCTGGTGATCGCGGGTGAGGTCGGAGGCCGCCGAGACACCCTCCTCGAAGTAGCGGGGGTCGTAGACGGACCGGTCGGGCTCCAGCGCGCCCAGGTCGAACGCGGAATTGGATGGGTTCTGGCAGAACTTGCCGTTCTCGTCGAGGTAGCAGAGTCCCGAGATCGACTCCAGGCGCCCGCCGGACTCCAGGTAGTCCATCAGCTGGACGATGCCGGCCTCGCCCTCACCTGCGATGCCGTAGTCCGGCTGGGCGTACTCGAAGAACGACAGCGGCTCGACGGAGAAGCCGGATCCGCCGAGGACTACTTTGGCGCTGGTGTACTTGCGCACACACCGGACGATCTTCTCGGTCATCGGACCGAAGAAGACCGGGTCGATGAAGGTCAGGTTGTCCAGGTTGCGCACGGCGACGCCGACCACGTCGTACGTCGTCGCGGTCAGCTTCTCCCGGACCGCCTTGAGCTCCCGGGACTCCCAGAGCAGGTCCAGGACGTCGACCTGGTGCCCGGCATGCTTGAGCGCGGCGCTGATGTAGGCCATGCCGATGGGCAGCGCCGGCCGTGGTACCCGGATCTTGTTGGTGGAGATGAGCAGTACACGCATGGGCCTTCACTCTCGTCAGGACTGCCAGTACGTCGCCGGCTGCAGGTCGCCGCTCAGGGTGGCCTTGGTGCGGTAGCGGCGCATGCGCTCCAGGTCGACCTCGACGACACCGACGCCCGGCTCCTTGCCGAGGTCCACCATCCGCTCGTCACCGTCGACGAAATCGAATCGCTCGGCTTCGAGGAACAGCGGGTCCGCCAGGATCTGGCTGCGCCCCATGTATCCGAATCCCGCGTACAGGTTGGTGCCGATCCCGGAGGCGAACGCGATGACGCATTCGGCGTCCACCGCCCTGACCGGCAGTCGCATGTTCGCCACGTACGCGAACATCTCGGGCACCAGCGCGGAGCACACGATGACGTCGACTCCGCGGCGACAGTACTCCCGCGCGACCTCGGGGAAGTTGATGTCGTAGCCCTGCATCAGGCCGATGCGGCCGAACCCGACGTCGAAGACCGGGTATTCCGATCCGCCGGAGAGGTAGCGGGCCTCCAGTTCGTGGCAGTGCACCCGCCGGTAATGGCCGAGCATCGTCCCCTCGGGGCCGCACAGCACCGAGGTGCTGTAGTACTTGCCGTCGTCGCCGCGCTCCAGCAGGCCGGCCACGAGGTGCACGTCTGCCTGCTTCGCCTGCGCGCACAGGAACTCGGACTCCGGCCCCGGGACGGGCACCGACACGTCCGCGACCTCGAGGATGTTGCCGGAGGTGGAGAACGCCTCGGGCAGGCAGACCAGGTCCGCCCCCTGCTCGACGGCCTCGTGGATGTAGTGCTCGGCGCGCCGCAGGTTCTGGGCGGGCTTGCCGAGCTTCGATTCCATCTGGATGACGGCGATCTTCGTCCCGGGCATCACGGGCTCACCGGTTCGAGGGGACGCGAGGAGATCACCAGGCCGAGGTCCTCCTCCACCACCTGCCAGTCCGCCAGGCCGGCTTCCCGGAGCAGCTCGGCCGCCTCGTCCCGGGTGTAGGCGGCCTGAAGCGAGCGCATGAACTCGTCGCCGCCCTCCTTCACGAACTGCAGGATGAAGGTGATGTGCCCTTCCTCGGCGTGCCGGTTCATGTCCTCGATGATCACGACGCCGTCGGGCTTGCAGATGCGGGCGCACTCCTTCAGTGTCTCGACCGGCCTGCGCCAGCGGTGCAGCGAGGAGAACGAGAACACGATGTCCGCGGAGTCGTCCGGGAAGGGCAGCCGGTTCAGCTTGGCCATCTCGAACTCCACGTCGCCGGCGCTGTTGGCCCACACGGCCAGCGTCAGGTTGTCCTCGGCGACGTCTACGAGGTTCTGGTTCTCCTCCACCCCGGACACGGCCAGGTCCGGCAGTCGGCCGGCCACGTGGAGGGACAGCAGGCCGGTGTTGAAGCCGACCTCGACGAGGTCGGTCATCCCGTCGCGGACATGGGCCAGGATGCGGTCGCTCGGTCGCTTGTACGCCATCAGCGCGGAGCGGCGCATGCCGAGGTCGTAGAAGCGCACCTTGTCGATGTCGTCGTGCGGGGACGGCTGCGGCACCCGCTCGGTCAGGTTCAGCAGTCGGGCCTCAGTGGTGGTCACAGCCGGCCTCCTCGTCCTTGGGCCGCGTGGTGAGCTGCAGGGGGATGGGCTGGCTGGAGATGAAGTCGGAGATGTCCGCTCCCAGGTGCTGCGGGTAGCGCCGGTACTCCGGCGAGTAGAACGCCTTGGAGATGTTGTCCAGGTAGTACCAGCCCTTCGGGCCGGTCACCTCGATGCCGTTCTCATCGGCGGTGACGAGTTCCTTCTCGATCAGGTCCTCGATCTCGGTGCGGAACATCTCCATGAAGTCGACGCCGTGGATCCGGCGGAAGCGCTCCCGGTTGACCCGACCGGCCTTGACGCCCAGGACCATCGAGCGCCGGATCGCCTCCGACTTGGTGATGTGTTTGCCCATGGAGATCGGCAGCCGGCCCTCCATCACCGTCTGGATGTAGCGGCCGATGTCGGGCTCGTTGAAGTACCAGTGGTCGCGCAGGTGCCCGGTCGCGGTGGGGCCGAGCGGGATGATGGGGATGTCCTCGCTCCAGGACGTCTCGCCGTACTTGGGCTGGTACCCCGGCTTGGCGAAACAGTCGCCGTAGTAGCCCAGGAAGCCGTTTGCGGACAGCTTCTCAGCGGCGAACAGGAACATGTCGTCGACCACGGCCTTCTCCGGGACCGGCGGCAGTTTCCTGCGTTTGGTGGAGATCTGCGCGAACTCCATGTACGTGTAGAACGAGATGCAGGTGACGCCGAGTTCGATGGCGACGTCGAGGCTGTGCTCCCAGCTCTCCATCGTCTGCCCGTTGATGCCGTGCATCAGGTCGATGTTGATGTTCTCGAAGCCGCACCGGCGCAGCAGCCGGATGCTCTCCTTGAGCATCTCCGGGTCGTTCGGGCGGCCGATGTTCTTCAGTTCCTCCGGCACGAAGGTCTGAACACCGAGGCTGATGCGCCGTATCCCGCGCTCCAGCAGGACGGTGGCCTTGCGTTCGGTGATGTCGACGGGGGTGGTCTCGATGGAGAAGTCCGCGCCCTCCTCGACGTTCAGGCTGCTGAACATATGGCCCAGCAGGTCGTCGAGCTGGGGGGCGGTCAGCGCGGTCGGGGTGCCACCGCCGATGTAGCCGAGGGTGATGACGTGGTCCTGGATGTAGGGGCGCTCGGCGTAGTTGGTGATCTCCGTCTTCAGCGCTTCCAGGTAGGTGCGGGTGAGGTCCCGGTCGGTCTGGTGCTTGATGTACGGGCAGCTGAAGCAGAGCCGGTTGCAGAACGGGATGTGGACGTAGACGCCCATGGGCTTGCGGGCGAACACCTCCTCCTCGTTCACCGGCACGTGCTTGGTCGGGTACTGCCGTACCCATTCGCTGTCGCGCTCGGGGTACTCCTTCCAGAACGGCATGCTGGTGGTCGTGGTCGTGATGCTCATGCGATGTCCTCCGGTTCGACTTGGTCGACGATGGAACGGACGACGTCCGCCAGAGTGGGCTGGAAGTAGGACGCGGAGCGCAGGGCGAGGCCGGCGGCGTGGGCCCGGGCGACCACCTCGGCCAGAGTGCCTTGATGGTCGCCGTCGGCCAGGTCGAGCCGCACGCCCTGATCGACGGTGCGGACGGAACGGACCAGGCCGCCGGCGTCGGCCTCCTGCCCGGCCCAGGAACGCAGCCGTGCCAGGTGCGTCTCGGTGAAGGCCTCGATGATCAGGCTGGAGCGTTCACCCCACCGGGTGACGGCGTCGAGAGAGGCGTCCTTGATCTGCCGTCCCTGGTGGAGCACCACGACGGAGTCGGCCAACGCGACCAGTTCGTCGCGGTGGTGGCTGGCGAACAGCACGCCGACGCCGTCCTTCTTCAGGCTCCCCAGCATCTCCAGCAGCGTCTCGCGCGCCGTCGGGTCCAGGCCGGTGGTCGGCTCGTCGAGGATCAGCAGGTCGGGCCGGTGCGCGACGGCGCAGATGACGTGCAGTTTGCGCTGGCTGCCGCCGGAGAGACTGCGCACGTACTGGTGGCGGTACTGCTCCAGTTCGGCCAGGGCGATCAGCTCCTCGTACCGGCCGGGGTCGGCCCGCCGGAGTTTGAGCTGGTGTTTGACGTAGGTCTCCACGCTGACGCCGTCCGGGAGGTCCTTGGCCTGCTGGACGTAGCCGATGTGGCGGCCGACCCGGCCCCAGCGGCGGGGGGCGGTGCCGCAGATGCGCACCTCGCCGCCGGAGGGGCGCAGCAGCCCGGCGACGAGCCGGATCAGCGTGGTCTTGCCGGCGCCGTTGGTGCCGATGATGGCCATGCCCTCGCCCGCGTGCACGGAGAAGCTGAGGGAGCGCAGGGCGAAGTCGGGGCTCACCCGGTGGTCGAGCCGGGAGACCGACAGGACCGGCGCCGCGGTGCTCGTGGTGTCAGCCATGGCCGATCCTCCTGCGGAAGGCCCACGCGGCGACCGTGAGGGCCAGGAACGAGTAGGCCACCGCCAGCACCGACGCGCCGGTGGCCGAGACATCCGGTGAGGTGGCGGCGCGGAACATGTCGACGTGCACCGCGAGGGGGAGCTTGTCGAACACGTCGCCCAGCGAGCCGAGGTTGTCGAGGGGGAAGAAGATCCCGGCGAAGTACATCAGCGGGATCACGATGATGTTCACCACCGCCGGGAAGGAGATCTCGTTCGTGTAGGTGGCGATGAGGATCCCCAGCCCGGCGAAGGCCGTGCACGCGGTGAAGAAGCCCAGCGTGAGCATCGGCACCGACTCGATCCGGGCGTCGAAGACCCCGACGCCGAGCAGGAGCACCAGCACGAACTGGAACAGGCACTTGAGCACCACGCCGACGATCCGGGCGAGCAGGAACCCGGAGTACGACAGGGGCGAGAGGATGAGGTCCTCGATGGTGCGGCGGTTGCGGTCGATGATGACCGTGTAGCCGACGGTGTAGGTGCAGCTGAACATGATGCCGGCGCCGATGATGCCGGGGAAGACGAAACCGAAGTAGTCGGCGGCCGTCGGCGCCGGGCTCACCATCTGGTCGGTCGCCGCCCCGAAGGCGAGCACCATCGACACCGACGTCAGCAGGGTCGAGACCGCGAACAGACGGTTGTCGAAGAACTGCCGCATGTCCATGACGACGAGGCCGAGTACGTCACCGAGCCAGCCGGACTCCGGCTGTATACGCGTTGCCCTCATCAGGCGCGCCCTCCGTGGATCGTGGTCCAGGTCGAGCGCAGGTCGCCGTGGAACGGCAGTCCGGCGCGGACTTTCCGCCGCTGACGCCAGTAGACGTCCGCGTCGATGACCGCTTCCCGGCTGCCCGGGGCGGCCTCGGCGAGGATGTCGGCGTCCTGGTCTTCCCGGGCGTCCTGCACCAGTCCGTCGACGATCATGCTGCGGCCGACGTAGGTCATGTTCGCGAAGCGGTTCTCGCCTACGCCGCTGGCGAGCACCAGCGCGCACTCGTTGTCCGCGGCCCGGGCGCGGCACAGGGAGCGCAGCGGGTGCGAGAACGGCCCGAACAGGTTCGCCAAGCAGACGACGAGGTCGGCGCCCTGGGCGAGGTACTGCCGGCTCGCCTCGGGGAACCGCAGGTCGTAGCTGACCTGAAGGCCGATCCGCCCGACGGGCGTGTCGATCACCTCGCCCGGCGAGCCGGTGGAGATGTACTCGGACTCGCCCGCCCACACGCAGGACCGGTGGTACCGGCCGAGCGGGTCGCCGCCGGGACCGACGAGCACGGCGGCGTCGAAGACGTCCCGCCCGTCCGACAACAGCACGCCCGCCGCGATGTGGATGCCGAGGGTGCGGGCCTGCTCGGCGAGGAACTCGACGACCGGGCCGTCCTCGGCGGTGGCGTCGGTGCGCAGGGTCGGGAAGTTGAGTCCGGTGGCGAACGTCGCCGGCAGGCACGCCAGATCGGCCTCGCGTTCTCGTGCGGTGGACAGCAGCTTGGCGGCTCGCGCCAGGTTGTCCTCCCGCTGCCCGGGCTCGATCCGCATCTGCAGGGCGGCGAGCCGGGTTCGCGGGCCACGGAAGAGGCTCATCGCGGCGCCACCTCGGCAGCGACGTCCTTGCACGCCCGCTCCAGCTCCGGAAGGAACTCGTCCACCATCTTCGGTGTCACATGGCGGGTGACGACCAGCCGCAGGGTTTCACCGAACCGCTTGGAGGTGGAGACGATCCAGCCCCTCGTCTCCAGCAGCTGCGAGATCCGCACCGCGTGCGGCATCCTGACCACCACGATGTTCAGCGGCGGTTCGGTGAACAACTCGTGCCCCGCCGCGCGCAACCCGTCCACCAGATACCTCGTCACCTCGTAGTTGGTCCGGGTGAGGTCGAGGAAGCCGTCACGCCCCAGGTGCTCCAGCACCGCGTAGGCCGACACCGCGGCGGCCCCCGGACGGGTGCCGAGCAGGGTGTTGTGCACCGGCGTGTCGATGAAGAAGGAATCGACCGCGAAGCGTCCGGCGTCCTGGGCGCCCCGGAACAGGATCGCTCCGGCCGGGACGTTGGCCAGTCCGTACTTGTGCGGGTCGATGGTGATCGAGTCGACGCCGTCGACGCTGAAGTCGAACTGCGGCAGATCGTGGCCGAGTTCGCGGGCGAAGGGGATGATGAAGCCACCGGTGGCCGCGTCCACGTGCAGATGCACGCCCCGTCCGGCCACCACCGGGCCGATCTGGTCGACCGCGTCGACCACACCGAACTCGCTGCTGCCCGCGGTGGCGACGACCGCGACGGTGTGCTCGCCGATACGCCGGGCCACCTCACCGGCCGGCAACCGCAGGGACTCGTCGACCGGCACGACCACCGGGGCCAGCCCCAGCAGGCCGAAGACCTTGGTGAAGGAGAAGTGCACGGTGCTGCTGACCACGACTTCGGGCCGGTCGGTCAGCCGCCCCCGGGCACGCGCCGACTCGCGGGCCACCAGCATCGCGATCAGGTTCGCCTCGGTCCCCCCGGACACCAGACTCCCCGACCCGCCGGGGTTGCCCAGCAGATCGAGCAGCAGCTCGACGACCTTGCGCTCGATCCGCTTGGTGCCGCGGAAGATGCGCGGGTCGCCGAGGTTGGTGTGCGCCGCCGCGGCGGCCATCTCCACACCCAGCGGATGCGGTGCGGTGCAGATGGAGTTGAGCACCCGGTTCCACGGCACGTCGTCTGCCAGCTCCGTCGCGATCCGCCGTCGGACGTCGGAGGCGGGAGCGCCGGCGTCACGCATCTCACACCACCTGCGCGGTGAGGTCCGTGTACAGCTCCGTCCGGCGGGCCCACAGCCCGAACCACAGGGTCTGCTGGAAGCGCAGGTCGGGCTCGCGCAGGTGCCGGATCCTCTCGACGTCCCAGGGCGCCTCGATGACGCCCCCGTCGGCGCCCGCCTCGGCGACGAACCCCTCGGGCACCGCCACGGCACTGCCCCCACCGCAGCGTTCGCTCAGCGAACCGGCGAAGGCGACCGCGACGGTGTTGAGCGTCGCGATACCCCAGACCGCGGCGCGCTGCGCGGCCTGCTGCGCGCCGTCCAGGGAGCCGGCGACCAGCAGCAGTTCCGCGCCCGCCAGGCATTCGATGCGCGGTGGTTCGACCAGCCAGAAATCAGGGCCGAGCAGCACACCGACGTGGCCGAACGGCGTCTCGACGACGGGGAAGTCGTCGCCGGTGCCGGTCGTCCCGTCGGGCAGGACGGGCCGCTCCACCCGGGCGCACTCCGCGCCGCTCGGGTCGAGCAGCCTGGCCACCTGCATCAGCCCGCCGCCCGGCCGTTCCTCCGCCCACGAGCCGGTGAGCACGTAGGTACCGCGGGTCCGTGCCAGTGCCGTCAGGCGGTCCAGGCACCGCTCACGCAGCGGCCGGGACAGGGCCGGGCCGGCGTCGCCGGTGGTGAACGCGTTCTCGGGCAGGACGACGAACGATGCCTCGTCGGTCACCCGGCTGTCGAGATCGTCGAGTACGGCGTCGGCAGTCGCCTCGGGGGTGGCCCGGCGGGCGTGTTGAGCTACGAAGATGGTCACGGACGAGTCCCCTCATGTGCGCTGGTGGCGGCGACGGGCCGGCCGCGGTCCGGACCACCGCCCCCGGTCAGGCTCGCCCGCAGTTCGGCCGCGAGATCCCGGTCGGCTCCGGCGTACGGGGTGAGCAGCGCCCGGTAGGCGTCGGGCCTGCGGAGTTGCTGCCAACGGCGGCCGTCGCCCTCCGCGGGTTCGTCGAGGTCGACGACGAGGGTTTCCGGTTCGTCGCTGCCGGCCTGCGCGATCACGCCCTCCGGGCGAGCGACCAGGCTGGTGCCGGCGAAGTGGATCTCCACGAGCCGGTCCCCGCGTTTCCCGCGGACGACACCGACCGAACTCGCGTAGACGATGTTGACGTCGTTCAGGTACGCCGCCGTGCGCAACGCGTTCACCATCAGCGGCTGGTTCTGCCCCAGCGTCCCGCCCGGCACGAAGATCGTTCGCGCACCGGCCAGGGCCAGCAGCCGGACGACCTCCGGGATCCAGAAGTCCGAGCACACGGCGATGCCGATCTGCCCGAACTCGGTGGACAGGACGCCGAGCGAGTCCGCCTGACGGCACACCACCATCTCGTTGCCGAAGGCGTGTGCCTTGACGGCGCGCCCGGTGATGACGCCCTGCCGGCCGATCAGCAGGGACGTGTTCCGGTACATGCCGTCCTGCATGTCCTCGACGAGCGAACCCAGCAGGATGTGCGTGCCGAGCTTGCGGGCCAGGGACTGGAAGCCGTCGACGACCGGCCCCGGGACGGGGGTGTCGGTGCGCCCCCTCAGGCCGTCCTGCCCCGGCATGTACCACGGCGGGCCGAGCAGGAACTCGGGAAAGCACACCAGGTCGACGTCGCCGGCGCCGCAGGCGTCCTCGATCGCCTGGTAGGCATTGCGCAGGCCGTCCTCGTGATCATCGACCCATCGGGTCTGTACTACCGCTACCCTCATACGTCTTGTCTCCTCGGGATGCCACCGGTGGATCGGCCGCGGCGGCTGCGTGCCGCGGCCGGGTGCGGGTCATGACGTGGCGGTACTCCAGTCCTGCACTCCGACGACCGTGACCTCGGCCTCGATCCCGAGCGCCTCGCCGATGCCGCTGCGGATCGCCCGCCGCATCGCGTCCACGTCGACCGCTCGGGGGTCGGCCACGGCGCAGGTCAGGTGGAACGTGCCGTTTCGGAGGTCGCAGGCGAAGTGCGGTGCGAGCCTGCTGTGGCGGAACACGATCCGCTCCACCTCCAGCGTCGAGACCAAGCCGTCCGGACCGCGCACCGCCGACGCCGTGCTGCCGAGCGGCACCAGGATCCGGCTCGTGGAGCCGCAGTCGCAGCCGCGGTCCGCCGGCCACAGTTCGACGAGCTCCCCGGTCGGCGAGCCGTCCAGGAGCAGCTCACCGCGCAGTCCACCGCGGACCTCGGCCCGCAACCGGTGATCGCACAGGTGCAGTGCACCGGACTCGCAGGCGACGGCGACCGTCGGTGTCGACGACGTCCCGTACAGGGCGGAGCTTCTCGCCGCCCAGGCGGCGCCGATGCGGTCGAGCCGCTCGGTGGAGCAGGCCTCCCCCACACAGACGATCGCCCGGATCGTCGAGTCCTCCGGTCGCCGGCCCAGCGCGACCGCGAGGGTCGCCAGCTCCGCGGCGAAGCTCGGCGAGCACACCAGGGCCGTCACTTCGTACTGTTCGATCAACCCGAGCAGCCGGGGCATCGGGCAGATGGTCCCGCTCGTGCCGACGCTGATCACCGAGGCGCCGACCATCTCTATCACGCGGTCCACCTCGGCGCCGATGAACGACAGTTCGTACGGCACGGCCGAGACCACGACGTCGTCCTCGGTCAGCAGCCCGCCCAGCGCCAGCGTCAGGTCGATCTGGTTCCGCATCCACTCGTCGCGGGTGAGCACGATCGGCTGCGATCCGCCCGACGGGTCGACCCGTTCGCCGTACCGGGCACGGAGCCTGTCCCGGACGTCTGCCGTGTCGTCGGTGTCGCGGGTATCGCGGGTATCGCGGGCGAGCAGTTCCAGGAAGTGCTCGTAGTGCGTCGCGATGGAGGTGGTCGTCCTCACCTGGCCTCCGCTTCCCGGGCGAACCGGCGCCACCCGTAGTCGTCGAGCGCGCTGTCGCCCCGTTCGGTCCGCAGCAGGGGCCTGCGGTCGGCGCCGGCCTCCATGTCGACGCTGACGACCGTCGCCAGGACGAACTCGTGGTCGCCGATCCGGTAGGACGACTTCAGACCGCAGTCGATGGTGCCGACGGCGCCGGAGAGCCGTGGGCAGCCGTTGGCGGAGGGCGTCCACGACAGGGCGTCGAAGCGGCTGTCCGGCCTGCCCTGTGAGAAGGCGTCGGACACCTCGTGCTGGTCCTCGCCGAGGATATTGACGCAGAACCGGCCCGTGTCGGCGATGGCGTTCCAGCTGGTGCTGCCCGAGCGCACCAGGAAGCCGATGAGGGCGAGCTCGTCGGAGACCACGGTGAGCGAGCCGATCACCAGGCCGTACGGTGTCGGTCCGCTCCGCTCGGACTGCCGCGCCGTGCCGGCGACCACCGTGACGGCCCGCGGCAGAAGCTCGCCGATGACCCCGAGGTCCGGCGCCGCACTCGGTCGCCGGCTTCCGGCGGGCTCGGGCACCGGCGCCACCGCACCGGGTTCGTCACGCAGCCGGCGCAGGAACCGGCCGGTCACGCTGGCCGCGTTGTCCGCGAGGTCCTCCGGCGGCCCACTGTGCACCACCCGGCCCCCGTCGCGGCCCGCACCGGGCCCCAGATCGATCACCCAGTCGGCGATGGCGATGACCTTCAGGTCGTGCTCGATGACGACGATGGTGTTGCCGGTGGAGATCAACCGCTCGAACAGGGCCAGAAGATGGCGGATGTCGGCGGCGTGCAGACCGCGCGTCGGCTCGTCGAAGATGAACAGTGTGCGGCTGCGGCGCTGTTTGAGCAGCTCACCGGCCAGGTTGAGCCGCTGCGCCTCGCCGCCGGAGAGCGTGGTCGTCGAGCAGCCGAGCTGGAGATAGCCCAGGCCGAACTCGGTGAGCACGCCGAGCGCCTGGACGACCTTGGGACTGCTCGTGACGTCGAACCATGCGAGTGCGTCCTCGACGGTCATCGACAGCACATCGTGGATGTTCTTCCCGCCCAGCCGTACGTCGAGGACGTGCTCCTGGAAGCGGCGGCCCTCGCATTCGGGGCAGACGATGAACTCGCTCTTGAACAGGGTCATCTCGATCTCGGCCAGCCCGAGTCCCTTGCAGGACTCGCACCGCCCGCCGGCGACGTTGGGGCTGAACTCGCCACGGCCGAGTCCGCGCTCCACCGCGTCGGCACTGGCGGCGAAGGCGTCGCGGATGTGGTCGCTGATGCCGACGTAGGTGACGAGTGTGCTCCGGCTGGAGCGGCCGATCGGGCGCTGCTCGACATAGATGACGTCGTCCAGGGATTCGGCCCCCTCGATGCCGGTGCTCGCGGAGCCCGCACCCGTGGACCGCTGGGCGATGGCCCGGGAGACCGAGGCGTGGATGCCGGCCACCAGTGAGCTCTTGCCGGCGCCGGACACTCCGGAGACACAGGTCAGTCCACCGAGCGGGAACTTCGCCGTCTGGTCCACCACGTTGTTGCGCGTGAGGCCGCGCACCTCGAGCCAGGACGCGCCGGCGAGGTCGGCCCTCGCCCGCGACGGCCCGTTCGACACCATCGCGGTCGCCGTCGGCGAGTCGCCGGAGTGCAGCAGGTCGGTGAAGCGGCCCTCGAAGATGATTTCGCCGCCGCGGGATCCGGCTCCCGGCCCCAGCTCGACGATCCAGTCCGCGGCACGGATCACCGACTCGTCGTGCTCGATGACGATGACCGTGTTCCCGAGATCGCGCAGCCGTCGTAGTGAGTCGAGGATCTTGCCGGTGTCGGCCTCGTGCAAACCGGCGGTCGGTTCGTCGAGGACGTACATGACCCCGGTGAGGTCGCTGGCCAGGTGCTGCGCCAGCAGCAGCCGCTGCAGCTCACCGCCGGAGAGGGTGGTGACCGGCCGCCGCAGCTGCAGGTGCCCCAGACCGACGTCCTCGATGTTCGCGCTCTGTTTGACGATCGCGGAGGCGAGCTCACGGACCTGCGCCGGTACGGCACCGGAGGAAAGCCCCTCACGCAGGCGGGTGATCGAGCGTGACAGCTCGTCGCTCTGGAAGTCGGGGAAGGTGTGCCCGGCCACCGTCGCCTTGAGCGATTCCGGACGCAGCCTCCCTCCGTTGCACGCGGGGCAGACTTCCCGTCCGAGGTAGTTGGTGAAGGCGTTCTTGCGGGCGGCCGACGACGCGTTGCGGTACGCGCGCTCCAGGAAGCCCAGGATGCCTTCGAAGCGGAAGTCGTTGGTGACCTTGCGGATCTTGAGCGTGTAGACGGTGTCCGATCCGTGCAGCACCCGCTCGGTCTGCTCAGGGCTCAGCTTCTCGAACGGCAGGCCGAGGTCCAGGCCGATGTCCGCGGCCATCGCCTCGAAGGCCTTGCGCACGTTGGGAACGGCGAACGTTCCGGGGTCGGCACCGTCCCAGATCTCGGTGAGCGTCTTCGACCGGTCCGGGATGATCCTCTCGAGGGAGAAGCCGACGAGTTCGCCGATGCCGTCGCACTGAAGGCACTTGCCTTCCTTGCGGTTCGGGCTGAAGTGCTTGGCGGAGTGTGGTTCGGCGAAGCAACCGCAGTCGTCGCAGAACAGGTCCGCACCGGTCGGGCCGAGACAGGCCGGGCACACCGGCCGCGAGCCGGCGCCGAACAACAACCGGTACAGACCGTCGAGCCCGGTGAGGGTCCCCACGGTCGAGCGGGGATTGGAGTAGCCGCCGTCACGCTGGCGCAGCGCCACCGGCGGCTGTGTGCCCGCGATCCGGTCGAACTGGTAGTCGCCGTCGCCCATGTCGAGGGACTTGCTGGACAGGGCCCCCAGGTAGAGCGTCTTCGAGTGTTCGAAGAGGGTGTCGATGACCAGGGACGACTTGCCCGAGCCCGAGACTCCCGCGGCGACGACCAGCTTTCCCTTGGGGAGGGAGACGTCGACGGACTTGAGGTTGTGGGTCGTGACTCCCTCAAGCCGGATGCTGTCGAGACTCATGTGATGTCGTTCCGCCCTTCCGCCAGGTTTCGGGCCTGGGTTTCGCAGCGCTTCAGGTCGGGATACCGGGCGTAGAGCATGGAGCGGACCCGTGCGGGATCGCCGCGGTTCCACGTCTCGTAGAGCTCCTGGCGCATGCCGAAGCGGTCGACGGCCAGATCGGCGGCGAGGCGGAAGACGCGGGACTTCTCGTCCACGCCCATCTCGCGCCCGCACATGTAGGTGTCCAGCACCGCGCGCAGCTCGGACGTGCCCAGGTCGGCGTCCGAAGGCTGCATGATCAGGCCCGACGCGCCGATCTGCCGGATGATCTCCGAGCCCCGGGTCGAGAAGCGTCCGGCGACGGCGTCGAGCGCTGCCGTCGAGCCGGGGGCGAGCAGACCCGAGGGGGTGGGCCGGCTCTCGGCGTCGATCGCGGCCAGGCCGAGCCGCACGATCTCGACGTACGAGGTGAGTTCGCCGAGAAGGTCGGTGACCTGCCGGAACGTGTCGACGCCGATCGCCTGGGCCAACAGCGACGCGACACCGAGCATGGTGCGCAGCCGGTGGTAGTAGCGCAGTTGGCCGGTGTAGAGCGACCACTTGTTGAGCTCGCCGAACCCGCGGACGGCCGTCTGGGAGTCGTCGAGCAGGAAGACCCGGTCCATCGGGACGAACACGTCGTCGAACACCAGCATGGCGTCCTGCTCGTCGTAGCGCGCGGAGAGGCCGCGGGAGCCTTCGGCGTACGACGTGCGGCACAGGACGCGCAGGCCGGGCGTCGCCAGGGGGGCGGCGAACCAGCAGACGTAACGGGGGTCCTC
This sequence comes from Streptomyces sp. NPDC096046, assembly GCF_040303285.1. Lineage (NCBI taxonomy): Bacteria > Bacillati > Actinomycetota > Actinomycetes > Kitasatosporales > Streptomycetaceae > Streptomyces > Streptomyces sp. NPDC096046. Next base: position 123,644 of record NZ_JBEOSZ010000004.1, on the reverse strand, counting down.
GCGCAGGTAGTTGGCGGGCGAGAGGTAGATGAGCACCTCGTGGGCGTACGGCGCCAGGGTGGCGATCTGTTTGGCTCCCCGCACGACGATGCCGTCGGCGCCCCGCCGTACCACCCTCAGTCCCAGTTCCGGCCGGTCGGCGGGGGTCGCGGACCGGTCGATCTGCGGGTCGCCCAGGCCGTGCGTCAGCGTGAGGTCGTTCTCCCGGCAGTAGTGGTAGTACTTCTCGGCGTTGGACCCGAACTCGGGGTCGACCTCGGCCAGCTCGAACCGGTAGTCGTACAGCCCCACCACGACGTTCGACATGAAGTCGGGTATCCGGGAGAGCTGGCCGTAGGAGGCCTCCGCCCACCGGTGGGAGTTGGTCCACTTGCGGCTGAGGCCGTCCCGGTCGGCCGGCGCCAGGTACGACAGGCTGACGAGGTTGCCGGAGGTGTCCGACCGGTGGAGCATCTCGTCCGCCCGGCCGGGCAGGTGCTGGGCGTCGTAGAGACCGGCCAGGGTGGAGAGCATGGGCCGGAAGCCCGGATCGCCGGTCACGTCGACCCGGCGCCCGTCGCACCAGACTTCCCGCTCGTCCTTGAGACTGGCGATGTACTCGGCCCCTCGCCAGGCACCGCCGGAGGTGCCCGGCAGCAGGGCGGTCCCGTCGGTGGGCATGAGGCCGTCAGAGGCTGTGGATCCTGTGGTGGTCACCGTCCGCGCTCCTACGGGTTCCGCTCGGCCGCGCCGGACCGGAACGGCTGGTAGCTCTGCTCCTGTACCTGGGGGAAGTACTCGCGTGTCGCCTCGCCCACGACCCGCATCAGCTCGGAGTCGAGGGAACTGGGATCGGTGATGAGCTTGGCGAGGGGCGAGTCCGGCACGGCGTTCGCCAGGCTCGTGCGGCGTGCCCGGTGGATCACGGCCAGGGAGTGCTGGGCATTGGCCGCGTCCCGCATCTTGTAGACCGCCTGGGGCCCGTCCGGAATGCCGATCATGGACTTGGTGCCGCCGCTGCCCAGGCAGTTGCGGGGCATGTGCAGATGCTCGTGCCGCCACTGCTGGTGGGCGGAGTGGAGTTTGAACGCCTGGTCGACCACCGTGTGCCGCAGCCATGCCTCCGGGTCGTCGTGCCGGTGTGCGTCGATGCCCCGGACGGTCTCCTCGAGCGAGGACTCTCCGAGCGAGTCCAGCCAGGCCTCCAGGTCGTTCCACATGTGCTTGAACAGGTCCCGGAACATGTGCTGTTTGATCGACAGGGAGTGGGTGCCGCTGGCGGGCCCCAGATTGGTCCGGAACCCGTGGTACTCCCCGGTCGCCAGGTGCTCGGCCATCACCCGCTGCGCCTCGACGACCGGGCCGAGCAGTTCCCGGCAGGCCGTCAGGTGCTGCGCCGCCCGGCTCAGGGCCTTGGCGCGGATCGCCCGGATCGCGACCTCCAGGTGGTCGTTCGCCTCGGCGCACAGGATCTCCGGGACCTGGTGCAGGGCGACGAACTCACCGTGCAGGGTGTCCGCGTTCAGCTCGGTCGCGGCGACGGCTCGCGCCAGCGTCTCGGCCGAGATCAGCTCGTCGGTGCTCCGGCTCACCCCGATGGGCACGGCGGTGAGGTCGCTCTCCCACTTGGTCGCGTCGTGGCAGCCGGTCCGGATGCCGTGCAGCACGCGGTACAGCGCGTCGTCGATGCTCTTGGTGGCGATGGTGGAGCGCGTCAGCTCGGGCGCCCCGGCCAGCAGGGAGCCCTTGGCGACGTCCTCCAGCGCCCGGAGCTCATCGACGTAGGCCGCGTAACCGGCCGACTCGCAGATGCTCACGGTGGTGGTCCCGGCGGCCACGCCGGCTCCGAAGACGCTGTGGGCATCGAACATCACCGTGCCGAGCCTGCGCAGCAGCCGGTGGAACCCGACGGCCCACTGGACGTAGCGGGAGGCGGCGGGGATGTCGTCGGCGAGCAGGCGCTCCTGGGTCCTGCGGGCCAGGCGGGCCAGGTTGAGCAGGCACACCTCCGACGCCTGGAGGACGGCGCTCACCGTCGAGTCGTACGTGCCCTGCGGCACTCCTCGCGCGGCCCGCGCCTCGCCGAGCAGGTCGATGCGGTGCAGTTGGTCGTAGCTCTCGGCCACCGGGCCCAGTTCGGTCATCTGCCGTCGGCCGGCGCACCTGTCGGCTTTCACTGGATCGTCCAGGCTGGACATTGCGCCATCACTCCCCGTCGGGTGCCGCTGAGTACCGGATCGATTCGGTGGGGCAGGAGTCGAACGCGTCGAGAACGCGCTCGAGCTCGTCGGACGTCTCGGGCTGTTTGCACACGTAGTGGACGTCGTTGTCGAGGTCTGCGTCGAAGTTGTCGGGCGCCAGGTCGTTGCAGAGCTTGCAGTCGATGCAGGTGTCGTCGATCTCGAAGCGCCCGTCGAGCGGAACGCGCGTGGGAAGCGGCAGTTCAACCCTCACCGGCGGCCTCTCCTCCCTCATGGGCACGGAAGTTGCGCATCGTCGGTTTGGCCGAGGTGCGCAGCGCCGTCTCGAACCGGTCGGTGTCCAGCGGACCGAATCGTGTGGACGCTCCGAGACGGTCACGGACACCGCCTTCGATCGCCTTGCGGGTCGCGTCGTCGGCGCTCGACGGCGGCAGGGCGATCGTGAGGGCATCCCCGTCGACGTCGAAGGCGAAGTAGTACGGCTCGGTGGTCATGGCGCTCAGGACGATGTCCTCGATCTCCAGCTGGGAGGTCCAGCGGTCACCGACCGGGATGCGGTCACCGATCCGGCCCCGATGGCGCAGTCGGCGCAACGGGGAGCCGCAGCCGCACGGCGCCGCCTCGATCTGGCACACGTCACCGGTCCGGTACCGCAGCAGCGGCATGGCCCGGCTCGCCAGCGTCGTCACGGCCAGTTCGCCGACGGAGCCGTCCGGCCGGCGCTCGCCGGACCGGGGGTCCACCACCTCGAAGAACGTCCGTGTCTCGACCAGGTGCAGCTCACGCTCCCGGCAGAACATGGCCAGCGTGTTGGTCTCGGTCATGCCGAACATCGAGTACGCGACGGCGTCCCACTGATCGGCCAGGCGCCGCTTCTTGGCCGGTGACGCCCCCTCCCCCGCCATGAGGATCTTCGAGACCGCGAGGTCGCGCCGCGGGTCGATGCCGCGGCGGCGAGCGATCTCGCCGAGGAACAGGGCACGCGTTCCGGAGCACACCAGGGTGGTCGCGCCGGAGCGCAGCAGGGCATCGACCATCCGGTCCGGGGTGCAGGACGGTGAGGCCGCACCGAGCGGTACGACCGTGCAGCCGAGGATCTCGATGGCCCGGTCGAGGTCCTGGCCGACCCCGGCCAGTTCGTACGGGACGGCGATGGCCGCGACGTCCCGCTCGTCCAGGACGGCGGCCAGCAGGTGGGCGACGGTGAGGTTGTTCTCCAGCCAGTCCGCCATCGTGAAGAACGCCGCGATCGGGCGCCCGTTGCCGGTACCGGAACTCTCGTCGAAGCGGATCACCTCACGCCGCGGCACGGCGAGCATGCCGAGCGGGTAGGCAGCCGAGAGGTGGTCACGGGTGGTGAAGGGCAGGGCCTCGAACGCGTGTGAGCGGCCCTGCGCGACCGCTCGGGCGACATCGGCGGGGATGAAGTCGGCATAGAACGGTGAGTTGCGGCAGGCGTGCTCCACCGTCGCGGCGAGCGCCTGCGCCGCCCAGGTGTCGAGCGCCTGCCGGTCCAATGAGGTGACCGCGGTGACCTTCCGGGCGATGTCGACGCGGGAGACGAGGGTGTCGTGCAGCCTGCCGCGCGGGTCATGGCCGGCCGGCCGGGCGAGCGTGGTCATCGGGACGCCTCCTCCAGCCGCGCCATCGCCGTGCGCTCCTCGGCCGCCAGGCCGTCGACGATCGACGCTGCCTCGTCGAGTGAGCGGCGGGCACCGGCGTCGTCGGTCTCACGCAGCAGGTTCGCCACGTCCGTCCAGCGCCTGGAGATGCGGCGGTACTCGACAGCGAGCTCGTCGTAGGCGTCGATGCCGGTCAGTTCGTGCGCCTCTTCCAGGAATTGCGCCCACAGCGTCCGGAAGAGTCCGCCGCCCGTCCCGCCTTCCTCCATGCTGGTGCCGACGGCGGCCATGGCCTGGACGGGACGGTCGAGCCGCTCATGCCACCCCCGCATGAGCGAGCCGGCCTTCGCGATCCCCTTGAAGCCCATGTTGGTGATCGGCGGGTTCAGGAACTCCTGTGCGGTGGCCAGGATCGAGGTCTGGCAGGCCTTCGCGAGGATCGACTCGTCGTACCCGCGCGGATCCACCCGGACCGACAGATGGCGCGAGGACATCGGCCCCTTGGCGGCCCTGGCCCGGGCCAGGCTCTCCCGCGATGTCGACTGAACGCCGAGGGAGCGGGTCTCGACGACGACGAACCTGTCGTCCTCGTATCCGAGGCAGGCGACGTAGTGCGCGGCGAAGTGGTGGTTCTCCCGCGCGTAGTCGAGGTGGTAGCGGTCGAGTTTGAGTCCGACCACATCTCCCTCGTCGAGAGCCTCGATCAGCGTGGCCTCGGCCTTCGCCGCCGAGGACGTCTCCTGTGTCCGCAACCGCAGGGAAAGGGCGTCGGTGACGTTGCGCATGAGGTGGTCGGGCTTGACCCGGCCGGCGAGGAACGGGCTCGGCATCTGCTTCGCGTGCCAGTAGAGGAAGGACAGCCCCTGTCCCAGCCCGAAGATCAGCGGCTCGCTCAGCTCGATGTCGTGGTTGCGGAGCATGTTGAGCAACGCGGTGGATTCGCAGTGCTCACCGGAGTACGGAGAGATCTCAATGACCGCCATCGCCGTGCTCCGATCCGCCGCGCGACACCTCGTGGACGATCTCCAGCACGGAGCCGCTGTCGTTGTTGCGCAGGTGTCCGTAGGTGTGGCCGAGTTCGTCCGCCTCGGTGAACGCGATGTTCTCGAGGTGGTCGACGTCCCGGTCGAGGACGTCCAGGAGGTAGCGGACGTCGGCGTCGGTGTGCACGTCGACGGCGACGTGCGACATGAGACGCCCGCGTTCGCCGGCGGGGCGGTCCGCCCAGGGCCCGAACCGTCGGCAGGCGAACATCTCGATGACACGTCCGTCGGCGAGCACGATCGAGTTCCACCATCCCGGTGTGCCGTACTGCCGGGGTGAGATGTACGACGGGCCCATCTCGACGGTGGTGATCCGGCCGGACGCGCGGAGGTCGTTGAGGTAGGCGTTCCAGCCGAACACCTCGTCGTCGCTGTCGTAGTCGCCCATGTAGACGCCGACGTGGTTGACGCCGGCGAACTTGGCGACGACGTGGTCCGGCGCGTATCCGCACCAGGCCGACAGGTACTGCCCGCAGTCGAGGTCCCGCCACGTGTTCGACGTCTGGAGAAGCTCTTCCCAGGATCGGTCGAAGCCGGCGCGGCCGGGGAAGCGCCCGTCGCGTGTGGCGGTGATGGCCGGCGAACTTCCCGCGAGTGCGTTCATGGCGCTTCCTTCCTGCCCGTGATGACGATCCCCATCTGGACTTCCGTGACCGCGGCCGTTTCGAGCGCGGTGCCCCGCAGCAGCTCCTCGATCTCGCTCTTGACGTACGAGGACCGGATCGAGGTGCGAAAGCCCGGGCGCATGTCGGCCGCGATGTTCGCCTTCATGAACTGGAACGTCGTCCGGTCGACGTCCCGGCGCAGGTCGGAGACGCAATAGCGGCCGCCCGGCCTGAGCACACGGTGCATCTCCGACAGGGCGATCGCCGGATCCGCCCATTCGTGCAGCGAGGACGCGCTGATGACGTGATCGAAGCGGTGGTCCTCGAACGGCAGGGCCAGCACGGTGCCGCATTCGTAGGCGCATCGCCCGGCGACGCCGTAGCCGTCCGCGTTGGCGCTCGCGCGCCGGAGCATCGCCGGTGAGATGTCGAGGCCGACGAGTCGGGCGGAGTCACGGGCCTGGGTGAGCCATTCCAGGCCCAGGTAGCCCGGGCCGCATCCCAGCTCCAGGACCTCACCGGAGTCGATCTCCGCCGCGAGGATGTCGTCGATCTTCTCCTGGAGCCAGCCGTTGTCCCGGATGTGGCGTTGCATCTCGTCGTACTTGCGGGCCAGTTCGTCGCCCTGCAGGCCCTCGTCGGTTTCCGGCACCCGGGCGGCCACGGTGCTCCGCGCGCTAGCCACGGCCTGGCCCGAGTCGCCGTATTCCCACTGCTACACCTCTCATCGTGGCGCTCCCCATGTGCACGTCGGAACGGTCGTTGGTCGTCAGGAGATTGACCGAGGATCTGAGCGACTCGTCGATCGAGGGCTCGTCCGGATACCACCAGCCGGCGTCCGCCATCACGACGTTCGGTGCGACGGAGTCGGAGATCTTGACGGTCATGCGCACCCCGCGCGCACCGGCCCGCGTGAACAGGTCCACTTCTTCGCCGTCCGTCAGCCCTTCCCGCTGCGCGGTGTCCGGGTGGACGGTCACCCGTGCCGCCGTCTGGCTGCGCGAGGTGGTCGGCAGTTGGTGGAACTCGGTGTTGTAGAACTGGCGTGGATGGGCGCTGGTCATCACGTAGGGCAGGGCGAGGTCCGGCTGTGGGGGGTGCCGGTAGACGGGGAACGGTTCGTAGCCCATGGCCCGCAGCCCGTTGTTCATCAGGTTCACGCGCCCGGACCGGGTGCGGAATCCGCCGTCGCGGTACTTGCGGTAGCGCTTCTCGTTCCGGATGTGGCCGATCGTCGTGAACTGTTCCCAGGTGAGGTCGAGGCCGGCGAGTTTGGCGTCGAGAGCGGCGTGGAGGGAGGGGTGGAAGTGGTGGCTCAGGCCGAGCCGTTCGGCGAGTTCGAGGATGATCTCCTCGTCCGAGCGGCAGCCGTCGACCGTGGCGATCTTCTGCCGGGCCGCGATGTAGGAGTTGAACTCGACGATCTGGTCCCGTTCGAGCCAGCTGGAGGTCGGCAGGATCACGTCGGCGTACCGCGCGGTCGGCGTCATGAACAGGTCGCACACGACGACCAGGTCCAGCTTGGTGAGCGCCTCGCGGACCAGCCCGGTGTTCTCGTGCGAGGCCAGGATGTTGCTGCCGAAGATCAGCATCGAGGTGATCGGGTACGGCGTCCGGGTCACGATGGCCTTGTGCAGGTCTCCCGGCGCGACCCAGCCGGACATCGAGAGGATTTTGTGCCTGTCGCCGCCGATCCGCTTCCTCGCCTGCTCCTCGGGGAGCAGATCCGAACGCGGGAAGGCACGCCGGCCCTCGATCGGCATCGGTTCCCAGATCACGTCGCCACCGGGGGCGTCGATGTTTCCGCAGATCGCGGCGAGGAGGGCGATGGCGCGGTGGGTGTCGAAGGAGTTCTCGTTCTGCGACAGACCGGTTCCGGCCTCGATGCACGCCCGTGCGGCGAGGGCGTAGGACCGGGTGGCTTCGTGGATGAGCCCGGGTGTCAGCCCGGTGATCCGCGCGACCCGTTCGACGTCGAAGGCCGCGACGTGCTGGGCGAGTTCGTCGAACCCGGAGGTGTGCGCGGCGACGAAATCGTGGTCGTACCAGCCCTCGTCGATGACGATCTTGATCATGCCGAGTGCCAGCGCGCAGTCGGTTCCGGGCTGGACGGCCAGGTGGAGGCCGGAGCGGGCGGCGGTCTGTGTCCGTCGGGGATCGATCGTGATGAGGCGGCTGCCCCGTTCCACGGCTCGCAGCAGTTTGACACCGATCACGCCGTCCGAGTGGGTGTTCGGCTTGTTGCTGCCCCAGAGCAGGACGACCTCGGGGTCGCCTTCGTAGTCGCAGAACGTGAAGGCGCCGTACGTCATGATCGAGGCCATGACCCGGGGGTAGAAGCACACGTGCGCCGGGCCGGCCACGTTCGGCGTCCCGATCGCGTTGGCGAGCCGGAACACCCACTCCTGGTAGTTGCGGTCGGTTCCCTGGGCGAGGACCACGGATTCGGGACCGTGTCGGCCGATGGTCGCGGCGAGCTCTCCGGCGATCCGGTCGAGCGCGGCTTCCCAGCCGGCCGGTTCGAACGTTCCCGACCCGCGTGGGCCGCTGCGTACGAGCGGCGTGGTCAGCCGGTCCGGGCTGCGCAGGAGGTCGAGTGACGCCTTGCCCTTGATGCAGAAGTAGCCCTCGCTGGTGGGATTGTCCGGGTCGCCGTGGATGTCGGTGATGACGCCGTCCACGAGCTCGACGATGGCGCCGCATCCGCCGTGGCACATACGGCAGACGGATTTCCTCCGGGTGACGGTCAAGCCGGCTCACCCGCCCGCTTGGTGGCCGGTACGAGCAGCCCCTCGAAGAGGGCCTGTTCGGCGTCGGCGATGGCGTCCAGCCGGGCCGCGACGGCCAGCAGTTGCTGTCGCCGGTCTGCGCCGGGGTAGGCCATCAGCATGTCGATCGCCTGGTCCCACTGGCGTTGCACGTCGTCGAAGCCCTGGACGTAGGGGTCGAGTTCGCTGTCCCCGCACCGCTGCCGCGCCTCGTGCAGGAACTCACGGTAGAGCTTGCGGAAGTTCGCTCCCCCGGTTCCCGCGAAACGCCAGAAGCGACCGACTTCCGCCACCGTCTCGTCCGCGGAGGTGAGGGTGTCGCTCCATCCGGAGATCTCGGCAGCGGCTCGCCGCATGGCGCGGATCCCGCAGCGCGCTCCGCGGTCCTCGGTCATCCGCTCCGCCGTGAGCCGGATGGCGTTCCAGATCTGCTCGCGCAGCACCGCGTCGGTGTCGGTGGCCAGCCGCGACGGCAGCCGTTCGATGTACAGGTGCAGATGGGGCGAGGGCATGAATCCTTCGTCGGAGGCGCGGGCCCGACGCAGCGACTCCACCGGAAGCGTCTGCGCTCCGCCCTGCTGTTCGGTGTCGACCACATGGGCGAGGGTGTCGTCGAGTCCGTACAGCGCGATGTAGTGCGCCGCGAAATGGCTCCGGGACCTGAAGTAGTCGAGGTGGAAGATGTCCACGGACACTCCCACGACATGTCCCGCGTCCAGCAGTTGTGCCGCTGCTGTGGAGGCGGATTCCGCGTCGGGTGAGCGTGCTTCACGCAGTTCCGCGCCGAGGGCCGCGCAGGCGTTGCGGGACAGCAGGGCGGGCTCGATCCGGCCGGTGAGCATCGGGGTGCCACGACCCGGGTCCGGGGCGTCCCGGTATTGGAAGTCGATCCCCTGGCCGAGGCCGAACAACATGGCTTCGGATATGTCGACGCCGGCCTGGTGGAGCATGTTGCGCAGGGTGGTCGTCTCGCAATGAACGCCGAGCTGGGGTTGAAATGTCGCCAAGCGCATATGGCTTCCCAATCACCGGGTGCGGAGATGCCGTGAACGAGGGTGCGGCTATGCGTCGAGCAGGACTTCGCTGTATCCCTGCAGATCGAGGAAGCCGGAGCCGCTGGCGAGGACCACGATCACCGGTTCGAGGTCGTCCGCGTCGGCCTTGGCCACGACGTCCAGGGCCGCGGCGACCGCGTGACCGGCCTCGGGGGCGAGCAGCAGGCCCTCGGTCTGCAGCAGGAGCCGGCCGGCCTCGAGCGCCGTCCGCTGGTCGAAGGCGACGGCGTCCAGGACGCCCTCCCGCCGCAGCAGGCTGACCAGGGCGGAACTGTGGTGGTTTCGCAGGCCACCGACGTGGTTGGGCGGTGGGATGAAGCTCTCCCCCATGGTGTAGCCGAGCACCTCCGGCGTGAATCCGCCCAGGTCGGTGCGGCCATAGGCGTAGAGGCCCCGGGTGAGCCGAGGCGCGGCCGTGGATTCCGCGGCGAGGAAGCGGAGGTCCGCCCCGTCGGCCCTGGCCCGCAGGTGAGGGCCGACGAGACCGCAGAGATTGCTTCCGCCACCCGAGCATGCTATGAGGTGGTCGCCGCGCCCGTCGACGCCCAGGTCCTCGCCATGGATGTCCTTGAGCTGCTGCGCGACCTCGAGCCCGAGCAGTGTCTGGTGAAGGTAGACGTGTGGCATGCCGCTGCCGGCGAGATACGCGGCGGAGGGATCGTCCAGAGCATGCTCGATCGCGTCGCTGATGGCAGTGCCGAGACTGCCGGGGTGGCCCGGGTTCTCCGCGAGGATCTTCCGTCCGATCGCTGTGTGACGCGACGGCGACGGCCGCACCCGGGCCCCGAGGAGTTCCATGTAGTGCCGCCGGTAGGGCTTCTGCTCGAGCGAGCACCTCACCATGAAGATCTCGGCCCGCAGACCGAACATCTTGGCCGCCAGCGCGACACTCATGCCCCATTGACCCGCCCCCGTCTCGGTGACGAGGGTGGTCCGCCCCTCTTCGGCCGCGTAGTACGCCTGGGCTATCGCGGTGTTCAGCTTGAAGCTGCCGCTGGGAAGGACGTCTTCACGCTTGAGGTAGATCCTCGCGCTCGTACCGAGTTGCTTTTCCAGGTGGTGTGCCCGGTGCAGTGGTGTCGGCCGGCCGCATTGCCGCAGCCGTTCCACGACGGGTCCGGGTATCGCAGTCCATTGCTCGTCCGGGCTGTTTTGCTCAATGAGGATTCGCGGCCGGACTTTCGCGGATATCTCCGCTGCGGTAGGGCTTCCGGAATCCCTGATCTCCGGCATGGGGCCGGGCAGATCTCCCAGGAAGTTGTACCAATGCGACGGCATCTCCGATAATGCTGAACCGCTTGATGATGTACCGCTACGGACAACGGGCTGAGCCACGGGCGACCGATCATGCCCGGCACGGCTTGGACTATACGAAGTCACGTTCCCCCAGCTCCCCCGTTTTGCCTATTGTGCGAGTCAGCGTACAAAGCGTTCGAGCGCCACGCAACCGTGCGTATCGCAAGTCGCGGGTTCAACGATTGCGGCCGCGACCCAGAAAGCCTTTTCCGTCCTTGACGGAGCACTTCGAAACGATCAGTCGCCGGATAAGGAGCAGCGTATGCATGCGCAGGCAAAATCCCCTGAGTACAGCCGGATCTGTTGGGCCGGCGTTCAGGCGCGCGGCAGCATGAAGCACGGAGAAGATGTCGCCGGATTCCAGCGGAAGGCGCCGGAACCTAGGCATGGGAAACGGTGCCTGATGAACCGACCGGACCTCTTAGGCGTCAGTGTCGCGAGAATTCATCCGTTCCGTCAATGACTCCGCCAGGAGCTGCCAGCTCTCGGCGTGGTGTCGTGCCAGCTCGGCGATCAAAGGAGCGCAGTGGATGGGAATTCTGCTCGCCATCGCCGCCCAGTCGTGTGGCTGCGTGGCCGAGGGTTCCAGTGTCCGCAGCAGCTTCCGGCCCACCTCGGTGAACCGAAGTGAGGGGTCCGCCCGCAACCGGCGGACCGCCAGCGACAGATCCGCGCCCGCCGGGTGCGCCCTGGAACGCCTCGCACCGGCTGGGTGGCCGGTCCCATCGTCCGGGACCGGCGCGTCGCCCGGCTGCGCCGTCGTCGACGGTTCTCCTTGGTGTGTCCGCGCCCGCTTTCGCGCGTCCTTCGCCGTGGTGAGCGAGATGCCGGCGGCGCGCGCCACCTCCTTCGCGGACGCGTCGGGATGCGCGGCGAGGTGTTCCAGCGCGCGACGGCGGCCTTCGGCCGCCGCGAGCGGGTAGGCGACCCCGTCCCGCCCGAGCCGCACCGCGGGCGGGTGCGGAACTTCCGCACCCGACCTTCGCCTGAGTGCTGCGATGGTCTTGTCCGACAGGCCGACGACCCCCGCCAGCCGCCGATTGGACCACTCCGGGAAGTCGGCGAGCATGTGGAGGGCCGCGGCCTTGCGGTCGGCCAGGGAGAGCGGCAGTCCGTGGTTGCTGTTCAGCTTGACCGCGAGCACGAAGGCTTCTCGCTCGTCACCGTTGAAGAGCACGGCGCTTATGTGTGTGGCGCCGCTGCTTTCCACCGCCCTGAGTCGGTGCACACCGTCGATGACTGTCATCGTTTTGCGGTGTATCACGATCGGAGGCAGTTCCGAGCACACTTCGGCGAGCGCATTGATGTGCCGTGGGTCCTCCCCGGCCGTGCGGAGTGAACCCGCGACCATGATTCGGCTTATCGGTATCCGGGTGATCTCCGACAAGAGCCCGCCGAGCTGCGAATCCGGACGGCGAAAGTGCTGTTGTATCGGCTTCTGCACGGACGGAGAGATGTGGTCCATCGCTCTTCCTCCTCAGCAAACCCCCCGGTGGACCGGCCGGCTGTCGCACGACTCATCCGTGCGCGGATGACGTCAGGCAGCGCGGCGAACCACGGGCCGAGGCGGGAAAGAGCCGTCGTGGGCCATCGGAAAGGTGGACAACATCGAGTCTCCCCCGTGACGCAATGCCGAGAACCGACCCCCGAACACTGTCAGGAGGAGCGGGCCGGTGCAAGGCCTCTGTCATGCGGTTCTGCGAGAGAAGGCGAGCATTTCTTGATCGCTGATCGCGTGACCGCGGGACTGCAAATCTCCCTCACCAGGCGGAATGATCAACTCCCCGAGGACGGCCGGAAATATTTTCGCTGCTGACCGCACGATCTGCTGTGCCCGTCCGGAGGACGCAGCCTGTTTGCTTGGCCGGTGTGAAGAGCAAAGACGCCGAGAAATGTTCAACACTTGACTAATTTCCCGCTGCATCCACGGCGAGTGCGGAATGCCTTCTTCGACGACATGGGGAATACAGCGCCGCGCTCCGCACCCGTCGGCCGTAGCGCAGGGGCACGCTTCCCCTCCTGGACCGCCACCGGCGTGGTCTGGTTCTGGGCACCCCTGGCGCACCGGGGGGGGGACCTGTGCGCCCGGCCTGCCCCCGCGACCTCCCCCTCGGGAGCCGTCCGGATCCGGGGACCGGCCACGGCGAGGCTCGTCACCGGTCATGACCAGCCGTTCACGATCGCCGCCCGCGGCTGCGAGACCGCATGAAGGATCCGCGTGCGGCAGGTCAAGCGCTGGAACGGGCCACCAGACGCGCGGCAAGGATCAACGGTGTGGGGTCCTGCCCGTTGATGAGCGAGACGAGCATGCGCGCCATCTCCCGTCCGAGAGCCGCGACGGGTTGGTGGACGGTGGTGAGGGGCGGATCGGCGACCTGGGCGACGGCCAGGTCGTCGAAGCCCACCACGGCGACGTCGGCGGGCACCGCCCTGCCGGCCGCACGCAACGTGCGCAGGGCCCCCGCCGCCATGTTGTCGTTGGCGGCGAAGACCCCGTCCACATCGGGGTGGTTCGCCAGCAGGACGGTCATGGCGGCGGCTCCGCTGGGCTCGGTGAAGTCCCCCTCCCTCGGCGGCAACGGATCGAGTCCGGCCGCCAGCAAGGCGTCCCGGTAGCCGCGGTACCGTGCACGTCCGGCCTCGGTGTCCAGACGTCCGCAGATCGCCGCCACGCGAGTCCGGCCACGCGACACCAGGTACTCGGTCGCCTCGCGCGCTCCACCGACGTTGTCGACGTCCACGTACCACCGGGGAGCCGAACCGATCGGCCGCCCTCCGAACACGACGGGCATCTCCGCCTCCTCGGCCATACGGGCCAGCGGATCTCCCTCGCGCAGCGCCATCAGCATGACACCGTCGGCGCCCTTGGACCGAAGGAGCTCTCCCACGCGCTTGCGGCCCCGGTCGGAGGCGGCCAGACACAGCATCAGATGCAGATCGGCCTCTTCCAGAGCCTGTGAAGCCCCCACGATCACCTGGGCGAAGAACGGATCCGCGAAGATCGATGGATCCTCTCCCGAGACGACCAGGGCGGCCGCTCCCGTCTGACGCGTGGCCAGCGCGCGTGCGGTCGGATTGGGCACGTAATCCAGTTGCCGGACAGCCCGTTCGACCGCCTCGCGTTTGGAACGGCTGACATGCGGAGCGTTGTTGAGAGCACGGGAGGCCACGGACAGGGAGACACCGGCGCGTTGGGCCACTTCCAGGAGCGTCGGCTGCCGACGCGCCGCACCTTCTGCCATGGAGCACGCCCCCTTCCCTCACGATCGGACGGGAAGCGTCTCACTCCGGCCCGCGGCAGTGCCACCCACCAGGGCCCCTGTGACCACCTACTGGAAGCGCTTCCAATTTTTCGGCAGTAGACCTGTTCTCGCCAAGCGCATCGGGTTCCGCAATGGCCCTTGACAGCTCAACTACCCCGCCACACCATACCGAGCACGCCCCGACGATTTCCCCGTGCTATTGGGACCGCTTCCAATGGGAGCGCTCCCACTGCATGGCGCATCACCGCTCTGCTCAGGTCGCACGCTCGGGACCGGAGGGTGCGACACCCTGCCAGGAAGTTGAGGTTCAGTCATGCGCCGCAGACTCCGTGCCTTCGCCGCGACACTCCTCGCTCTGCCGCTGGCGCTCGCTGCCGCACCGTCCGCGCACGCGGCCGACCCGACCACCATGACCAGTGGGTTCTACGCGGACCCCGACTCCAGTGCGAAGAGGTGGGCGGCCGCCAATCCCGGCGACGGCCGGGCCGCCGCGATCAACACCTCCATCGCCAACACCCCGACGGCCCGCTGGTTCGGCTCCTGGAGCGGCGCCATCGGTACCGCCACGGGGGCGTACGCGGGAGCGGCGGACCGCGTCGACAAGCTGCCCCTGCTCGTCGCCTACAACATCTACAACCGCGACTACTGCGGCGGACACTCCGCGGGCGGTGCCGCCTCGCCGTCCGCCTACTCCAGCTGGATCGCCCAGTTCGCCGGCGGTATCGCCAACCGCCCCGCCATCGTCATCCTCGAACCGGACTCCCTCGGGGACTACGGCTGCATGACCCAGGCGCAGATCGACGAACGCGAGAACATGCTCACCGGCGCGCTCGCGCAGTTCAGCCGCCAGGCCCCCAACACCTGGGTGTACATGGACGCCGGCAACCCGCGCTGGGTCGACGCGGCGACCATGGCCCGGCGCCTCCACGAGGCCGGACTCCGGCAGGCCCACGGCTTCTCGCTCAACGTCTCCAACTACATCGGCACCGCCGAGAACACCGCCTACGGCAACGCCGTCAACCGTGAACTGAGTTCCCGCTACGGCTACACCAAGCCGTTCGTCGTGGACACCAGCCGCAACGGCAACGGCTCCAACGGTCAGTGGTGCAACCCGGCGGGCCGTCGGATCGGCTCCCCCACTCAGCTGGGCGGCGGCGCCGAGATGCTGTTGTGGATCAAGGTTCCGGGCGAGTCCGACGGAAACTGCGGCGTCGGAAGCGGGACCTCGGCAGGACAGTTCCTCCCCGAGGTCGCGTACAAGATGATCTACGGCTACTGACCGCGCGACCGTCGGCGACGATCGAACACACAGCGTGCGGCCCTCGGGGCCACACCCTCGCCCGGCTCGACGCGCTGTCGCCCGCCTGAGGCGCCTCAGGCGGGCGACAGCGACCCCGGGGCACCCCGGCGCGAATCGGCGGGCGCTCACCCGGCCGCCTGCCCGCTCTGAGCCGGATTCCGTCGTACCGCCTGTTCCTCCGTGCTGATGACGCTCGTCGCCGCCCCGACTCGTGGCGAGGCGCGGCACAACCGGCCGGCCCACGCCGAGACACAGGCCCGGTCGGGGGCCGCTGGGGCCGTCGCAGCGGTGGCGCTGCCACTCGGGTCGAGTCCGGGGGACGGCGGATCGATCCGGAGCGTGGCCAACCATTTGTCGGGGCCGGGCGATTGAGGTGCCGAGCCCTCTTCCCTTGTCATGCCCACTTCTGAGATCTTGCGTCGACCCAATCGACCCACGGCCCGGTCGCTGCCACCCCTCGCGCCGGGCTCTCGGAGGATGCTGTGACAACCCCCCGCATATCCCGGCACCGTCTCAGACGGCCCCTGCTGTCCGTCGCCGCCGCCGGAGCGGCTCTCGCGTTCGCCACGCCCGCCGGCGCCGCCGACCTGGGCACCGGCCTTCCCCCCGGCCCTGCCGCGGCCCGCGCCGCAACGCCCGCCCAGTCCGCCGCCGGGTGGGCCGCGGGCACCCGCTCCTACCTCGTCATCACCGCTCCCGGTGACACCTCGGCCGCACGCAACGCCGTCACGGCGAACGGCGGTTCCGTATTCGCGCACTACGACGCGATCGGCGTCGTGGTCGCACACTCCGCTTCGGCCGGCTTCGCCACCGCCATGCGCTCCGTCACGGGCGTGCAGAAGGTGGGCGCGACCCGCACCTCGGACGTCCCCGCGGACGCCTACTCCCCCACCCTCCCCAGTGCTCCCCCTCAGTCGACCACCACGCTCACCGAGACCGCGCGGTGGGACATGACCAGGATCAAAGCCGACAAGGCCTGGGCCGTCAGCACCGGCTCGCCGTCCGTCACGGTGGGCGTACTCGACACCGGAGTCGACGACCGGCACCAGGACATCGCGCCCAACTTCGACGCCGCGGACTCCCTCTCCTGCGCCTACGGCAAGGCCGACACCCGGGCCGGCGCCTGGCGCGACGTGGGCACTCACGGCACGCACGTGGCAGGCACCATCGCCGCCGCCAAGAACGGCAAGGGAGTGGTCGGCGTCGCTCCGGGCGTGAAGATCGCCTCGGTGCGCATCGCGGAGCCGGGTACGAGCCTGTTCTTCGCCGAGAACACCATCTGCGGGTTCATGTGGGCCGGTGACCGAGGCTTCGACGTCACCAACAACAGTTATTACACGGACCCGTGGATGTTCAACTGCCCCGACGACCCGGACCAGGCGGCCATCATCGAGGGGGTGAGCCGGGCGCAGGAGTACGCGGAGGGCAAGGGCTCCCTCCAGGTCGCGGCAGCGGGCAACTCCAACTACGACCTGGCGAACAAGCGCACCGACAGCTCCAGCCCGAACGACTCCACCCCCGTCAACCGCACCATCACCAACGCCTGCGTCGACATCCCGACGGAACTGCCGGGCGTGGTGACGGTCGCGGCGATGGGCAACGGGAACATCAAGGCGTCCTACTCCAACCTCGGCCGGGACGTCATCGACGTCGCGGCCCCGGGTGGCGACGGAGCCTACGGCGTCTACTCGACGCTGCCCGGCGGCAAGTACGGGAACATGAACGGCACGTCGATGGCCTCACCGCATGTGGCCGGTGTGGCGGCGCTGCTGAAGAGTGCCGACCCGGCCGCCACCCCCGCTGAGCTCCGCGCACGGCTGGGCACCCAGGCCACCGACATCGCGTGCCCGTCCGACAGCCGCTGCACCGGTACCACCGCGAAGAACGCCTTCTTCGGGGAGGGTCAGGTCGACGCGCTGAAGGCCATCGGCGGGACCGTTCCGCAACCCGGCCCATACTTCGAGAACACCGCCGACGTCACCGTCGCCGACAACGCCACGGTGGAGTCCCCGATCACCGTCACCGGTGTGACGGGCAACGCCCCGGCCGCGCTGAAGGTCGGTGTCGACATCAAGCACACGTACCGGGGGGACCTGGTGCTTTCGCTCGTCGCCCCTGACGGAACGGTCTACGCCCTGGAGGACTTCGCCGACCGTGACAGCGGGGACGACGTGGTGAAGACCTACACGGTCGACGCCTCGTCGGAGACGGCCTCCGGTACGTGGAAACTGCGTGTCCGTGACACGGCGACACAGGACACCGGGCGGATCGACACCTGGAACCTCACCTTCTAGCAACAGGTTTCGGCCGCGTACATGCACTCCTCGCGGTGGGGCGGCGTCACCACCGCCGCACCGCGAGGACCGTGATGGCCGGAGCGAGGGGCGGTGCTCGCTACCGTCGCGCCTTCCCGCCCCGGAGCGAATATGACCGAATCGCAACAGGAACCCGTGATGGGCAACTTTTCCGCCAGCTCGATCATCTCAGTACGCGACATGGTCAGACGCAGGTAAGAGGGCCCAAGGATGAACGCGGTACCGGTTGATGAGACGTCCGCCCAGGGGCCGGAAGGTGAGCAGGCTCCTGACGACGGGCACAGGGTACCGGTGGAGGGGCCTGACACCGCCGAGGAGCCCACCCGCACGCGCTCCGCTGCCGCTTCCGGGGGACCAGCGGGTGCGGCGGGCTGGGACACCGACTCCGCGGAAGATCCGGAAGCCTGCCCGGAGGCCCGCCCGGAAGCCGGACCGCAGCAGGAAGCGGCACCTGTCCTGAAGCCGGGACCGGGACCCGGGCTGGACCCCGGGTCTGGGTCTGGGTCTGGGTCTGAGCTTGAGCCCGCTGCCGAGCGTGACACCGACGCCGAGCCGGCATCCGACGAGGCCGAACCGGCCACCGAACCGGAGCAGGAAGCGCCGAGTGGAGCGGAATCGAATGCCGCACCCGATGCCTCCGAAGCGGAGCCGCACGCCGAGCTGGAACGGGAAACGGCGCCCGCGTCCGAGCCCGAATCCGAGTCCGCGTCCGACTCCCAGCCCGCGTCCGAGCCGGCATCCGAGCCCGAGCCTGCGTCCAAGCCCGCGTCCGAGCCCGAGCCTGCGTCCAAGCCCGCGTCCGAGCCCGAGCCTGCGTCCACGGACGTGCCGGACATCGACGCGGGTTCCGCCGACGCCGATGCTGGGGACGGGGACGGGGACGGAGGCGGGGAAGCGGTGGCTCCCTCACCGGAGCCGAAGCCGGAGCCGGAGACAGAGCCGGAGCCGGAGCCGGAGCCGGAGTCAAAGCCGGATCCACAGCCAACCATCTCCCTGCGCGTGCCTGCACCTGCGCCCGCTCGCTCACCGGACGTCCGCCGCGACATAGCCGACCCGGAGCGGACACGGGAAGCTCCGCTCCCGCCGCTCGATCTGCTCGCGCAGCTCACCAACACTCCCCCGCCGGCCGGGACCCCGACCAGGACCCTCGTACGGCGGATCAAGATCTGGACTCCGCTGTTCCTGCTGCTGGCCGTGGTGTTCATCGGCGTACAGGCGCTGCGGCCGCTGCCGGAACCGGCGCTGGGCGGCGCCAGGACCTCGTACGTGCTGCCGGGCCGCTTCGAGATTCCGTGGCCGGACCACGGGCAGGGCGCGGTGCGCATTCCCGGCAGCGGCCAGGTCGCGGTGTTCGGTCAGCAGAAGCCCGCGCCGACGGCCAGCGTCGCGAAGATCATGACGGCGTACGTCATCCTCAAGGAGCACCCGCTGAAGCAGGGTGAGGAGGGGCCGCGTATCGCGGTGGACGCCAAGGCCGTCGAAGAGGGGAAGGCCAAGCACGAATCCCGGATCGAAGGCCTGGCCGCCGGGGCCACGTTCAGTCAGCAGGACATGCTGAAGATGCTGATGATCCCGTCCGGCAACAACATCGCCCGGTTGCTGGCCCGGTGGGACGGCGGTGGCGACTCCACGGCGGCCTTCGTCGGGAAGATGAACGCGGCGGCCGAGGACCTCGGCATGGACGACACCACGTACACCGATCCGAGCGGGCTGGACCCCAGGACCGTGAGCACAGCCGTCGATCAGCTGAAGCTGGCGGAGGCGGTCATGAAGTTCGACGTGTTCCGGGCGATCGTGGCCATGCCGAACGCCACGATCAAGGGGCTGGCCGAGCCGCTGTACAACAACAACGACAGCCTGCTGCTCGCCGGTTTGAGTATCAGGGGCATCAAGACCGGTTCCAGCACACCGGCGGGCGGCACACTGGTGTGGGCCGCGTACAAGACGGTCGGCTCGCATACGCCGCTGGTCCTCGGCTCGATGATGGGCCAACGGGTCGACGGACCCGACCCCAACGCCACCAAGAGCCTGAAGCTGGTGAAGTCCAACAGTGAGAAGGTCGTCGCGGCCGTCCGTACGGGTCTCAGGTCCGTGACCGTCGTGTCCGAGGGCCAGGTCGTCGGGCATCTGGACGACGGCTTCGGCCGGCGCACGCCCCTGGTGGCGGCGAAGGACCTCCAAGTCATCGGCGTACCCGGTCAGAAGCCGAGTGCCGTCCTGAGGGCCCACGGCAAGACGCTTCCCCGCACCGCCGCGGCCGGCACCGAGGTCGGCACGCTGACGGTGGGCAGCGGGCCGCAGGCCCCGTCGGTCCCGGTGACCGTGCGGAGCCGGCTTGTGGAGCCCACGTTCATCGCCAGGCTCACCCGCCTGGGCTGACGACCTTGTGGCCGACGGGCCCACCGTCCGCGCCCTCACCACGTCACGGGCAGCTCCACCGGGAAACGACGGATGGTCTGGGTGTCCCAGGGGACGTCCTGGGCGGGTACCGCGAGGCGGAGCTCGGGAAGGCGGGTGAAGAGGACCTCGATCGCCGTCCTGAGTTCCGCGACGGCGAGTGTGCTGGCGATGCAGTGGTGGCCGCCCCAGCCGAACGTCATATGGGGATGAGCGGAGCGGTGGACGTCGATGATTTCAGGGTCCGCGAACACCGCGGGGTCCCGGTTGGCCGCGAGGTAGGAGACGTGGACGAAGTCACCGGCACGGATCATTACTCCTTCCAGTTCCACGTCCTGCAGCGCGACGCGCGGGATGCCGACGCCCTTGCGGAAGGGGATGTGCCGCAGGAGTTCGTCCAGCAGCCGGGGCAGTTGTTCCGGGCGGTGCCGCAGCAGGGAGCGAAGCTCGGGGCGGGTGAGCAGCGTGTAGGCGATATTGCTGATCTGGCAGGTGGCTGTGTCGTTGCCGCTGAGGATGAGAGTCAGTGCGAGGACGGCCAGCTCGTCGTCGCTCAGTGGCTCCTCCCCTTGGTCGCAGGCAGCCATGGTGTTGATGAGGTCGCTGCTCCCGTCCTCGCGCCGTTCGGCGACCAGCGTGGTGAAGTAGGCGCGCAGGTGCTGCTTGGCCTCGGCCGCCGCCTGCCGGGCATCGGGCGCGGTGGCGAGCATCTGCTGTGTGTGGCGCAGCATGAGGGGCCGGTCCGGGGCGGGTACGTCCATCAGGGCGCAGATGGTGTGGTTGGGCAGTTGCGCGGACAGGCCCTGCGCCAGGTCGGCCGGCGGCCCGTGCTCGACCATGTCGTCCACGAGCCGGTGGGCCACCTGTTCGATGGCCGGCGTCATGCGCTTGACGCTGCTCTGTGTGAAGGCCCGTGCGGCGGCATGGCGCAGCCGGGTGCTCCGCGGG
The DNA here is from genome assembly GCF_040303285.1 of Streptomyces sp. NPDC096046. Lineage (NCBI taxonomy): Bacteria > Bacillati > Actinomycetota > Actinomycetes > Kitasatosporales > Streptomycetaceae > Streptomyces > Streptomyces sp. NPDC096046. The sequence goes on along the minus strand of NZ_JBEOSZ010000004.1, from coordinate 102,852 downwards.
GGGTCCATGACGTTGATCGACTCCGGGGAGACGATCGGCTCGGGGGTCATCCGGGGGTAGTCCCGTCCGACGATGGCGGCCCGGCTGAACCTGGGGTCGGTCGTCACCTGACGTACACCGTCGAAGGTGGTGACCAGCCACGCCTCGGCTTCGCCGTAGGGCAGTCGGATACGGCTGACCGGGCCGCTGGCCATGAGCTGTGCGAGGGACGGGTCGAAGGCGAGGTGCTCGCTGAAGTCGAAGGGGCAGGCGGCGGTGTGAGCCATGTGTACTCCTGTACTCCTGAGCGCGCGCGGCGGTGCGGCCATGTGGGCGGAACCGGTGGGCCCGGGCCACGGCCGCCCGGCCCGTGGGGGACATTTCGCATAGTGCGGCAGAGCGCCGCTCCGTGCATCCAGTGCCGGTCAGACGGCAGAAAGCAGGGAGACGTGCCCGATCCCACCCTTCAGACACCACGGCAGCCGACTGTGGACGTGCTGGTCGTCGGCGGCGGACCGACCGGCCTCACCCTCGCCTGCGATCTGGCCAGGCGCGGCGTGCGGACCCATGTCATCGAGACGGCCGACGAGCTTTCCGCCGGTTCGCGCGGCAAGAGTCTGCAGGCACGCACGCTGGAGACGTTCGACGACCTGGGCGTCGACGACGCGCTGAAGGCGGCCGGCGCCGCCTTCCCTCCCATGCAGACCTGGCGCGACGGCGAGCGCCAGGGCGAGTGGCAGCTCATCGAGCCGGACCCCGAGGCCCCGGTGTCACGTCACCCGCAGCAGTGGCTGGTCCCCCAGTGGCGTACGCAGGACATCCTGCGCGACCGGCTGCTGGAGCTGGGCGGAACCCTGGAGTGCGGTGCCCGGCTCACTTCCCTCACTCAGGCGGACACGCACGTGACGGCCGAGGTGGCACGGACCGACGGGGGCAGCCGCGTGATGACAGCGCTGTACCTGGTGGGCGCCGACGGCAGCCACAGCACGGTGCGCGAGTCGTTGGGCATCGCCATGAAGGGTGAGGATCGTGGGCTGCGCTCGGCTGTGGTGGCGGACGTACGTGTCAGGGGCCTGGACCGAGATCACTGGCACATCTGGCCCGACGACCCGCCCGGGGAACTGCTGCTGTGCCCCCTGCCCGGAACGGCCGACTTCCAGCTGAACGCCAAGATCACCGGGGAGGAGTTCACCGCGACGCCAGAGACCGTGCGCGGTCTGGTCGCCGCCCGCACCCACCTGCCCTCGGACGCCGTCACGGACGTGCGGTGGTGCTCGTTCTACCGGCCCCGCACCGCACTGGCCGAACGTTTCCGCCAAGGGCGCGTCCTGCTCGCCGGGGACGCCGCTCACCTCCACCCGCCCGGCGGCGGCCAAGGGCTGAACATCGGCGTGCAGGACGCCTACAACCTCGGCTGGAAGCTCGGCCAGGTCATCGCCTGCCACGCCCCGGACACGCTGCTGGACAGCTACGAGGCCGAGCGTCGGCCCGCCGCTGCGGGCGTCCTGGACCTCAGCACCCGCCTGTACCGAGCCGGTCGCAAGCCCGAGGACGGTGACCAGTCCCGCTACCGCGGGCGGGTCTGCCATCTGCTGTCGGTGCACTACCGGGGCAGTGAGCTTTCCGTCGACGCCCGCGAACGCCGTTCTGCGGCCGGTGTCCAGGCCGGCGACCGCGTGCCCGACCTCGCGTGCGTCACCCCCGACGGCTCCTGCCGGAATCTCTTCGACCTGCTGAGAGGCCCGCACTTCACGCTGCTCGCGGTGAACTGTGCGCCGCCCGCGGTGACGGCGGGTATCCGCACGCACCAGGTGACGGACGGGCCGCTCGCCCGGGAACTCGGCACAGGACTGTTTTTGATCCGCCCCGACCACCACATCGGTCTGGCCGCCGACGGCCCGGAACAGCTCGGCCGCTACCTGGCGCGCTTCGGTCTGCGGAACACCGAGACGCAGAGGACGCTCGGCGCCGCTGCTCCTGGGCGTCGCGGGGCACGCGGGTAGACGACGTCCGTCCGGGCCGTGCCGACGGCGCCCGCTGGGGGCCGGACGGCGCTGCCGCTCACCCTCAGCCCGGTGCGGTGACCGACCGGCCGAGATGCCGGGCGAGGAACCGGACCGCGTTGTCGGCCTCGAACCCGGGCAGTTCCATGTGCTTGCTGGAGTGCCTGGTTGTCGAGGCGCTCCCGGCGACGCCGGTGTCAATCGCCGACCGTAACGGGAAGGGGAGCACCCATGTCGATACAGCGTTCGTGGGCCCTCCTCGGGCGGTGTCAGGGACAGGGTGTGGCCGACATGAGGACGCGCCGGCCGGTGGCGGGACAGCACAAGGTCCGCAAGCGAAATACCGTTGGCGGTCTCCCCGAATCATCTCTACGCTGAGCCGGTGGCCATGGGGAAAACGTCGTGCGTCTGCCTCCCCTGCCGGGTCTCGTACAAGCAGCCTCATGACACAACAAGGCAGCGATCCTGCCCGCGCTGCACCCAGCTCATGATGCACGCCGGATCGGCGTTCGCGACGCCCCCGCGGCGAGACGTCGCTTCATGGCGGACCCTCAGTGTGCTGCTCAACGCAGGCGTGGGCTTCCACAAGAGCTGCTGCGGAGGGCCAGGGTTCCGACCTCGGAAGCCGCGCGAGATACGTGGACGAATGACGTACGCGCAGCGCAGCGGCACACCGATCGCTGAAGCCCTCGCACGGCGTGATATTGCGGCTTGAACAACCCCGCTGATGTTGACAATCCCTCTTCCGACCGCCGCCATCAGATGTGCTCGCACGTGATCGCCGCAGCATGTGGCGACTGGGATACGGCTGATCCGACCCCCTCGTGGCTACGAGGTCATCACGAAGGGGGCGGGAGAGTGGTTACATAGCAGGTTTGCGTGCGTCCTACCGTAAGGGCGGATCCGGGGGGGGCGATGAGGCATCGGTGGCGGCGAGGGCTACTGGCCGTGGTGGTGGGGCTGCTGGTGGCGGGATGTTTCGCCCCGTCGCCGCCGATGTTCGGCGATGGGGAGGCGGTGCCCGAGGAGGCCTCGCGTGTTCCACTGCCGGTGCGGCCGGGCCCCGATGGCACCTGGGCACTGAACGCCCCCGCGGCGGGGCTGCTCGGCCAGGGCCGCACGCTGGTCCGCCTGGATGGCGCAGAGAACGAGGGCTGGCGGCTGGCATTGCCGGCCGAATTCGCGTTGACCTCGCACCAGCCCGGCGCGGCGCACTCCGTGCTCGGCGGTGGTCGCCGGGTGGTGCTGGTCGGCGGCAGGGACGGCCGCCGGGGGCCGAGTGCGATCGCCGGGCTCGACCCGGAGCGGGGGCTCCTGATCTGGCGTCAGGCCTTGCCGCCCGGCAGTCAGGTTTTCCTGTCGGAGAACAGCTCCGTGGTACTGACGGCGGTCTGCCGCCCCAGGTCCTGCCGCCTCACCGGCTGGGACGCCTGGTCCGGTGTACTCCGGTGGACGCGCGCAGTGTCCGGGGCGGTAGGGGTCGTCTGCCAGGCCGACGCGCTCGCCACCGCCAACGGGCGCAGTGAGGACCAATGCGGGCCCTATCTGGTCACCCCCGACCGTGTCGGCACTGTTGACCCGGGCGACGGCGGGCTTCACTGGCAGGCGGGGCTGCGGCCGCCCGACGGCATCGTCGATCGAATCATCAAGGACAACGACCGGGTCATCATGGTCACCGCACCGGCCAAGGGCAGCTGCCGCGCCACCGTCCTCGCCAGCGGGGTGGAATCCGGTGACGGGGACCGCGGCTGGCGGTACAGCTTCGTCTGGGACCAGCCTCAGGCCCCGCGCGACGCGCGCACCGGATGCCGCTGGGACCGCACTCTTCCCCTGATCGTCGGCTTCCGCATGGTACTGCCGGACGCCAAAGGCGCCCTGGTCGTCGATCCCTACTTCGGCACCCTGCGCCCCTCCCGGCGACTGGCCCCGGGCGAGTACCTGGTCACCTACGGCACCATGAACGAGATCATCCGCGCGCCCGGCCGCCCGGACCGGCTCCTGTACGCGGGCGCCGACCAGCTGGTCCGGCCCCACGGGCTGAGCCCCGCGGCGCGGTCCGTCACCGACGGCTTCTGGCAGGACGGCCACCGCCTGCTCCTACTGGACCACCGGGGCAATACCCTCTGGCGGGGCACATCGGACTGCCAGGCGTTCCGGCACGCAGATAAAGCCGTCGGCGGGCCGCTCACCTACTGCGACGGCAACGACCTGGTGACCCTGCGGCCCGTGCACAAAGACTGACAGCCCCGTACCACCGGCCGGCAGGCACCGCTTGGTGGCGTACCGGCCTGGGCAGGGCCGCGCCGGCCGGGTGGCCGTCGCACATCCGCCCCACGGACGCGAGTGACGGTGCGAAGTAGACGGAACCTATCCACCGCGGTCACAGGCCCAAAGCGGAGTGGCCCGGAGCTTGCAGCAGTCCCATCCACAGGATTTGACAATTCCTCCGGCAGACCTGCCGTCCGTCCTGACGGGCAAGGTAGCGGTCCATCTTCGCTGCCCGGCGGCTCGGTCCGGGCTGGGCCTGCGGGACTTGCCGGCACGGACGATGCGTGATCCGGACGGGTCGCACGGCCGGGCCCCCAAGGGGGGCACGGCGTAGTTCGGGCCACTCCGCGACACAGTCTCAAACGATCGGTAAGGGCCCGTCGGCAGCTTGCCGGCGGGCCCTTGTGCGGACGCCCTCAACTGGCCTTCCGGCCCGGGGGCGAGGTCACCGTCTGCGGCTCCAGCCGCCGCCGACACCGGCCACCTGCAGAGCCAGGCACAGCAAACCCAGCAACATGACGTTCGTCGAAGAGAACACATCGTTGGTGCTGATCTCTGCCGCGTTGATCAAGAACGCGAAGAAGAACAGCACCGCCGCGACTATGCCGAGCATGAAACGAGCTCCTCTCGAAGGGGGTGAAGCCCGTATGCCCCGCCTCCGCCCCGGCAGACACCAGACTTCCGGCCGACCCGTCCGCGCGGGTCCCGGCCGGTGTACACGGGGGACGGACACGGTCGGCTCGTGCCCCCTGGCGAAGTGCTGCTCGGCCGCGGATCACTCCGCCGGGCGATGCCGGCTCGCTTGCCCCTCCGGAAGGATCAGCGCGACCGTTCCTTCTCCCCTTTCGAGGAATCGCATGCAACTGTGATCTTGGGCCTTGTCGCCGCTCTGTCCCTGGCGACCCTCGTCGTGCCGAGCACGAGCGCGTCAGCCGCCGCGCCACCCCCCGTGTCCCGGCGGTTCGGTCTGCTTCTTCAGTGAAACGGACTTCCGCGGCTCGAGCCGGGAATGGACGGCCGCCAGCGGCTACCGCGACCTGCCTCCACAACTCCATGACGACGTCGGCTCGTTCGTGGCCGCCACCGACGCCTTGCTTCATCAACTGGGCGCCGAAGGAGACGCGTCAGGTGCGCAACGGCGACTGGCGCCGCGCGTACAAGGGTGACTTCGGCGACCGGATCGACGGAGTGGGCAGCGGACGCTGCTGACTGCGCCCCACCGCCATCAGTGTCGCTCGCTCGGGGAACGGTCACCGCGACCGTTCCCCGAACGCTTGCGTCACGGCCCTCCCTTCGGGCCGCATCCCCCGCAACGGGCCGGGAACGGCACTGACACCATGAGCGCTTCCCCGTCCACCGAACCGGGCGCCTCCCCGCCTCTCCCGTCTGGGTGGAGTCGATGGGCCGACCCTCGATCGTCATCCCGGTCTCCGCGTCGGCCGCATGCCGCGGATGTACGGAGACGGGGGTCATGGCGGGAGAAGCCCCCGCTCCTGACGACTGCGACCGGGCCTGCGCGGTGGACGATCTGGCCGGTGTGATCGCTGTGGGCGGGAGTGGTGCGCAGGCACTGGTGCCGGCGGACGAGCCGGCCACCAGCTGCTGTCCGCCCGAGCGGCCGGGCTTTCCTTCGGTGGCTCGCCGCCGACTCCGCAATCGGGTTGAAGGCCGCAGCCGAGGCCGTCCTGGCGGACCCGGCCACCGCTTGGGAGACGTGCGGCACGTGGGTGTCGGACGGTCCAGCCGTGCTCATGGATTCCGCCGAAGCAGAGTCCGAACTCGACACCGCGTATCCCGGCGGTGGGATGCCCGCCCAGGCACCGGTGCCGCTGCCCGCCGGCCACTTCAGAGTTCTGGCCACCCACACGAAGACGGACGGGCGAAACCGGGTGGGCCTGGTTCGGATTCTCCCCGTCGATGGCTGAACCAGTCGTGGCGTGGGTGCAGTTCACGAGGCGTCCACTGACGGACGGCCACGGTTCGGCGTGATCGTACGATCGCCGTTTCGGGCGCCGGGTACGGGACCAGCTTGCGTCGTCCGACTGCACACGGCCCGAGAATAGGCCTAGACCTTCCCATGATCACCGGCTAGGCTCTGCCGCGCATATTCCGAGAGCGCTCTCAAGCTCTGCTGTTCCACCCCCACTCTGCTGGAACAACGAAGGGGCATCCCTTGAGACGCACCACGATCCTGCGCACCGGCCTGTCCGCTCTGCTCCTGCTCGGCTCCTGGGCGACCGCGAGCGCCCTGCCGGCTTCCGCCGCGGAGGGTCCCGCCCGCTCCACCGAAGCACCGGCGTCCGCCGAGCTCCTGACCGCGATGCAGCGCGACCTGGGGCTGACCCGAGACGAAGCGGAAGCACGCCTGACCGCCGAGAAGGCGGCGACAGCCGTCGAACGCAAGGCGCGCAGTGCCGCCGGTTCGGCCTACGGCGGCTCCTGGTTCGACGCCGACAGCGGCAAACTCACCGTCGCCGTCACCCGAGCCGCTCGCGCCGACGCCGTACGCGCGAGCGGAGCCGCCGTTCAGCTCGTGCGGTACGACGCCCGCCGACTCGACGCGGCGAAGGAGAGGCTCGACGCGCTGCGAGCCCCTGCCGGAGTCGGGAGTTGGCACGTGGATCCGAAGGTCAACAAGGTCGTCGTGAACATCGTCGCGTCACACCGGGACGACAACGATGTCCAGGCCTTCCTCTCCCGAGCCCGCCAGGCCGGTCCCGTGACGGTGCGACAGACCCCCGCCGCACCGCGCACCTTCGCCGCCGGCACCGTGGGCGGCGATCCCTACTACACCGGCAACGTGCGCTGTTCCATCGGCTTCTCGGTGCACGGAGGCTTCGTCACCGCCGGGCACTGCGGCTCACCGAGCGCGGCGGTGTACGGCTGGGACCGGTCCTACATCGGCAACTTCCAGGGGTCGTCGTTCCCGGGCAACGACTACGCCTGGGTGAACGTGGGCAGCGGCTGGTGGACCGTACCGGTGGTGCTCGGCTGGGGCACGGTCCCCGACCAGCTCGTCCGCGGCTCTGCCGAGGCCCCGGTGGGTGCGTCCGTCTGCCGTTCCGGTTCCACCACCCACTGGCACTGCGGCACGGTGCTGGCGAAGAACGAGACGGTGAATTACAGCCAGGGTGCCGTCCACCAGATGACGAAGACCAGCGTCTGCGCCGAGCCCGGTGACTCGGGCGGCTCCTTCATCAGCGGCGACCAGGCCCAAGGCGTCACCTCGGGTGGCTGGGGCAACTGCCGCAGCGGCGGCGCGACCTGGCACCAGCCCGTCAACGAGATCCTCAACCGGTACGGGCTGAGGCTGCACACAGCCTGACCGACCACCGGCACACCGAGCGGGCCCGTCGACGCAACCGGACGACGGTGCCCGCTCGGACCCCGCCTTGTCTTCGGAACTCAAGGCTCCTTCGCGCTGGAGGGCGGCGACCAACAGCCGGACAACGTCCGGGCCAGGAGGGCGCAGACGCGGATGACGGCGGCGGACAGGCCGACGGGCGCGGTCACCTGCCGACATCAGCAGCCCGGCGCTCCGCGGGCGACAACCCGGCCGGTATCGGGGCAACGGCCCGCGGAGGGGCGGGCCGGCAACGTGATGTTCACGAACAGCAGGCGCGGCCCGGGCCGCAGCCGCACGCGTCGCCTGCTCGAGACTCGGTTCGGGTGTCGTCCGCCGGGCCCGCGGTGGGGACGCAGCAGCCCTTGCCCTGCCAGGCGTCGCGGCCTTCCCTGACGGCCATGCCGGCGATGACGAGGGCGGCGAGCGGGTCGGCCCAGGACCAGCCAAGGGTGGCGTTGAGGACCAGGCCGACGAGGAGGAATGCCGACAGGTAGGTGCACAGCAGGGTCTGCTTGGAGTCGGCGACCGCGCTGGCGGAACCGAGTTCGCGACCGGCGCGACGCTGGGCTGCGGACAGGAACGGCATGATCGCCAGGGAGAGGGCGGCGAGGACGATGCCGGGGATGGAGCGTTCGGCTTCGCCGGTGCCGGTCAGAGCGCTGACGGCGTCGACGGTGACGTAGACGGCGAGGGCCAGGAACGAGACCGCGATGATGCGCAGGGTGCGCCGCTCGCGCGCTTCCCGCACCGCGTGGTCGGCTGGGGAGAACTGCCAGGCGACCGCGGCGGCGGAGGAGACTTCGATGACGGAGTCGAGCCCGAAGCCGATCAGGGCGGTGGAGGAGGCGATCGTGCCGGCGGTGATGGCGACGATCGCCTCGATGACGTTGTAGGCGATCGTAACGGCGACCAACAACCGTATGCGACGGGTGAGTGCGTCGCGGCGGGCGGGGCTCGGGCCGAGGGAGAGCGCGGTCATCAGCAGCATCCCTCCGTGTCGGCGTCGGGGCAGGTGCGATCCGTTTCCACGGCCACCACGGCGGTGCGCAGGTGGTCCAGGGCATCTGCGATGCGGTCGTCGGCGAGTTCATAGCGCGTGCGGCGGCCGTCCGGGATGGCGACGACCAGGCCGCAGTCGCGCAGGCAGGCCAGGTGGTTCGACAGTCGGGTGCGGGAGACGCCGAGCGTCTCGGCGAGGTCCGACGGGTAGGCGGCCGCCTTCCGCAGGGCCAGCAACAGCCGGCAGCGGATGGGGTCTGCGAGAGCGCGGCCGAAGCGCGTGAGCACCTCGACGTCCGGGGCGATGGTCAGCACCCCAGGAGAGTACAAGAATTTCTGAATTCAGGACAACCTGAACTGTCGGCTTCCGGCTGACTGCGCGGTGACGCGTCGACGTACCGAGCACCCGCGCAGGGTCGGTGGTGCCGCCGGGCCCCGCATGGGGTCCGATGCTCACAGCCCGATGGTCACAGTCGGGATGCTTCACGGTCCCGGGCGGCGCCGAACGTGCCATTCCGTGGTGGAGTCGGGTCATGTCCTCACCGCCCGTGGATGACCAGGACTCCCCGGCGCCTCCCCGGCGCGAACGCCCTTCCCGGCTGACCGACATCGCCGTCGCCCTGCTGTTCGCGGTAGCGGACGCCGTGATTGTGGTCGTCGGCGCGATATGGCACTTCGTGATCGGCATGGGAACCGCACCGTCGCCGGACTCCCCGCGCCCCGCGCAGTCCCGCGACATTCCTGTTCTGATCTGGCTCGTCATCTGGGGGATTCCGGCCGTGGCCGCGGCCGGTGCCTTCGTGCACGCCCGTCTGAGGATGCCTGTCACCGCAGTCGTGCAAGGGTTGTTCACCCTCGTCTGCACACTGCTGGCCGTGGCGTGGACACGCATGCTGCTGTCGTAGCGCCGGACGCTGCAGGCTCGCTGGGGCGAGGAGCACGGCGAGCGCACCGTGCCGTTCAAGAAGGACCACCTCGAGCCAAGATCGATTGTCAGTGGTGGGTGAGAAGGTGGAGACATCAAGCCGGAACAAGGGGGAGCTGTGATGTCCGGAAGCCAGAATTACATCAATCACGTCGCTCTAGTGCTGGATGCCAGCTCATCCATGTCGCACCTGAGCCGCAAGGTCGTCGAAGTCGCCGACCAGCAGATCGCGTATCTCGCCCGCCGTTCCAGGGAATTGGATCAGGAAACCCGCGTCACGGTGTACGCCTTCGCCGACAAGGTGGAGTGCGTCATCTACGACAAGGACGTGCTGCGCATGCCGTCGCTGAAGCAGTTGTACCGGACCGGTGGAATGACGGCCCTCCTGGCAGCCGCCCTCAAGTCACAGAGCGAGCTGGCTCAAACGGCCCAACTGTACGGCGACCACAGCTTTCTGACGTTCGTTCTGACCGACGGGCAGGAGAACGCGAGCCACCGCTGCCCGGATTCCCCCACCGGGGATCCGTGTCAATTGGTCCAGGCCGTGGCCCAGATGATCGAGACACAGCAGGACAACTGGACGCTGGCCGTCCTGGTGCCCGACCAAATGGGCAAGCGCGAGGCCATGCAGTGCGGTTTCCCCAAGGACAACATCGCCATATGGGACGCCACCAGCACACAGGGCCTGGAGGAGGCCGGGCAGGTCATCCGGCAGGCCACCGAGAACTTCATGATGGGCCGCACCCAGGGCATCCGGGGATCGCGAGCGGTGTTCTCCACCGGCGCGGAAGCCGTCAACGAAGACACCATCAGGGCTGCCGGCCTCACCCCGGTCGACCCGTCGAAGTACCAGCTGATCCCCGTGGCCCGCGACGCGGCGATCAGGGAATGGGTGACCGAGTGCGGGCACACCTACCAGACCGGTAAGGCGTTCTACCAACTGAGCAAGTCGGAGAAGATCCAGGCGCAGAAGCAGATCGCGGTGCTGGAGAAGAAGACGGACCGCGTGTTCACGGGGCCCGCGGCCCGAACCCTGCTCGGACTGCCCGCTACGGAAGTCCGCGTCAAGCCGGACCACAACGACCACTTCACCATCTTCGTGCAGAGCACCAGCGTCAATCGGAAGCTCATACCGAACACGCGGCTGCTGCTCATGCTCTGACCATTCCGGAAGCAGGTGGGGGTGCCGGGTGTCGGAGCGTCGCCACTCCGGCACCCCGCCATCCTTACCGCTTACCGCTGTCGGCCAATTCAGAAGCCCGTGAGTTCATTCCCGCAACGCGTACCGCGGGGCTTTCGAGGCCGAGCCGGACTTCCCTTGAGTGTCCGTCCGCCTACAGGCCGAGTTCGCGATCGCCGAGTGGGGCGAAGAAGCGCTCGACCTCGGCCTCGGTGACCTCGGTGAGGGTTTTCGGTGACCACCGCGGCCTGCGGTCTTTGTCGATGACCTGGGCCCGGATTCCCTCCACCAGGTCGGGTGTGGCCAGGGCGGCGCAAGAGACGCGGTATTCCTGGTTCAGGACCGGCACCAGCGCGCCGAGTTTCCGGGCACGGCGCAGGGAGGCGAGGGTGACCTTGAGGGCGGTCGGCGACTTGGCGAGCAGGGTCTCCGCGGCCTCTTTGGCGGCGGGGTCACCATGCGCGAGCAGCCGACGCACGATCTCCTCTACGGTGTCTGCGGAGTAGCAGGCGTCGATCCAGTCACGCCGGGCGGTCAGAACCCCGGGCGGAGGGGTCCGCACAAGGCCGGCCATGGCCTCCCCTGCCGGCGCGTCGGCCAGGGCGTCGAGGAGGTCCGGCAGCAAGGCCGACGGCACGTAGTGGTCGGCGAGCCCGCACAGCAGCGCGTCGGCGGCCGAGATGTGAGCGCCCGTCAGGGCAAGGTGGGTGCCCAACTCCCCGGGGGCCAGGGCGAGCAGATGGGTGCCGCCCACGTCCGGCACGAAACCGATGCCGGTCTCCGGCATGGCGACCCGGGACCGCTCGGTGACGACACGGACGCTGCCGTGCGCCGACAGGCCGACTCCGCCACCCATGACGATGCCGTCCATCACGGCGACGTACGGCTTGGGACAGCGGGCGATACGGGCGTTGAGGCGGTACTCGTCGCGCCAGAACAAGGCGGAGGCAGAGCCGTCACCGTCGCGGGCGTCGTCGTGGATGGCACGGATGTCACCGCCGGCACACAGGCCGCGCTCTCCCGCGCCCGTGAGGACGACGGTCTTCACGGCCGGGTCCCGCTCCCACGCGGTCAGCACCTCGTCGATACGGCGGACCATGGTGTGGGTGAGGGCGTTCAGGGCCCGAGGCCGGTTGAGCGTGATGTGGGCGGCGCGCCCGCTGATGCGGAAGAGGACGGGTTCCCGTTCCTCGGCTCCGCTCATCGAAGGGCCTCCCCCGGGCCGTGGGCCACGATGACGCGCATGTCTTGTCGATCCTTTCCTCTCGGGTGGGGTACGGCGTCCGCCGCACCGGGGCCGAACCACCTTGCCACGCGCACCCTACGATGCGTTGAGACCTTCCTGGCCGCCAGTGCGATCAGGCCGAAGGCTCGTCGGTCGGCGAAGGCACGGCACACGGGCGGAGGACCATGAGCGAGTCCTCCAGGGTCGCCACCATGGCAAAGGGGAAGCGGTCCAGCTCAAGACAGAGTGCGATGTCATCGGGATGCACCCCCTGACGCACCCCCTCCGCGAGCTCGGCGGCGGCACGCGAGTCGCCGGCGCGGCGGAGGAACTCGGCCGCATCCATGTCGGCCCCGGTGGCCCTCCTCGCGATGTATTGAGCGCACGCCAGGTCTTCATCGGCCTGTCCGCCCTCACCGGTGACCACGAACGTGACACGGTCGCACGCACGAGCCCGCAGGAGCACGGCCGTCGCCTCCGCCACCACGAAGCCGGCGCACAGCACCAGCGACGCCTCCTTGACCGCCAGGGCGCCGACCGTCCCTGCTGTGGTCTTCTGGACAACGGTCCGTCCGTCGAGGTCGGCCGAGCGCAACAGGCCCGGCGAGTGGACCCTGTCGAAGCCGGGCGCTGGCGGCCCGTCCTTGAGCGTCACCCACTCCGGGTGGCGAGCCTTCAGCGCCAGGGCTTCGTCCAGCGACTCGGCAAGAACGATCTTCTCCGCCCCTCGGGCGAAGACCCAGGCAGCCACCGTGAAAGCACGCATGACGTCGACCACGACCGCCACGGGCGGCGCTTCGGGCAGGTCGGCGATGCCAAGGAAACGTGCCTCCATCCGGCCATGATCGCCCATGTCCGGTCCGAACATCCCGAGCGTGACACGCATCACCCTCGGCGCCACCGCCGCGCCCGAGACACCAGGGGATGTGGACTGTCGCCGTTGCGTCCCACGGAGGGGCGGGCGCCGTTCGGCGGGCGGCGTGTGTGCGCTACATTTTGCCTCTCCTTGACCGCGATCAGTCATGATCCCTAGCTTCGGAGTTGGCAACCCCATGAGCGACATCGTCAACGGACTCGGGCGGGCCACTGCGTACGGCGGTCTGGGCCTGGTTCTGTTGGTCCTCGGCATCGTCCTGGTCGACGTGCTGACGCCCGGAAAACTCGGCCGCCAGATCTGGGAGCAGCGCAATCGCAATGCCGCCACGGTCCTCAGCTCCGCGCTGCTCGGTATCGGCGGCATCGTGTTCACGTCCATCTGGACGACCTACGAGGACTTCGGCAAGGGACTTGTCTCGACCGCGGCGTTCGGCCTTCTGGGACTGGTGATGATGGCGGTGGCGTTCTGGGTGGTGGACCTGGTCACCCCGGGCCGCCTCGGTGCCACGCTGGTCGAGGCGGAGCCTCATCCTGCGGTCTGGGTGACGGCCTCCTGCAACCTCGCTGTCTCGGCCATCGTTTCCGCGTCCATCGCCTGAACCGCCGACTTGCCCGGACGGCCCTCCCCCTGGCCTACGGGTGTCCGACCTCCCCGCACGAGCGGACGGCGCTTCAGCAGGTCTTTCGACAAGACCTGAACGACCCGGCTGGCCTCCTGCAGCCGTCCCGCAGCGCGTGCGGACGTAGCGGAACGGCTGCGTCATGTCGCACGCGGGGTGAAGCGCTTCACGCTGGTGCCGCCGTGAGGGTGCGGGCCATGTGGTCGCTGAGGTGCGGCGGCCAGTCGAGCCGGGCGTTGCCGAGAGGTGGTCACCGGGCGGGACGGACAGGTATCCGCCGACCGGCGCCAGTCGCGGTCAGGGACTCGCCGTTCGTCACGCCGGGGATGACGTCCTGGTCACCGTCCACGACCAGCAGCGGGGCGGCGACGCGGAGTGCCAGGCCGGCGAGGTCCAAGTGCCGGGCGAAGTCACGGGCGGCATCGGACCTTCCGGCACGGCAGGTCAGCATGTCCCCTACGGGCGGGGGTCAGTTACGGCCAGTCAATTCCATGGGCAACCCGGAGACCATCCCGCCCTACACGCACGGTGGGCGCTCCTTCCCGGCCGGGCGGATCATCATGGGCGAGCGCAAGGACAGCGGGGCACGTCCGTCGAAGGTGATGCGGACGCTGCTCGCATCGCAGGGCTTGCAGGACCCGCTACTGCTGGACACCTCCCGGCTGAGCGTGGGGCCCGTCGACGAGTTCGTGCAGTTCCTGCCCGCCGACACCCCGCGCGGCTGGCGCATCGGCGTCGCCGACCCCGAGGCGGGGCTGCGGCTGCTGCGCGACGCCAAGCGCGACGGCCACGGCACGACGAAGACGTTCTCCGTCCCGGGCCGCAGTCACACCCCGGCCCCATGGAGACCATCGACCAGGCGCTCGCCTCCCGTCATCTGGTGGCCGACAACGAGATGGCCGCGCGGCGCATCGCGGCCAACCTGGAGATCCTCACACGCGAGACGGGGGTCACCGACGCGGAGATCGTGCGGGTGCCCGCGCTGTACGCCCGTGACTCGGAGGCCCTGACCGCCGACGGACGAGAGGTTCCCGTTCCGCGCCTGACGCGCATGGGCGCCGGCTCCGGCCTCGTGGACAGCCTCGGTGAACACGGCCAGCAGAAATGGCTCGCCGAGAACCCGGCCGCCTCGCGTGCGGCGGCTCCGACAACGGTGACGACCAACGCATACGTTCCGGGCGCGGTCAACGGCGTGCTCCTCGGACGCGACCGCTACCTGGCCCCAGGCCAGTGGGGGCCCGTCATCGGCGGCAAGGACATCTTCACGGAAGCCGTGACCGCCGCTTACCAGCGGGTCGGCATGACGGTGTCGTACATCGACGCCTGGTACACGTACCACCTCGGAATGGGCGAAGTGCACTGCGGCACCAACACCTTGCGCGACGCGAGCGCCGCATGGTGGCGACAGCCGGTCGTGGGCCGCGACAGGGCGTAGAGGCGCCCCCGGCCGGGCCACCATCGGCCGATGGGCGCGGCAGCGGGCATGCTCCCTGCCACCAGGCGTACGCCTCGGAGGCTCGCCTCCGAGGCCAAGCCGAGTGCTGTCCGGCTTGTACAGGGCGCCCACTGCAAGACGGCTGACTTCCAGGCCACAGCGCGACCGGATCCGGCTCGCCCTCGGAAGAGGGCCTGCGCCTGCTCGCCTCGCCGACGGCCATCCACCACGTCAGCCCGGCCGTGTCAACCCCCATCTGACCGCGCCGGCATTCGGCGCTCCCGCGGTTCAAGGAGTCCGCGTGTGGTGGTCCAGCAAGCGTGTGAGCATCCGCATGAACTGGTCGCGCTCGGCGGGGTTCAGCGGTGCGAGCAGTGTGTCGTGAAGGTCGTCCAGGGTCTCGTCGAGGCGGCGCAGATGGTGGCGGCCCCGAGGGGAGATCGTGATGACGTTGCGGCGCCGGTCGCCGGGATCGGGGATCCGCTCGACGAGGTCACGCCCGGCCAGTTCGTTCAACACGCCGACCATGTCGCTGCGGAAGATCCCGGAACGCCTGCTCAGCTCCG
Source organism: Streptomyces sp. NPDC096046 (assembly GCF_040303285.1). Lineage (NCBI taxonomy): Bacteria > Bacillati > Actinomycetota > Actinomycetes > Kitasatosporales > Streptomycetaceae > Streptomyces > Streptomyces sp. NPDC096046. Next base: position 87,430 of record NZ_JBEOSZ010000004.1, on the reverse strand, counting down.
CCTGGCTGGCCGGTCCGTACTCCTCCAGTGAGGCCAGAACGGCGTAGTGCCACTTACGGGCGTCGACTCGGGCCAGTCCTTCGGTGACCAGTCGGTCCGACCGCATGGTGAGTTGAGACAGCAGCCGACTCGCCTGCCGACGCAGTCGGTCAGGCGTTCCAACTCCCCCTTCGTCGGGCAGGCCCGCTGTTTCGGCTCCGATCATGACTCCACCCCCTTTGCGTTAGTCAGACTAACGATATACGTTCACACGGACCGAAAACGTTAGCGCGACACCGCCCGAGCCCAGGTGAGGAAGAATGTGCCGGTAAAGACGCTGCGGATCCCCAGCGAGGACGGCCTGGCCGACGCCTTCGCCGTCCTCCCCGACCACGGCGGGCGGCACCCGGGGGTGCTGATGTACACGGACGGTTTCGGCATCCGGCCGGTGCTGCGGGAGATGGCGGGCGAACTCGCCGGGCACGGGTACTACGTGCTCGTCCCCCATCTCTTCTACCGTCACGGCCCCGCTCCGGTGATCACACTTCCGGAGCACATCGGAGAAGAGGCCCGGCCCGCGATCATGGCCCGGCTGATGCCCTTGATCCAGGAGCACACGACCGAACGCGTCCTGCGTGACGCCGACGCCTACCTCGACTTCCTCACCGCCCAGCCCGAGGTCAGTGCCGGACCGGTCGCGGTGACCGGCTACTGCATCGGCGGCCTCCTGGCGATGCGGACCGCCGCCGCCCACCCCGGCCTGGTGGCCGCCGTCGCCTCGTTCCACGGCCCCGTGATCGTCGACGGTCCCGACAGCCTGCACCTTTCCCAGCTGACCGCCCGGGTCCATCTCGGCCACGCCGAAACCGACATGACGCCCGAGACCCTGGGCGAGCTCAATCATGCGCTGGACGCCGCGGGTGTCGACCACACCTCCGAGATCTACCCCGGCACCGTCCACGGCTTCACCATGTCCGACACCGATGCCTTCAACCCCTCCGCGCTGCAACGTCATTGGGACCGCCTGCTTCCGCTCCTCGATCGCACCCTGGCCGGCGGTTGACCCTCCTGCAGCACAGTGCCCTCCTGGAGCATCACCTGAACCTCCCGGTCGCCCGGTGCGTCCTGCCGATGCAGCGGACAGCCGGTGACCTCACTCCGGAACCGAGCCGGCTCAAGGCATCCGAACAGTCGACAGCCACGGCACCACGGATACCGCGCAGGTCAGGCCAGCCGGCCTCACTCCAGCACAGCGCCCCAGGAACTGCTGTTCACTCCAGGACACTGACAGCATCACGGAATCGCTCGCACGGCCTGCGATAGGTTCCCCGCCATGACGGTACTGGGGCCCCTGGCCTGGCCACCCGCCCCCGTGAAGACCGAGCGGCTCGTACTCCGCGAGTCCGAGGCGCGGGACCGGGCGGCGTTCATCGAGCTGTTCTCCTCGCCGGAGGTGCACACGTACCTCGGCGGCCCTCGACCGCGTGACGCACTCGAACACGCGCTGCCCGAGATACCCGGGCGGCGCCCTGGCCTCTTCGTGATCGATCTCGACGGAGCGATGATCGGCATGGTCACACTGGATCGACGTGACGCAGAACGTCCGGGTCACATCCGTCCGGATGGCGGGGAGGCCGAACTCGGCTACACGTTCCTGCCGCAGGCGTGGGGGCGCGGGTACGCCGCCGAGGCGTGCGCGGCCGCGCTCGACTGGTTCGCCGACGCATGTCCCGGCGAGCCGGTGGTGCTCTGCACCCAGACCGCCAATGTCCGCTCCCTGCGCCTCGCGGGCAAGCTCGGGTTCACCGAGGTGGAGCGCTTCGAGGAGTTCGGCGCCGAGCAGTGGTTCGGCGTGTGGCCCTCGATCGCTCCCTCCGGCTGAGCGAGCCGTCGCACTCCGTGTGGCATCGCGGTGGGCGGAGTGGAGCGTCCGGGGCGGAGTGAAGCGCCCGAGGTAAGCGCCCGGGGCGGAGTGGAACGCCCGGGGCAAGCGCCCGGGGCGGAGTGGAACGCCCGGGGCAAGCGCCCGGGGCGTGATGTGAACGCCCCCTCCGGGCCGCGGTGCCCGCCGTCCGGTCGTCGTGCTGCTCGCAGCGGACGCTCACGCGGCCGGCCACCGCCTCGCAGCAGTGGCCGGTCATGACTCCGGCTACTCCGTGATCGGAGACGCCGCGGTGCAACCGCCTGCACTCACGAGGCCCTTGGCGCTCTGTTCATCGAGCACTTTGCCCTCGTAGACGATCTTGCAGGTCACCTGAGAACCCTCGGGGTCCGCGGCGACCGGCATGACGGCCGCAGGCATGATGCCCCGCAGGGTGACCGTCTTCTTCCAGGGCAGCTTCGGCTTGGACACCGAATCGGCCTTCGGCTCCATGGCCTTGCCGCCGCCGCCGTGGAAGTCGATCGAGTCGATGTTCTTCCCCGTGACCTCGTAGGTGACCTCGTACGTTGTGTCCACTGCCTTGTCGACCTGGTCGACCGCCTCGGAACAGGAGCTGAGGCCGAGTGCGAGACAGGTGACAGCCACGGTATGGACGGCTGCACGGACCATGCTGCTCATATGGATCCCCCCGGATCATGAAAGGTCAGAGCCGTAGCCAAGCGCAAAGGGAAAGCACGGTCAACTTCCGGGCGGCCACGAGGAGGACGAACCGTTGTGAATCCACTCGCCGGGCGCTCTTTCCGCCGGAGGTGATCGGCACGGGTGAGCCGAGATCGCCGAGCACGCATCAGGTGGTGCTCGACAGCACGGACATGCGAGGACTCGCAGAGTTCTACCGCTCGTCGCCTCGGACTGCTCTACGGCGCCGGGGGACGAGCCGCGGGGACTGCCATCAGTCACGGCCGTCCAGGCCGTTGCCATCGAGTGCTGCTCGAATCCGGCTGAGCCACTCCGTGCCCAGTCGACGCCCGTCCGGGAACTCATCGTCTCGATCCCAGCGCCACGTCGTGATCATCGCCAGTACGAGGATGCGGCACTCGCGCAGCAGGTTCCGGTCGACACCCGGGTGGTGCGCACCGACTTCCTCGGGCGCGTGCGCGAGGTCGAATTCGACGGGCCCGCGGCATATCGTCTCAAGGTCGACGAACAGCGGCCCGCCTGCCGTGGTGAGCAGGTTTCCAGGGTGCGGCTCGCCGTGCAGCGACTGCTCCGCGCCGCCGCGCTCGCCGGTGCTTCGTTTCAGGCTTCGCAAGGTGTCACCGAGCAACTGCCGGTCCTCGTCGGCGAGCGCAGGAGTCCGGCAGCGGTTCGCCACGAGCCGCTGCGCCTGCTCCACTCGATCCGTGAAGCGCGGCACGGGGACGTCGAGTGGACGCATGCCGGCATGCAGCCGCTCCAGCGCCCCGGCGTAGTCGGCCGGTGAGACCTCACGGACCCCGACGGGCTCGTAGTAGGTCCACAGCGTGACCACGAAGCCATCACGCTCGTGAACCCGCGGCTTCACTCGGGGCGCGAGGGCGGCCACAGGGCACCCGGTTTCAGCGAGCCGCTGAGCAAGCTCGACTTCGAACTGCGCGACCTGCTGCGCCACAGGTGCCACCCGGGCCACGACGTCACACGGCAGCAGACGCAGAGTGAGCTTGTTCGAGTCATGAAGAACGACCGTGTCATGGACTGTCAGGTCGAGTGAAGAGGCGATCGACATGGCCGCAGCCACCGCCCGCCGGACATCTGACCCCTGCATCGTCGCCCCACCCCTCTCGGCCATGAGCGCCTGCACCCAGGACACACGGGCTCCGGGGATCCGGCCGCCTGATCGCGAGGGCATGGTCGCCCTCACGTGCGTGAGGGCGCGCGAGTATACGCAGCTCATCAGGCTTGAGCAGTAACCCAGATCACGGTCGTATCACGGTGTAGATCATTTACGCTCTGGGCAGCCTCGTAGCGCTTCTCGGTTCAACTTTCGTTCTGCGAAGCCCAGTTCGATTGCGTGGGGCGGCCTCGGCGGCCGCCTGTGTGCAGGGCCGGGGGACTCTGCGGTCCGTCTCCCGAAAGGAAGCGTATGCCTCAGGACGTCAGGTTCGACGCCTCGTCGATCCTCCTGTCAGCGCACGTCCTGGTCTTCCTGGAGCGGCAGCGCATCTGACGGACCCCGCGTGCTGCCCGGTAGGGGCGACCCGATTCACTTCCCCAGCCGTCGCCGCGGCAGTCGTGCCCCTCGCGGTCGTGCCATAGGGACCGGAACCGGTCGCAAGAGCCCGGCTGTCGGGCGCGGTCCGTCCGCGGACGGCACAGCAGATTCCCGATCCGTTCGGCCAACCACCACGGTCGACCGATCCGTTGGCAGGACCACAGCTTGAAGGGAGACCGGTGTGAAATCTCGAGTCGAAGGTGCTGGTCTGAAGGTGCCCACCGACAGCGTGGTCCCGGCGCAGCCCAGCGCCCGGCTGCAGCCCGGGGAGGCCGGAAACGCCCTGGCCCACCTTTTGGCGAAACGCGTCAAGGGGAGCACCGAGCAGCACCGAAGGTGCCAGAACGCCGTTCAGCAACGGCAGGGCGAACTCGGACCTCCGCAGTCCGGCACCACGCTGCACGTGGAGGGGGCCCTCCGTCTGACGCCGCGCGCGTTCCTCCCGCCCGACGAGGAGGGCGAGGCCAGACTGAAACGGCTCGACGCCGGTCTGCGCATGATCGAGGAAGCGTTCCCCCAGGTCAGCACCGATGTCGAGGTCTGCCGACTGACGAGCAGGATGCTGGAAGAGGCCTGGAGAAGCCGGGCGCTCACCCCGCCGCGCGAGGAGCAGGCAGCCGACTGCGCCTGCCCGCTGTGCCGTCGGCTCCCCACGGCTCCCGCGCGCACCCTGGATGACTACGGTTGGCGGCAGAGCGCCGGCCGTCCCCTCACCGTCAAGACCTGGCCCTATCGCCGGGAACTCGACAGCGTCCTGACCGGCGGATGGTCCTGGACCCGGCAGATGAACGACCTCGAACGGGACCTCGGCCACCGTCACCGCTTCGAGGACGACATCCTCGTCTTTCACGAATACAAACGCGTGATCGAGACGATCGACACCACGCACCTCACCCAACTCGTGGAAGGACGCCTGGCCGAGCGCTTCAGCACCAACAGCGCACGGGCCCTGGTCTGCGGACTCTTCGCGGCCCACAAGCGATCCGTCGACGAGTACTGGCTCCAACAGCACCACGCGGGCAGCGTCGTACTCCCCCAGACCAACCCGCTCAGCCAGAGCACCTACTCGATCCTCCAGATGCTGGACTGCCTGTTCTGGCACGTCTCGCCCGACACCGAGCTCTGGCAGGAGGAACACCTCGCGTCCCTGCTGCTGTGCCGCGTCATCGATGACATGGCCGATGTACGAGTCGACGCCCTCACCGGCGAGATCAGCAACTTCTGGCTCGCCGACATGCCCGCCCACACCAAGGCCTTCTACGCCGCCTGCGCCATCGCCCTCGTCAAGTACGGCTGCACGCCGGAGGCGCATGACCCGATGTGGAACACGTGGTTGATGACCACGACCATCGTCTGGATGGGACTCACGGGCCGCCACGCCCTGTGGTTCGACGGCATCACCCAGGGACTCCCCCCGGCCGAGGCGTGCCCGCTCTGCGACCTGCGGCCCAACGCGTGCACGGGCATCCTCACCCATGGCACCACTCTCACCCTCGCCCCGCGGCCCACCGCACCGGCACTGAGCGCGCGGACCGCCGAGCTGTCCGCGCGCTGCCGAGCCCAGTACCCCCGGACCTGGCCGCTCTTCGACGCCGAGCTCCATGCCTTCGAAGCACTGCACGGCCCCTGGCGCGGCAACACCGACAGCACCTGGGAAATCCTGCGGCGCACCTACATAGCCGCCGTGGAGGCATCCAGCGCCGCGGCCTCCGAGGACCGCGCTCGTCAGATCCAGCAAGACGCCGGCGCAGTCGGATCCGAGATGTTCCACACCCTGCACGACGCTCGGACCGGCAGGGAGGACACCACACTCCTCGCCTACATGTTCGGCTGCGCCCACCCGCACTTCCTCTGGAACGCCACGGGGTACCGTCCCGCGGACCTCGCGGGTGACTGGCTCGACGGCTGACACCTCGATCCTGTCCAGGAGGACCAGAAAGAGAAGGGGGGAACAGTCGGCGGGGCGGTCGAGCATGTCAGTACGGACGGTCGGGCTGCGCCCACGCCGAGCGGTAGGGGTGAACGCCGAACCGCTTCTCGAACGTCTCGTCGGCGTGGAGGCTCGAGTGTCCGCCCGTCAAACGGGCGACCGCCCACCGGAGAGCCTCCGCCCACACCGCGCCGTCGGGATGGGGTGATCGCTCGGCAGCCGCGCCGAAGTCGCGCAGCACCTTCGTGGCGTCGTTCCCGCGCGCCTTGACGGCCGCACGGATCTCGTAGTGTTCCGTCGCCGTGCGCGTGTGGTGGCAAGGGCACCGGCGGTGCATGGGCGCCGGTGCGCACGGACCGGCGCGGGGGGTGTCGAGCGGTGAGCCGGTGCAGGCGGCCGGGTCCGGATCGGTGCAGTCACACCCGAGGAACTCGCGGACCGTGTGCCACTCCGTGGGCGTCAGCTCGGTACGGCTGTCGGGGCCGGGGGACGATGTCACGGGCTGGGCCTCCAGGACGGGGCGGTGATCCGGTCGCTGCACGGTCGGACGTTCCCCCGAGGGAGCGATCAGTGTGTACTGCTGGGCCGCGGCGGCCTGCGACGCCCGAATGAGGGCGATTGCCTGGCGAACACGTCGGCCCCACCCGCGGTCTCCGGCTCCCACCGTACCGAGATCTCCTGCCGGGCGGCCCGGCAGGCGAGCAGCTCGACGCGCCTGCCACCCCCGGTGACGGAGTACGGCCGACGGCTGGGGGCCGGTCTGCTCGACGGGTCCGCACATCCTCTGTGGTCGTGCGTGGCCCGCGTGCGGTCGCGTGTGGCCCGGGACGCCGCGACGTCACAGAAGTCCTGCCGCCCGCCTGAGCTTCGCACGGCCGTCCGGGGCGATGAGGCTGTCCGGCAGCATCTCCACCACACTCGCGTAGTGCGTGAACACGGCCCTGCACCGCTCGCGCTCGGGATGCTCGCTGTCGACGCCGAACCACAGCGCCATGGCCTCGTGGGTGGGATCGACCGGCTCGGAGTGGTCGGCGGCCATGATCAGGTGATCCAGCAGTCCGGGCCGCTCGGGAAGTTCCGGGTCGCCCGCGAGATGGAGCAGGAACGGCAGCAGTCGCGGCATCGCGGGGTTCATCTCGGCGATGCCGAACATGGAGTTGGCCAGGACACGCTGGGCCTCGGCCGCGGCTGCCTGATCGAGCAGACCGTGCAGGAGGACCGGGATCCTGGCCGGGCACCCGGGGTACTCCGCCCAGCGGATCTCCTCACACCCGTGGAGGGCGGGATGCTCACGGCGGGCCCCGGCTGCCTGCGGATACTCGTAGAGGAACCGGTCGATCGTCGCCTCTTTGGCGGCCACATCCATCCTGCACACCTGTCTGCCCCCGTCCCGCCGTCAAGAGCCGACCTCCGGTCCACCGCACTCTCGCGCGACCGGGTGTCCCGGCACAAGCCGAGAGCAGGCCAACCACGGGCCGGCCACAAACGCTCGCCCGCTCTCGGCAGAGGTCGCGCGCTCGCAGGACGTGCCGATCATCGCCGCCTCGTCCTCTCCTTGCCGCATCAGCACCGGGCCGACGCCTGCGCTCGATCGCCCCCCGGCTCAGCCCAGCGGCTGCGCATGGGCGATGAGCAGCGCGACGTCGTCGTGGTCGGCGGGCTTCCGGAGCTGTTCGAGCAGGCGGTCGCACGTCTCCTCCGCGGAGCGGCACGGCGGGGACAACAGGCGCAGGAGATCGTCCAGACGCTGGTCGATGGGGTCGTCGCGGGTCTCCACCAGCCCGTCGGTGTACAGGACGAGTTGATCACCGGGGTTCATGGCGAGCGCGGAGGTCTCGAAGAGGCCACTGCCCACTCCCAGGGGGGTGCCGGTGGGCAGATCCAGCAGTTCCGGTGGTTGGCCGGCCCGCACCAGAACAGGGGGCAGATGGCCGGCACAGGCCACCTGCAAACGGCAGTGCCGCGGGTCGTAGACGGCGTAGAGGCAGGTGGCCAGGTAGGGGTCCAGACCCTCTGTGATCTTGTCGAGGTGGGTGAGGATCCGGCTCGGGGCGAGGTCCAGGTCGGCGAGGGTGGAGGTGGCGGTGCGCAGCCGCCCCATGGCGGTGGCGGCCGGGATGCCGCTGCCCATGACGTCGCCCACGGCCAGGGCGGTTCGGTCATCGCTGAGGGGGATGATGTCGTACCAGTCGCCGCCGACCTCGCTGAACGCCTGCGCGGGCCGGTACCGTGCGGCGATCTGCAGGCCCGGGCGGCGAGGCGAGGGTTGGGGCAGCAGGCTGCGCTGCAGGGTTTCGGCGGCGCTGCGGATGTGCTGATGGAGAATGGCGTTGTCGATGCTCAGCGCGGCGGACGAGGCCAACTCGCAGGCGAGGGTGAGGTCGTCCTCGTCGAAGGGCTGCGGGTTGCGGGCACGGGCCAGGCCCATCACGCCGATGATCTGTCCGCGGGCGATGAGAGGGACGGCCATGTCGCTGTGGACACCGGCTTGGGCGAGCAGGCCCGCGGCGGCGGCGTCGGCCGCGATGCGGCTGAGGTCGCCGCTGTCGAGATGGGTGAGCAGCAGGGGTTTGCGGGTGCGCAGGCAGTGGGCTGCCGGGTGGTCGGCGTGGTAGGTGGTGAGGTGCCCGGGCGCGATGATCGCCTCCGAGGCGTCGGTGGTATAGGCGGTCTTCACCGCCAGTGCGCGGAAGAGTGCCGGGCCCTCGCCGGGGTCGGGGCGGCCCGTCCGCAGGACGGAGTCCAGGATGTCCACCGCGATCATGTCGGCGAGGTCGGGCACCAGGACGTCCGCCAGCTCATGGGCGGTCCGCTCCACCTCCAGGGTGGTTCCGATGCGGGCCGAGCCGTCGGCCATCATGCGCAGGCGCTGCTGGGCCCGGTCGGCCTGCCTGGCTGCTTCGTAGCGGTCGGTGACGTCCACCACCACGTTGGCGATCCCCAGCACGTGCCCGCTCTGGTCCTCGAGCCTGTAGAGCGACACGGCCCAGGCGTGGTCTTTGTCCGGGTCGGCGCGCGTACGGCCCACCACCTGCTTGTCCACCAACGGCAGACCGGTTCGCAGGACCTCCCGCATCTGGTTCTCCGTCGTGGAGAAGGGGTCGCCGGGCAGGATCTCCCGGAAGGAGCGGCCCAGGTGGTCGGCCTCGGGGACGCCGTGCATCGAGGCGAGGGCCCCGTTGACGGCCACGTACCGCAGCTGGGTGTCCAGGACGGACAGTCCGATCGGCGCCTGGGTGACCAGCTGGCTGGACAGGGCCACCTCGCGCTCCACCTGCCGCACCGTGTCCCGGTCGGTGGCCAGCCCCAGCGCGTAGTGGTCGCCGAGGTTGTCCGTCAGCCGCATATTGCGGAACTCGACGATCCGGGTGCTGCCGTCCTTGTGCCGGACGGGGAACGCCCCGGCCCAGCCTCGGCCCGTGACCATCAGCTGGGCGAAGAGTCTGATGCCCGCGTCCCGGTGTTCGGGATGGAGAAGCAGGGTGGCCGCGTACTGCCCGGCCGCCTCGTCGCCGGTGTAGCCGAACAGTTTCTCGGCCTGCGGGCTCCACATGTCGATCCGGCCGTCGGCCTCCACCAGCACCGCGGCGACGCCCAGCAGATCCATCAGCCCGCTGGGACCGGACGCGGCCTCGTCCGGATCAGCCGCCGGCTCCGCATGCTGATTCGCTCGGCTCATCACATTCGCCCCTTAGACCTGTCCGTCGCACCGGCGCACCCGCCTGCATCAGCAGACGCGTACAGCGCTCTCCTTGCAGGTCAGCAACCCGTTCACGATGCGCCACGCGACCTGCGAACGGCCAGGAGACGCGCCGGGGAAGCCCCGTGCCCCAGCCGAACCGGACAGCCCGGGCGACCGGCACAGGATCCAGACCGTGCTCGGATCACTGGGCCGGTCATCACTTCACTTCCACCCTTCCACACGCCGACGGCTCATGACGGACGCCGTCCCGGCTCCACTCACCGTGGGCGGCCAGGCACGACTTGCCCCGCGGGAAGTCGCGCGCCGTCCGGCCGTGTCGGCCGTGGTCGGCCGGGCCTGCGTGCCCACGCCCGCGTCACCCGTCCGGCGGCCTCTTCACACGGCTCTCACGAAGTGGAGACGGTCGGCGAGCCGCCCGCGGCCGGCTTCTGACGCCCGCCGTGGGTATCGGGCCCTCGGCCCGGGGCCGCACCGAGGTCATCCGCGAGCCCGACGCCGCCTGGCGGCTACTTCATGGAAGACTTCGAGTCCCGCGCGGAGTAGCTCCTGTACTGGCTTGTCGCCGTACCGCGTGGGCGAAGAGGGGGCGGGGCGGTCGGATTCGAACCGACGTCCTCCGAGATGCTGTCGCGGCGCATGACCTCTGTGCTACGACCCCGCCTTGCCGGTGATCGTATCCCCCGCCGCGGAGGTCGGCCATGCCTTATCCGGGCGGGGAACCGCGGCGTACGGTGCCGGGCCCGAACTGTGCTTGAGCGGCGCCGAAGCCGGTGTCCGTCCCGGCGCCGGGCGCGGCGCCAGTGCCGCGGCGGGCAACGTTTGCCCATGGAGGGGCGGCGTCCGGTGCGTGCTCTCGGCGGGCGGCCGACCGGCCGGCCGGAAGTCCTCGTACTGGACGTACTTGGGCTTTCGGCCGGTGCGGCGGTGGGGGCCCCTCCCGTTCGAGCGAAGCCGAGAACGGGGGAGCGTGCCGGGCGTCGCGACGGGCAAACGTCGCCCGCTGCGGCGCTAGCGTGAGGCGCATGATCGTATGGCTCAACGGAACCCACGGCGCGGGCAAGACGACCACCAGTGCCCTCGTGCGGCAACTGATCCCGGACTCAAGGGAGTTCGACGCGGAGAAGGTCGGCGAGACGCTCATGGACATCAAGCCGGCGTTGCCCTGGACGGGCAACTTCCAGCACTGGCCGCCGTGGCGGCCGCTCGTGGTCGAGACCGCCCGGCACGTACTCGACTACGCCGGTGGCACTCTGGTGATGCCGATGACCGTCCTCGTCGAGCAGTACTGGCGTGAGATCAGCGCGGGCCTGGCCGGACATGGCATTCCGGTACGTCACTTCGTGCTCCACGCCGATCAGGACACGCTCCGCCGGCGCATCGAGGGGGACACGGTTCTCGGCCCCTCCTCGTTCCGCCTGTCTCATCTCGATCTCTACGCCGAGGCGGCCCGCACCTGGCTGCACAGTGAGGCCGAGGTCATCGACACCACGCACCTCACTCCCGCCGAGGCCGCCCTGCGGATCGCGGAGACCGTCAAGGGGTGAGGCCACCGGCCGTGCGAAGGGTGTGGTTCCGCGGGCCGGAAACCGGCGGATGGCCGAGAAGCCCAGGGTGATCACGGGTGAGGCGGAAGTCCGGCGGGTTCGTTACGCGCCAATGTCGTCTTCTCGCCGGTGCAGGCCGTCAGCGGCGCCCGGCACGCACCGTCGCGCCCGCCCGCGCCGACTGCCCTGGGCCAACGGGCCCCGGTCACACCCGCTCATTTTCATCACACGACATCCATGTGATGAACACTTCCGGCCGGAGGGCCGACCGCACCATCCCCATGGGGCAGACGCTGCGCCGAGCCGCTGCCTAGCCTCCCAGGCCATGCGATCACACCTGATGAGACGCTTCGGCCTCGGTGCCGTTCTCGCCCTCGCGCTCGCCCTGTTCGGCCTGGCCCCCAGCGCGAGCGCCGCCGACCCGGCGCCGGCGGAACTGACCTTCGCCACCGACAGCGCCACTACCACACCCGGCGGCACGGTCAACCTGTCGATGACCATCACCAACCACAACACCTACGACGTCTGGTTCGTGTACCAGACGATCGAACCGACGTGGCTCACCACACAGCGCCCCGACCTGAAGTACACCTTCACCGGGTGCAGCCTGGCCACCGCGAACGGCTCCACCCCCTGCTCCGGGACCGGCCCGGCCAACCTCGGCTCCAACTACGGCGCCACCATCCCGCCCGGCCAGAGCCGTACGGTCACCCTGACGCTGAACGTCGCCGCCGACTCCGGCTGCAACGGCAACATCGGCTTCTACTCGTACTTCTACGCCGAGTTCAGCGACTCGACGAACGTCAGCGGCGGGCCGGTCTACACGCCGGTCACGCGCGTGCTCTGCCCCTGACGCTCCGTCCGGACCGCGGCACATGACCTGAAAGCCTCCCTGCCCAGCCCCCCGCTCCCGGTCTGGACCACGGGCACTCCGGCCGGCGGGCCCACAGGCCCGCCGGTGTGCCGCGCAGGGCCCGGACCAGCCCCGACCAGCACGCCGGACATGGGCACCCACCGGGCCCTGCCCCTTCCGGGCCGCCCCGAGCGGCTTCCTTCGCTTCCGGAGGCGCCCATTTCACCACCTGCGCTTTTCCGTCATGTTCCGCAACATGACCGCTGAATCCCCACACAGCCATCACTATGTGACACGAACGGATGCGTGACGAACTGGTTTCTGAGGGGGACGCCGGCGGCACGCAAGGGGGTGCGTTCGCTCCACGGGAGCCGTGCTCACCCCTGCCCGGGGAGGGGACCTCACCGCATGAAGCGGACCTTTCGCACCACGGTGCTCACAGTGGGCGCGCTCATCGCCGCACTGGGCCTGCCGACCGGTGCGGCACACGCCGACACCACGCCCCGTATCGACCTGCGGGTGCTGGTGGTGAGCGACGGCGGCCCGTCGACGGACGCCATAGCCGCCGAACTGGCCGCGGCCGGCACGCCGTACACCCGGATCGACCTCACGGAGTCCGGCCGGACCGTGATCGACGCGGGCTTCCTCGCGGACACCGTCGACGGCAGGCCGCGCGCCAGGTTCCAGGCCGTCGTGCTGCCCAACGACAACCCGTTCCCGGCCGGTTCATCCGAGATGGCGGCACTGGCGGCGTACGAGCGGACCTACGACGTTCCCCAGGTCGACGCCTACACCTACGCCCGCCCCGAAGCCGGTCTGCAGTACCCGATCAACGGGGGATACTCCGGCAGCATCGACGGCGGGCGCGCGGAGGTGACCGCCGCCGGGAAGTCGGGCCCCTTCGCCTATCTCGACGGGCCGGTGCCCTTCGAGGACAACGACCCGGCCGTCGGCGAGAGTTGGGCCTACCTGTCGAAGCCCGTGGCGGGCGCCGACTTCACCCCGTACGTGGAAGCGGCGATCCCCGGCCGGTCGGCCAAGGGCACGCTGGTGGGCGAGTACCGGCACGACGGACGGCGCGAGCTGGTCGTCACGTTCGTCTACAACCAGTACCAGCAGCAGTTCCGCCTCCTGGCGCGCGGCATCGTCGAGTGGATGACCGGTGGTGTGCACCTGGGCGCCTCACGGAACTACTTCTCCGTCCACGTGGACGACGTGTTCGCCGCCGACGACCGCTGGAACAGTCAGCTCAACTGCACGCCCGGCGACGTCGACTGTGCGGACCCCGACGCGACGCCCGACCCGATCCGGATGACGCCCGGCGATGTCGACCACGCCGTCGACTGGCAGAACAGCAAGGACTTCACCCTCGACTTCGCCTACAACGGCGCCAGCAGCGCCGACCATCGCGAGGACCACAACGGCGCCGACCCGCTGGCCGACCGGCTGATCGCACGACGGGGCGAGTTCCGCTGGATCAACCACACCTACTCGCATCCCTTCCTCGGCTGCGTACAGGACACGACCGTGGTGCCCTGGAAGTGCGCGACCAACGCCGACGGCACCACCCGGTGGATGAGCCGCAACGACATCTCCGACGAGATCGCCACCAACCGGGTCTGGGGTGAAAGGGCCGGACTGCCCCTGGTGAACGGCGAGTTGGTGACCGGCGAGCACTCCGGCATGAAGGTCCTGCCGCAGCAGCCCGTGGACAATCCCCACCTGGCGCCGGCCCTCGACGACAACGACATCACCTGGCTCGGCTCGGACAACTCCCGTGAGCCCGCCCAGCGACGGGTGGGCCCGGCCACCACCGTGCCCCGCCATCCGATGAACGTCTTCTACAACGCCGGCCGGGCGGCCGAGCAGGTCGACGAGTACAACTGGATCTACACCGGCCGCGCCCAGGGCGGCAGCGGCATCTGCGAGGACAACCCGGCCACCACCACCTGCCTGGCGGCGCCCCTGGACGCCGCCACCGGCTACGCCGACCACATCGTCCCGCTGGAGACGCGGATCGCCCTCGGGCACGTCCTGGCCAACGACCCCAAGCCGCACTTCATCCACCAGTCGAACCTGGCCGAGGACCGCATCGCCTACCCCGTGCTCAACGGCGTCCTGGACGGCTACGAGGCGCTCTTCGCCGAGGACACGCCCGTGGTGAACCCGAGAATGCAGGACATCGGCACCGAACTCCGGCGCCGGGCCGACTGGCAGGCCGCGCTCCGGGCCGGGCAGGTCACCGCCTACCGCGTCGGCGACACGGTGAGCGTCGACGCGCCGGCCGGACTGGCCGTCACCGCGACCCTGCCCACCGGCACCACACTGGCCGGCGCCGCGTTCGGCGAGGCGTACGCGGGGGCGGTGTCCGGCTGGACGCCCGCCACGGATACCCCGCTCGCCCTGACCCTGCCGGCGTCCGCGACGGCTCCGGCCGCCGACGCCCCGGAGCCCGCCCCGGCCACCGGCCCCGCCCCGCGGACCCGGGTCCCCGCGGGCGTCACCGGCCCGGTGGGCCACACCACGGGCGCCTGAACGGCACACCCGCCCCACCTGAGGTCCTGGCCGCCCCGGCGGCCGGGACCGTCCCGAACCACCCCACACCTCGGCCGTGGAGCACACCGATGCCCGTTCCCCAGGGCGCGCGACATACCGGAGCGACGCGCGTCACCCTGCTCACCGAAGGCACCTACCCGCACAGCCACGGCGGCGTCAGCGTCTGGTGCGACCAGCTCGTCCAGGGCATGCCGGACCTCGCCTTCGACGTCATCGCCGTCACCGGCACCGGACGTGAGCCGGTCGTATGGGACCTGCCCGCCCACGTCTCCAGCGTGCTGTCCGTCCCCATGTGGGGCGCCCCGCCCGAGGGCCGCCCGCCCCGGGGCCGATCCCGCAACCAACTGGCCGCCTCCTACGAGCGGTTCCTCACCGCACTGCTCGACCCACGCGCCGAGGACGGGTTCGCGCCCGCCCTGTACACGCTGGCACGGGCGGCGTCGGAGGGGGCCCTGAGCCCTTTCCTGCGCGGGGACCGGGCGATCGCCATCCTCACCGCGCTGTGGAACCGCCCCGGTCTCGCCGTGCGCGAGGCACAGCCCACGCTGCACGACGCGCTCACGGCGACCGCCCTGCTGGAGCACGCCCTGCGCCCGCTGGCCGCGCCGGCACCCGAGAGCGGGGTCGCCCACGCGGTCAGCGGCGGGGTCGCCGTCCTGCCGGGTCTCGCCGCCCTCGAACACCACGGCGTTCCGCTGCTGTTGACCGAGCACGGGGTCTATCTGCGTGAGCGCTACCTCGGCTACCGCACCGCGCCCTACCGCTGGCCCGTGAAGGCCGTGATCCTCGGGTTCTTCCGGCTGCTCGCCCAGGAGAGCTACCGACGCGCCGCCCTGATCACACCCGGCAACCGCTACAACCGGCTGTGGGAGGAGGAGGGCGGCGCCGACCCGGAGTCGATCCGCACGGTCTACAACGGCGTCGACCCCGCCGCGTTCCCGGCGGCCGGGCCGGAACCGGACGCGCCCACCCTCAGCTGGGCTGGCCGCGTGGACCCCATCAAGGACCTGGAGACCCTCATCCGGGCCTTCGCCGTCGTCCGCGACCGGCTCCCGCACGCGCGGCTGCGGCTGTTCGGTGGGACACCGCGAGGCGGAGAGGCCTACCGGGAACGCTGCGAGGCCCTGGCCGCCGCGCTCGGACATGCCGACGCCGTCACCTTCGAAGGGCGCGTCGACGACATCAAGGACGCCTACGCCGCCGGAAACGTCGTGATGCTCTCCAGCATCAGCGAGGGCTTCCCCTTCACCCTGATCGAGGCCATGTCCTGCGGACGGGCGACCGTCTCCACCGACGTGGGCGGTGTGCGCGAGGCCGTCGGCGACACCGGGCTCGTGGTGCCTCCGCGCGATCCCGTGGCGATGGCCGAGGCCGCGCTGGAGCTGCTGGGCGATCCCGGGCGGCGCAGGGCGATGGGTGAGGCGGCCCGGCTCCGGGTCATCGAGCAGTTCACCCTCCGGCAGACCATCGACACGTTTCGGTCCGTCTATCTGGAACTCGCCCATCCACCGCAGGGGTCGACGGTCATGCCCACGACGGTCAGGAGGTCGGCCCCGGCCGTCCAGGGCACGGGAAGCCTCGCCCTGTGAGCGGGCCGATGTCCCTGGAACCCGGGGGGTCCGAACAGGACACCCTGGCCATCCGCCTGGCCGGCACCCGCCCGCCACGCCGTCGGCCGCGCTGGGCGCTCGACGACACCACGCTCGCCATCAGGCTGCCCCGGCGCGGCCCCGACGAGGAGGCGGTCAGTGAACTCGCCGCCGAACTCGCCGACCGCATAGGCCCCGCCGTCCACCCCTACGAGGTGGCCGCGCTGCTGGAGGCGGAGGGACTGTCCGCCTCCCTGATCAACGAACGGTACGGACACCCGAACCTGTTCTCCCTCGCCTCCGCGCTGTACGAACGCGTGCCGCGCACCTTCCCCGAACCCGCCCCCGGGCCGGACCCCTGGCGCCCCGACACCCCGCGCTGCCTCCTGCGGGGCGTGCTGTTCGCCCTGCCCGGCCTGGCCTACCTGCTGACGGCCCCGTTGTGGAACGCCGCCGGGCACGCCCCCGCCCTCGTCGTGGCCGGACTCGTGTCCTGGGCGTGGGGGCAGGCACTCGGCCACCGCGCGCACCTGCGGATGGCGACCGGACGCCGGGAGGCGGGCCGTACCCTTCTGGCCGGCGCGCCCGCGGGAGCGGTGGTGGCCACGGCGGTGGCCGCGCTGCCCGCGGACGGCGGACCGGTGACCCTGGTGGCGGCCGCGCAGTCCGCGTACCTGGCGGCCGCCGGTGTGCTGCTGGTGCTGGGGCGGGAACGGCTGCTGCTGGCCGCGCTCAGCCCGCTGCTCGCCGGTGCTTGCGTCCTGCCCTGGTGGGAGCCCGGCCCCGCGCTCCGGGCCGGGCTGCCCCTGCTGGCGCTGCTCGCCACGCTCACCGTCACCGGCCGGGTCCTGCGCGGTGCCCTCGCCGTCCCGGCCACCACCGGTGCGCCCCGGCCACGCCTGATGTGGTCACTGCCGTACGGCCTGTTCGGGCTGGCCGCCGGCGTGCTGGTGCTGCTGGAGGGGCGGGCGGAACCGTACGCGGTGATCGTGCTGACGCTGAGCATGGGGCCGGCGGAATGGCTGCTGTACCGCTATCGCGGACTGTCGGTCGCCGCGCTGCGCGCCACCGCCACGCCCGCCGGGTTCCTGCTGCGCTCGGGCGGCATCCTCGGCCTCTGCCTGCTCGGCTATCTCGCACCGCTGCTGCCCGCGGCCCTGCTCACCGGCGCCGACCCCGTCGCCCTGCTGCTGCTCGCCGCCGTCCTGTGGACCGCGCTGCTGCTCCAGGCGTTCGGAGCGGCCTGGTCGTCGGCGGGGATCTGCCTCACGGCAGCCGGCGCGGCCGGAGCGGTCGTCCTGTTCCGGCTGCCACCGGGCACGGCCCTGGCGCTGCCGCTCAGCTGCGGCGCCGCCGCCCTGTGCCTGTCGGCGTGCGCGTTGTGGCTGCTCGGCCGGCCCGCCCCGCACGCCTGACCCCGCTCACCTCTCACCGCGTCGAAGGGACCACTCAGTTGACCTCCGCACCGCTCGCCGCCGTCACCGGAGCCGAGGGCTTCATCGGCTCTCACCTCACCGAGGCCCTGGTCGCCTCCGGACACCGGGTCAGGGCCATGGCCCAGTACAACTCCTTCTCCTCCTACGGCTGGCTGGAGACCCTGCGTCCGGACGTCCTGGACCAGGTGGAGATCGTCCTCGGCGACGTCCGGGACCCCGGTTCCGTCCGCGGTCTCCTCGAAGGCGCCGACACGGCCTACCACCTGGCCGCCCTGATCGCGATCCCCTACTCCTACCAGGCCCCGCACAGCTACGTGGACACCAACGTCACCGGCACGCTCAACGTGCTGGAAGCCGTGCGCGCCCTCGGCACGCCCCGGCTGGTGCACACCTCCACCAGCGAGACGTACGGCACCGCGCGGACCGTGCCCATCACCGAGGACCACCCCATCAACACTCAGTCGCCGTACGCCGCTTCGAAGGCGGGCGGGGACCGGCTGGCCGACAGCTACCACGCAAGTTTCAACACCCCGGTCGTCACCCTGCGGCCCTTCAACACCTTCGGTCCGCGTCAGTCCATGCGCGCCGTCATCCCCACCGTCATCGGGCAGGTCGCCGCGGGAGAGCGCACGATCACCCTCGGCGACCTGCGCCCCACCCGCGATTTCACCTTCGTCAAGGACACCGCGCAGGCCTTCCTCGCCGTCGGTACCGCACCCGCGGGGCAGGTCGTGGGCCGTACCTTCAACGCCGGTACGGGCGGGGAGATCTCGGTCGGCGACCTGGTCGGGCTGATCGGCAAGGTGATGGACACCGCGCTCGACGTGCGCGAGGACGAGGCCCGCATCCGTCCGGCCAGCTCCGAGGTGATGCGCCTGGTCGCCGACGCGAGCCGGCTCGCCGCCGCGACCGGCTGGCAGCCCGCCCACACCCTGGAGGAAGGCCTCGCGCACACCGTGGAGTTCTTCCGCGACCCGGCCAACCTCGCCCGCTACAAGACCGGCATCTACAACATCTGACACCGCACAGCGGATCTCGTCCGTCACGTCCGCGCACGTCCACGAAGCGTTCACGAAGGAGGAGCCCCATGCACGCAGTGATCCTGGCGGGAGGCAAGGGCGTCCGGCTGCGGCCGTACACCACGGCGCTGCCCAAGCCGCTCGTCCCCATCGGCGACCAGCACGCCATTCTGGAGATCGTGCTGCGCCAGCTTTCCGCGGCCGGCTTCACCAGTTGCACCATAGCGATCGGCCACCTCGGCGAGATCATCCGCGCCTACGTCGGCGACGGCTCCCAGTGGGGCCTGGCCGTCGACTACGCCACCGAGGAGAACCCGCTGGGCACCATGGGCCCGCTGCTCACCCTGCGCGACCGCCTGCCCGAGACCTTCCTGGTGATGAACGGCGACGTCCTCACCGACCTCGACTACGCCGACGTCCTGCGCCGGCACCGCGCGTCCGGTGCCCCGCTGACCATCGCCACGTACGCCCGCAAGGTGCACATCGACTTCGGGGTGCTGACCACCGACGCCAGCAGGGTCGTCGCGTTCACCGAGAAGCCGAGCATGGACTACCGCGTCTCCATGGGCGTCTACGGCCTGTCCCGCGCCACCCTCGACGGCTACACGCCCGGACTTCCCCTCGGTTTCGACGAGTTGGTGCTCGACCTGCTCAAGAGCGGCAACCAGCCGCACGCCTACGACTTCGACGGGTACTGGCTCGACATAGGCCGCCCGGACGACTACGACCGGGCCAACGCCGAGTTCACCAGCCGCAGGTCGCTGCTGCTCAAGGGAGCCTGAGCACGTCATGCGCATTCTCGTCCTGGGCTTCACCGGCTATCTCGGCGTTCACGTCGCCGCGCGGCTGCGCGACCTGCCGGGGGCGCTGGTCATCGGCGGTGGCCGGTCGCCCTCCGCCGACCTCCACGTCGATCTCGCCCGCGTCCGTCCGGAACAGCTGGCGAAGACCCTCACGACGGCCGCGCCCGACATCGTCGTCAACTGCGCGGGCGCCACCGGCGGTGACGCCGTCACCCTCGCCGAGGTCAACGCCCGCGGCCCGGCGGTGCTGTGTGCCGCACTGTGCGAGGCGGCCCCCGCGGCCCGCCTGGTGCACCTGGGCTCGGCCGCCGAATACGGCCCCGGCACCCCGGACACCGCGGTGACGGAGTCGGGGGTCACCCGCCCGGTCGGCCCCTACGGCGCGACCAAGCTCGCGGGCACGCTCGCGGTGACCGCCTCCGGCCTGGACACGGTGGTGCTGCGGGTGGGCAATCCGGTGGGCCCCGGAGCACCGCCCAGCGGGCTGCCCGGGCGGATCGCCGGCCTGCTGCGCGAGGCCGGCCCCGACCCGGAGGCGGTGCTGCGGCTCGGTGACCTGTCGGCCTACCGCGACTTCGTCGACGTACGCGACGTGTCGAGGGCCGCGGTGCTGGCGGCCACGGCTCCGGGGCCGCTGCCGCCCGTCCTCAACATCGGCGGGGGCTGTGCCGTGCCGGTGCGCGACCTGGTGCGGGGCCTGGCCGGCCTGGCCGGGTTCCGTGGCCGGATCGAGGAGACCACGGCGAGCTCGGCCGGCTCTGCCCGTTCCGCGCAGGTGTCGTGGCAGTGTTCGGACAGCACCGCCGCCGAACGGGCCCTGGACTGGCGTCCCGCCCACACCCTCGACGACGCCCTGGCCACGCTGTGGGAAGGCTGCCGCACACCGTGAACCTGCTGATTCCGCTGTACGTCCATCCGGCCGAGGACCCGGGTGCCTGGCACCGGCTGATCACCGCCGCGCCCCGCACGTACGGGGTCGTCCTCAACCCGGCGAGCGGCCCGGGTGAGGCCCCCGACCCGGCGTTCACCGCCGCGGCCGGTGCGCTGCGGGCCGCGGGAGCGCGTCTGCTGGGCTATGTCGACACCGACTACGGGGTGCGCGACCCCGCCGATATCACCGAGGACGTGCGCCGGCACCGGCAGTGGTACGCGACGGACGGCTGCTTCCTCGACCGGGTGACGGCGACCGCCGACGGACTGCCGGGTTGTCGCCGCCTGGTGCGGACACTGCGCCGCCTGGGCGTGGGCACGGTCGTCCTCAACCCCGGGGTCCACCCGGCCCCGGGGTACGCCCGCCTCGCCGACCTGACCGTCACCTTCGAGGGCCATTGGTCGACGTACGTCTCCGCGTTCAGCCGGCCCGCGTGGACCGCGCGGCACGGACCCGACCGGCTGTGCCACCTCGTCTACGGTGTGCCCGAGGCGCTCGTTCCCCTCGCCGTGCGCACCGCACACGAGCGAGGAGCGGCGGTCTGCGGCCCCGTCACGGGCGAACCCCCCAACCCATGGGGGCAGTTGACACCCGCCCTCACCGGAGCGAAGCGATGAGGAGGAGGCAGCTCTCCTGTGCGGCCCTGCTGACCGCGCTGGCGGCCGCGGGGCTGACGGGCTGCTCCGGCAGCACGGAGCGCCCCGCCGACGCGCACGGCACGACGCCGGCCGCACCGCCCACGGCGGCCCCCTCCCGGCCGCCGGCACCCGAGCCGGAAGGGCCGGTGACCTCGCCGAGCCACTCCCCTCCCCCGACGCGGCCGGCCGCCTCACCCTCACCCTCCACAGCGGTGTGGAAACCCCGCCCGGGCCTCTCCTGGCAGTGGCAGCTCGACGGCAAGGTCGACACCTCCGCCGACGTCCCGGTCTACGACATCGACGGATTCGAGAACTCCGCGGCGGACGTGGCCCGGCTGCACCGCGCGGGCCGGAAAGTCATCTGTTACGTCAACGTCGGCGCGTGGGAGAACTTCCGCCCGGACCGG
Source organism: Streptomyces sp. NPDC096046 (assembly GCF_040303285.1). NCBI lineage: Bacteria > Bacillati > Actinomycetota > Actinomycetes > Kitasatosporales > Streptomycetaceae > Streptomyces > Streptomyces sp. NPDC096046. Next base: position 65,909 of record NZ_JBEOSZ010000004.1, on the reverse strand, counting down.
GACGCCTTCCCGCACTCGGTGCTCGGCAAGCCCAACGGATGGGCGGGCGAACGATGGCTGGACATCCGGCAGCTGACCGTCCTGCGACCGATCATGGAACGCCGCTTCGACATGTGCCGCGACAAGGGATTCGACGCCGTGGAGCCCGACCTGGTGGAGGGGTACGGCAACGACACCGGCTTCCCCCTGACCGCACGCGACCAGCTGAGATACAACCGTATGATCGCGTCGCTCGCGCACGCGCGAGGACTGTCCGTGGGCCTGAAGAACGACCTCCCCCAGATCCCGCAACTCGTGGCCCACTTCGACTTCGCGGTCAACGAGGAGTGCGCCCAGTACGACGAGTGCGCCGCGCTCTCCCCGTTCATCGCGGCCGGCAAAGCGGTGTTCCACGTGGAGTACACGGAGCCGCGGAGCGGTTTCTGTGCCGAGTCCCGACGGCTGAGGCTGTCGTCGATGGTGAAGAAGCCGGAACTCGGGGTGTGGCGGAGCCCTTGCTGAGCTGACGCGCCCCGGCTGCGGGGCGCCGCGGAGAACCGGACGAGGCCTTTCCGCGTGGTAGTGGAGAAGGCCTGTATCGCCGCCCGTGACCCGGTTCGCAGGGGTGGCCGTGCGGAAGCGCCGCTCGCCGCCCGCGGTGACGATTGTTGTCTCAGATGGGCGTCACCCGTCAACATGGTGATGTGAGACTCGACCACGTTTTCGTCTGCGGGCACCCGGCCCTCGACTTCGCGGCCACTCTGCGCGCCCGGCGCTCGACACGGTTCGAGTTTTTCGTGACGCCGGAACGCCTGAACGCCTGGTACCTGGAGTCCGGGCTCGTCGACACGATCACACCCGGCAAGGAGGAGGACGTCCGGGAAGCGACCACCGTGCGCGAGGTGATCTACCGACTCCTCACGAACCGTCGCCTGGGTGAGAACTTCGACCGCGAGGCGCTCGCCGTGCTGAACGCCGCAGCGCGCAAGACGCCCGCGACACCGCAGTTGACCCTGGCCGGCCGGCACACCGACGCGACGCCCGAGCAGGCCCTGGCGACCGTGGCCCGGCAGGCGATCGAACTGCTCAGCGGCCCGGACGTCCCCCTGCTGAAGGAGTGCGGCAACCCGGAGTGCACACGCGTCTACATCGATCGCTCCCGCGGCATGCGGCGGCAGTGGTGCGGCATGGAGTCGTGCGGCAACAAGATCAAGGCAGCGGCGTATCGCGCGCGGAAGAGGACCTCACCCGCCACGCCCTCGAACTGATCCGTCGGTCGGGCCCGTGCGCCGACCTCTGCTCGGCGAACTGCCGGCGTGCGCTTCGAAGGGGGCGAAAACGACACGTGGCCGGGAAGGGCGACGCCCTTCCCGGCCACGTCGATGCTCCGGACTAGCCACGCCTGGGCAACCGCCAGTTCGGGCGCGGGAAGTGACAGGTGTAGCCCTCCGGGTACCGCTGGAGGTAGTCCTGGTGCTCCGGCTCGGCCTCCCAGAACGCGCCGGCCGGCACGACCTCGGTCACCACGGGACCCGGCCACAGTCCGGACGCCTCGACATCGGCGATGGTGTCCTGCGCGACACGCCGCTGCTCGTCGTCGAGGTAGAAGATGGCGGAGCGGTAGCTCAGGCCGATGTCGTTGCCCTGCCGGTTCCTCGTGGTGGGGTCGTGAATCTGGAAGAAGTACTCCAGGATCGAGCGATAGTCGGTGGCGGTCGGATCGAACACGATCTCGATCGACTCCGCGTGCTTTCCGTGGTCGCGGTAGGTGGGCTGGGGCTTGCCGTCGTCGCCGCTGTAGCCGACCCGGGTGCGGATCACCCCGGGAAGCGACCTGATCAGCTCCTGCATGCCCCAGAAGCAGCCGCCGGCCAGCAGCGCCCTTTCCTCGACATCGCTCATGGCGCTCACCTTTCTCGTCCGTATACGTCCATACGTCCACGCGGAACCAGCCTCGCACATCAGCCGTCCCCTGCAATCACCATCTTGACAGGTGACGAGTCGACTGACCCCCGGATTCCGCGTCAGACGGCCCTCCAGGGCGGTCGGCGTAGGGCGTGCAGGGCACGCCCGGGTCTGCCCCGTGGGACGGTCGGTCCGCCCGGACTCGGGCGACTCGGCTCTGCGGAGACACGGTCTCCGCAGAGGTCGCCTGTCGCTGCTCGGGGCCGAAGGCTCGGGGCCGAAGACTCCAAGCCGGCGGCTCGGGGCCGCGGCTCGGGAGGAGGTGACGGAGCCGGCCTGTCGCGTCGCCCGGCTAGGGTCCGGCCACCCCGTCGCGGTCTGCCGCCACCTCGCCGCGCAGGGCGCCACCGAGGCTGTCGGCGAGAGCGATGCGGGCGGTGATGCGCTTGCCCACCGGTTCGCGCTGTATCTCGAAATCCTCGACCACGGCCTTCACGATCTCCAGGCCGTGCTGGCCGATCCTGCTGGGGTCGGCGGCTCGGGCCGTGGGGACCGTCGGGTCGCTGTCCCAGACGATGACTTCCACGCTGCGGGCGGTGACGCGCAGTTCCAGCAGCACGGGCCCCGGAGCATACTTCCGCGTGTTGGTGACCAGCTCGCTGACGACCAGCTGGGTGAGATCCCTCGCTCGGGCGGAGACGGGCAGGTGACGGTCGTCACTCGCCTGGTCGAGGAAGGCGACGGCGTGATGGCGGGCGTCCGCGATGCAGCTGTCGTCTCCCCCCAACGCGTACGCGGCACGCATCAGGTACTCCTGCGGCGCCGTGCAGCCGTCACCGTCGACATCAGATCCCACTGGCCTCGCCCTCACTCCCCGTTCACGCGCGCCGGTACCCCGTTTCGCCACCCCGCATGCCGCAAAGGTGTTGTTCGGCACAGCCGCTCAGGTGCATCGGGCCGGGGCGGTGAGGCAGAATCATCCGCGCACGTTTCTGACCGGGCAAGCCTAAGCACATTTGAGGAGACGGTGACCCACATCGAGGAAGCGGACCGGCCGGGCCGGCTCCACGCCGAACACCGCATGGCGGGAGACATCCGTGTCGTGACGCTGCGGGGCGAGATCGACCACGACGTCCAGGACGTGCTCAGCGCAGCCCTGCTCATCGACGACGGGGCGGTGCCACCGCGGATCGTCGCGGATCTCAGCGGCGTGACGTTCATGGACTCCAGCGGCATCAACGTCTTCGTCACCGCCCACCAGCAGGTGAGCGGCGCAAACGGGTGGATGCGGATCGCCGGCGCCCAGCACTCTGTCCTGCGGGTGCTGCAGCTGGTCGGCGTCGACACCCTCATCCCCTGCCACGACACCACCGAGCAGGCCCTGAGCGCCTGAACCGCGTGCCGCCGGCCCCGGGCGGAGACGTCACGCGGGCCGCGGGATCGCCGCCCGGCCCCCGATGAGCTGCCGGGCGTCGGTCGAGCCCCAGAGAGCCGACGCCCTGCCGCTCGCCGACGGACCGCGGACCGCGCGACGACCGGCTGGACTCCTCGCGAGATCCGATCGTCGGCAGAAGGAAGTCGCCGCGCCCCGCAGCTCCTGGTCACGTACGGGAGGAAGGGCTACGCAACCGTCCTCCCGGCGGAGCCGGTCAAGGCAGGATCTCGACGTACCCGTCGGTTCCGTGGACGCGGATCCGCTGGCCGTCCCGGATCAAGCGGGTGGCCTGCTCCACGCCTACGACGGCCGGCAAGCCGTACTCCCGGGCGATCACCGCGCCGTGGGTCATCAGGCCGCCCACCTCCGTCACCAGGCCCGCGATGCCGACGAACAGGGGTGACCAACTGGGGTCCGTGTAGGCCGTGACCAGGATGTCGCCCGGCTCGAGATCGGCTTGCGCCATGTCCGGGATGACGCGGGCCCGCCCTTCTATGGTCCCGCCGGAGACCGGCAGGCCGGCCAGGGCACCGGCCGGCACGTCATCGCGTCCGTACGTGCCGTTGACGGTCTCGCCCTCCGAGGTGAGGACGCGCGGCGGTGTGAGCGCGTGGTACCACCGGAACGCCTCCTTGCGCTGCTGGATGAGCCGGTCGTCCACCCGCTGCGCACGCACGACGTCGTGGAGCTCCTGGAACGTGAGGTAGAAGACGTCCTCCTCGTCACGGAGCACGCCGGCCTGCACGAGACGCTCGGCCTCCGCCATCAAGGCCTGCCTGTAGACGAAGTAGCGGCTGATGATGCCGTACTTGGGGTACTCCCGGTATCCGATGAAGGTCCGGACCCGGTCGATCATCTTCTTGGTCTGGTCCGCTTTGCTCTCCCCGTCGGGCAGGGCACGCAGGCGGGTCAGCACGTCCTGTTCCTTCTTCAGCGCCTTCTGCCGGCCTTCCTCGAAGCGCCGCCCGGCCTCGCCCGGATCGAAGTTCCTGACATTGTCGAGGATCGCCGGCACGAGCGTGCCGGGGCGTTCACGCCAACGGGGCCTCGTGATGTCGATCTCTCCGACGCAGCGCATGCCGTACCGGTCCAGGTAGGCCTCGATGGCGTCACGTGCTTCGGGCCCACCCGGGAACTTCGCCAGTTCGTCGAGGTAGCCGTCGTCCTCGACGGTCTGCAGGAAGGCCACCACCTCCCGATGGGGACGGATCACGTCCGCGACGTCGAGCAGCTCCAGTCCCATCTGCGAGGTGATGTTGTCGGGGGCGGACAGCGTGAGGGTGTCGGCCGCGTTCTTCTCGCCCAGCCACTCGTGCAGTGTGTCGTTGAGCCACCACGTGGACTCCATCCCCGCCATGATCGCCTGGAAGCTCAGCGGATCGGTGAGGACCCGCTTGTGCTCCTCGAAGGCCTCCAGCAGGAACTCGAACAGCGCCGGTCCGCTCTTCGCGGCGATGTCGCGCCGCAGGGCGGCGACGGACTTCTCGCTGCGCTCGATCAGCCGGGTGACGACGGCCGGGTCGGTCTCGATCGGCGCGGGCGCGCCGCCGGCCGGGCGGTCGCCGGGCTCCGGGTCCGGGAGTGAGGGGACGAAGTCGTCCCGGTCGAGGACCGTCTCCAGGGCGTCCCTGGTCAACGGGTCTGACCTCCCCACCAGGTCCAAGAGGTCGGCGCGGCTCGCGGGCGAGGACAGCGCGCGGGTGGCGTCGACGAAGAGCCTCCCGCCGGCGTCGCGCATGGGCGCCATGGCCGTCAGCTTCCACAGGGAGAGTCCCAGGGGCTTCATGGGGTCGGTCATCATCTGCTGATGGCCGACGGAGACGTAGACGTGATTCTCCTGGTCGGCGGTCTCGGGAATGGGGAACAGCGTCGTGATCGGCCGGCTCTGCACGATCTGGAAGCCGTCACCGGCCAGGCACCATTCGATGTCCTGGGGGCTGCCGAAGTGCGCCTCGATCCGGCGTCCGAGGTGTACCAGCCGCACGACCTGTGCGTCGGTCAGCGCCGGCTGCTCCTGCTGCCTCGCATCGAGCGCCCTCGTGTGCGTGCCGCCGTCCGGCAGTGCGTGCACGGCACGCTCCTTGACGGCGATCGCCCTGGCGACGATCCGGCCGTCTCGCACCTTGAAGACATCCGGGCTGACCCGGCCGGAGACCAGGGCCTCGCCCAGCCCGAAGCCGGCGTCGACGGTGGCGACCTTCCGGTTGCCCGTGACCGGATCGGCCGTGAACAGGATGCCGGCCGCCTCGGAGAACACCATCTGCTGCACGACCACGGCCATGTGGACCGTGCGGTGATCGATGCCGTTGCGCCGGCGGTAGGTCACGGCCCGCTCGGTGAAGAGGGAGGCCCAGCAGCGGCTGACGTGCCGGAGGATCGCCTCCGGCCCCACGACGTTCAGATACGTGTCCTGTTGGCCGGCGAAGGACGCCGTCGGCAGATCCTCCGCCGTCGCGCTGGACCGGACGGCGCAGGCGGCCTGTTCGCCGAGCAGGCCGAGAGCGCGGGTGATCGCCGCCGCGAGATCGCCCGGGATGGTGATCCCTTCGATGGTGCTGCGGATCTGCGCGCTGAGGCTTCGGATCACCTCCCGGTCGTCCGGGTCCAGGCGCGCCAGTTGATCGAGTCGGTCCCCGATCGACGGTGCTTCCGCCACGATCCGCCGGAAGGCGTCCGTCGTCACACAGAACCCGCCCGGCACGCTGATGCCTTCGATCCGCGACAGCGTGCCCAGGTGTGCGCCCTTGCCGCCGACGGTCGCGACCTGTGTCTCGTCGACCTCACGGAGGTCCCGCACGAGCTGCTCCGTCACCGCGACACCTCCGAGGCGGCCGTGCTCCGTCGTTCCGCACCCACAGTTCGGATCAGCAGCGCCTCCAGCGCCGCCGGACCGCTGGTCGAGCAGGTTCTTCTCTGCAACACACGCACTTCATGTCCCCGTCTTCGCAGGTGGTGGCCTCGGCCGAGGATTCTGCGCCCTGACCAGGGCCTTGCCGCAAGCCCCCCGGTGCGCTATACCTTGGGAGAGGCAAGGAGATCTCTCTCCTTGCCTTTGGCGTTTTCCGGGGTACCGTCCGGCCGGAGGCGGCGCGGGCGCGTCCGCTCGGGCAGCCGCCTGGCCGCGGTGATTCAGTACCGCCGCTTGCGCATCCCGGCTCTATCCGGCGACCTGCCCTGCACGGGCGGGCTGACGCCGCGTCACCGGCTCGCTGCCCTTCACCGAGAGCGAGGCGCTGGGTGTTTCGCGCGACCCGTGGGACCCGCGGCGCACGCCTGGCGGTTCCTCCAGTGGCGCGGGTGTGGCCGTCGCAGCCGGGATGGCGCCCCTCGCGCACCCCCAGGACGGCGGCGGGTCGATACGGATCCCCGCCTCGTGCAATGGTCTGGTCGGTCTGAAACCGACCCGCGGCCTGGTCCCCCATGCGACCGTCGAGGTGGAGGGTCTCGCCACCAGTGGTGTGCTCACCCACGGGGTGGCGGACACCGCGGCCGCCCTCGACGTGCTCGTGAGTCACGATCCGGGCGCGTGGTGGTCGCCCCCGGCCCGGTGTGCGTCCTTCGTCGACGGGGAGGATCCGTCGGCGGCCGTGAGGAACAGCTACCCCATGGGGGTGTTCATGTCGCTGTTCGACGTCACGGGCCAACCGGCGATCTCCCTCCCCGTCCACCACGACCCCGCCACCGGCCTTCCCGTCGGGGTCCAGATCGTCGCCGCGCCCTGGCGCGGGGAGTTTCTGCTTCAGGTGGCCCATGTGATCGAGCGGGCACTCCCCTGGGCCGGCCGCCGACCCCCGTCGGCCGACCGGACACGACAGCGCCCGCCCTGCCGGTCGAGCAGGGCGGGCGCGACAGGGTCAGGTCCGCCGAGGCGTCGCGAACGACCGTCCTGTGCATGGACGTTGGCCGTTCGGCGGAGACTGATCTCCTCGTCCCGGTAGCCTCCCGCCATGGACCAACTGCCCGCGAGTGTGGACCACGACATCCTGGCGCACCGGAGCATCGCCGCGATCGCGACGATCCGCGAGACGTGGGGCTGCACGGTCCCCCAGGCACTCGACGCCTACGTGCAGCGTTACGAGGAACTCCGTCGCGACCGCCGGGGCGGCCTCAAGCCGGGCTCGGAAGAAGAGCACGGCTCGCGGTCGGCACCCGTGGCGGGCGACGCCAAGAACCCGTAGGTGAGGGCCGGGTGTCCATGGTCAGGCGTTGGCATGGCGACGCCAGGTCGTCCTCCGCGGAGCGGCATGGTGCACCGGCTCATCCGGCCGGTGAGCCTGCCGACGCGACAGCCAGAGCGACGTCATGGCCAGCAGGGCGGTGAAGACCACCAGCAACACCACCGAGACCCACATCTGCCGGCTTCCGGGGTTGTCCCACCCCGCCGAAGCCGCCGTGGCGGCCCACAAGACGGCGCCCCCGGCGTAGAAGGTGCGCATCCTGCGCAGCTGCCGCAGGGCTCGTACGGATTCAGCGTGATCGTTTTCCGAGGCCATGCCGACGCAGGTACCCGCGATCCACGCCCCCTATCAGCCTGGGGCACCCTTCTTCGCGTCGGGAGGACCGCGACCTTCACTGTGCGTCGTGATCAGGGTGACTCGGGCAACGCCGACGGGCTCCGGTGGTGTTCGAGGAGGTAGGGCTCGTCGAGACGTACGTCGTCGGCGCGGTGGCGTACGTCGGTGAGGAGCCAGTCCAGCAGTTCCGGGGTGGCGTGGTACTCGTCGTAGCAGCCGATGTCCAGGTCGGTGATCTCGAACTCGGTTATCAGCTGGGCACCCGGTGCCCCCGGGGCGGTGCCGTGGGGTATGCGCCTGCGCCGCGAGTCGGGTGTCAGGGTGTGTCCTCGTCGGTCAGTTCGAAGTCGGCGCGGGCTGACTCTACTCCGTTGATCTGCAAGGAGACGGCGTGCCCTCCGGGGTAGTAGCGGCGGGTCGTGATCGGACGGAAGGAGTGCTCGCGGCCTACTTGGACGCGTTCCCCGGGTGCGAGGGTGCGGGTGGTCAGCTTGAACGTCTTGCCCGTCCGGCCGCCGTTGGCCTTGCGGTGGTGCACGATGTAGTCGATCGTGAGCCGCGCCTGGGCGTCGCCGGTGTTGTGGATCGATGCGGTGAAGCGGACGCTGCCGCCGAACGGGACGGTTCGGCGGTCCAGATGGGGTCCGTCGACCTCCACCGCCGCGGGGCCGAAGCCGAGCAGCGTCAGCGCTTCGGGGTGACCGCGTTTGACGAGGGTGCGCAGTCCGTGGCGCACGAGGCGTTCCGTGGCCGTGTCGGGATCGTCCAGCCAGCGACGGGCGGTGGTGATGACGAGGTCGGGGTGGTCGCGGCTGAGGTCGTTGAGGTGGTTGGCGACCGAGCGGCGCACGTAGTCGCTCTCGTCGCGGTAGAGGGCGTCCAGAAGGGGGACCGTTGCTCCGGGCCGAGCCAGGATGTCCGGCACCCGCACCGACCAGGGCAGGTAGGGACGGGTTCCCTCGGAGGCGAGCCTGCGTACGTCGGCGTCGACCGAGCCCGTCCAGCCGCTGATGATGCCGAGAGCCCGGTCCAGGTCGTGCCGCAGCAGTGTTCTGATGGCGAACTCCGAGGTGAGACGCCCGGTGAGGTCTGCGAGCAGCGTCATCGCATCGTCAAAGGCGGAGTCGCTGCCGTCCTGTACCGCGCGGGTCGCGAGAGCGCTGGTGACCGGCCAGATCAGCCATCCCGAGAAGTGCGGGGCGTTGTCCCGGGCGGAGCGAAGGGTGCGGGCCAGCGCCGCGTAGTCGCCGGGCAGATCTGCGAGCAGAGCGTCTCGCAGCAGGTCGGCCCGCTCCCTCAGGGGCAGCGGGGTGATTTGTTGCGGGGCGGCGCGCAGTGACGTGAGGCCGGCGTCCGGAGCGGCGCTCTGAACGGCCTGGATGAGGCTCTGAACGGTGTCGCGGCCGATGAGCTCGTCGGCGGATGGCATGCGGTCTCTTCCATGGGGTGAGAGGGGTGAGAAGGGTGGAGGGTGATGAGGAGCGTGGGGTGATGAGCCGGCTCGGTTCCCGGTGGTGACATCCGCTCGTCAACCCGGTCGCGGGCGGTCAGGGGCTGTCCCCGCAGTGGTAGAAGCGGCATGTCACGCCGGGGCCCGCTAGGCGCGGCTCGTCCGGGCCGGGACCGTACAGCGCGCGTCCGCCGGGGAACTGCCCGAGTTCGGTGGGCAGCGCGGCTCCCGAGTCCATCTCCTTTGGCGTCCACCCCGTGACGTCCAGCAGCAGTCCGTCCAGCGGCCCGCCGATGAGGTGGGCGTACGTCTGTCCTGGGCGGGGGCCCGGGTCGGGGTCGTCGTGGTCATGGCCGTAGACCCGGCCGCGCAGCAGCTGCTCATCTCCGTTCATGAGTCCAGCCTTCCAGCCACCACTGACAACGCGGGCTCGCCATGGGCGCCATGAGGGGCCCGGCCGCGCTGGGACCGCGTGCGGCTCGCCGGGATCGTGGCCCCTCGTACCGGAAGGCCGATGATGAAGGCATGACCGACCGTGTCGCGTTCCTCGGATGGGCCGGTACCGCGCGGTCCTGGAAGCGGCCCTGCGACACCTGCCGAGTGGAGCCCGGGCGGATCTGGGTCCTTTGGTGGAGCGCTTCGACGCGGAGTTCGCGCGCCGTACGCTCCCGGATCCGGGGTGGGCCAGTGCCGCGGCAGGCAACGTTTGCCCGTCAAGGAGCGGCGTCCGGTGCGTGCTCTCGGCGTGCCGGGTGCAAGCCCTCGTACTGGGTGTACTGGGCTTGCGCCCGGTGCGGCGAGAGTTAGCGAGTGGACGGCGGGACGCTGCTGGTGGCGCATCCGGGAACGGGTGACGACGGAGCTCGGCGGCCCGGTGAGGTACGCGCTTTCCGGTAGCAGCTGGTCGCCTCCGGTCCACACCCAGGGCTCCCGGCAGGGACACCTCACGCAGGCGGCGTGAGCGGTGAAGGTGGCGATCTTGGGAAGACGGTGGGAGTGATCTTGCTGTTGGTCCCAAGAGGGGGGATGTCGTGACAATGCCTGTGCGCCGCACACCGTCCGTGAAACGCCGGTATGGGTTCGATCTTCGGTCGACCGCCCTGTTCTTCCTGTTCCTCGCCGTGGTCGTGTGCGTCCTCGGGCTCGCCGCCCGCGTGGTGGCGGATGCCGTCGAGCGGCGTCCTGCCTGGATGTTCGTGCTGGTCGCGGTGGGTGTCGCGGGATGCCTGGGCCTGCGGCGCCGGGTGCACCTGGCGAGGGCGGCCCGCCGGGCCGCGGCAGCGCTCGACGAGGCGGCGAGGGAGGCTGCCGATGTGCTGGAGGCGCCCCCGGTGCCCCGCCCGCGGGCGGCCGTCGAGGTCGCCGTCGACTACGACGCCCTCACGCCCGAGGAGTTCGAGGAGGCGATAGCCGCCCTCTGCGAACGCGACGGCTGCTCCGGTGTCGAAGTCGTGGGAGGTGCGGGGGATCTGGGCGCCGATGTCATGGCCGCGACGCCCGACGGGCGGCGGGTCGTCATCCAGTGCAAGCACTACGCCCCCTCCCATCGCGTCGGCTCCCAGGACCTCCAGCGTTTCGGCGGCACGTGCTTCACCGTGCACGAGGCCGACATCGCCGTGCTCGTCTGCACGAGCGACTTCACAGCACCGGCGGTCGAGTACGCCGACCAGTGCGGGATCGTGTGCGTCGACCGGGAGACCCTGGAGGCGTGGACGGAGGGCACCGGCCCCCGGCCCTGGGAGACCGCCCGGGGTGGCGGGGCAGCCGGATGGGAGACAGCCGGTGCCGGGTACTGAGGCGTGCCGGGCGATGTGACAGGCGTGCGGCGTGATACCTGTGCCGACCCTCGGTTTCTGAGCTGGGACGATGTGACACCGCCCGCACACGCGTGGCCCTACCCGTTCGGGGTGATGCGGCGGTAATCCGCGCTCGGCGGGGTAATGGGATGGCGATCAGCCACCTGTTGAGAAGGAGCCGCGGATGACCGACGACGCCTACTTGTTCCTGCTTGACGACGTGTCCGCGCCGCTCGGTGTGGCGCCGGCCGCCGTCGGTGAACTCGCCTGTATGGAGACCCCCGCGGTGCGCGCCTGGCTCGACGCCCAGGGCAGCACGCCGACCTCGCCACACCTGCGTCTCCTGCCGCCGGAGGAGACGGCGGCCGTGCCCGAGGGAGCGGAACGACTGCCCGTCCCGCTGAGCGACGAGGAGCTGAACCGCGTCCGTCACCAGCTGGCACCGGAGCCGCTGGCCCGGCTGGAGGAGGAACTGCTCGCCTACCGTGACCGTACGGACGGGCGGGACGGTCTGATCGGACGCGCACTGGCCGCCGGCGTGGCACCGCACCGCATCGTCGAACTGACCGGCGTGGATCCCGCCACGGTGACCGCCGCCGCGAGCCGTTGACGACTCGGCGCCCCCTCCACGCCGTCGAGCGGTCGAGATGAATCAGCCCACTTCATGGCCCACGGAGTCCTGGTGGACGCGAGACACAGGCGAGTGCGGCCGGACCACCGGCGCCGCGATCAGTTCGCGGCGCCGGCGGCGAGGGAGATGAGGGAGCGGAAGGCCCCGCACTCGACGGCGTTCAGTCGCCCGTCAGTTGAGTGGGTCGAGCGTGAGGTAGGCCTGGCGCGGATTGCCGTCGTGCACCAGTGACTCATGATGGCCCACGTCATCGAAGGCGAAGGCGTACGCCTTTCCGTCCGCCATCTGGGCGTGGATCTTGCGCGCGTAGTGATTGGTGACGTCGTCCTTGTAGAAGTCGGCGGAACTCGCATCGGGCTGATGGGCGTTGACCAGCAGGGTGGAGCGGTTGAAGCCGGCGCACAGGGTGCGTGAGATCGGCCCGCGTATCCGGTCGTTCGGGGCGTCGAGGTTCCTGTGACAGCCGAAGACCGAGGAGGCGTCCGGCTTCTGGAAGCCGGTGACCACGGCCCCGGCGCTGTCGGTGAAGTTCATGACGCCGCCGGAGACCCGGCCGTAGTACTTGATGCCGGGCTGGTCGGCGAACGGGGTCACCGTCAAGGTGGAGGTGGAGTACTTCCGCCAGACGCGGTTGATGTAGTCGTCCATGACGGTGGCGGGCAGCGCGCCGGTCTCCAGTCCGTACAGGGGCGACAGGGCGCGCAGCACGGTGCCGTCGGGGCGGGTCTGGATCAGGTTGGCCCAGCCTCCGGGCTGTCCCCTGAGGGCGTTGAAGAAGCCGTTGTATCCGCCGGGCTTGAGCCGCCCGGTGCTCACGGTGCTCCCGTCGGCCCGCTGCACCCCCACCGCGTAGGGGGCGGAGAACATGTCGACCTGGGTGCTGTTGATCCACAGGCCCGAGTCGTTGAGGGTGTACTCCGACCAGTTGAACAGGATGTTCCGGTTGGGGTCGGTCGGGTTCTGCACGGCGGGTTGGACCAGGCCCCCGGTGGTGAGCTTGAAGACCAGTTTCTGACCATAGGAGAAGTACACGCGGCCGGAGAACTTCGGCATGCGGATGGTGGCCGACTGCCCTGCCGCCGGGCCCGGGATCGAGGCGTCGGGGGCGGGAGTCGGGGGGTTGCCGCCCACCGGCCAGGGGTGGAAGGTGCCGTTCGCGTCGGCCCAGCCCTGCCGTCCGGACGAGAGTTCGGTGCCGAGGTTGTAGATGTACAGCTGCTCGCCACGGGCCGAGTTGTTGGTGATCTTCAGGGGGATGGTCGCCGGGACGGCGGCGTGGGCCGGCGCACCCGCTCCGGTCGCCAGCAGTGAGCCGGCGAGGATCGTGGCGAGGGACAGCCCCGCAGCCGTGACCCGGCGTCTGAGAGTTCGGAACACGCTCTGCCTCCGTTCGACAGTTGGCCGATTCGGTGTTCTGAGAGCGCTCTCAGCGTTCCGCGTTGGTCCGTACCTGTCAATGCCTGCGGACGCACTCGGTCAGGTCGGGGAGCCGTCACGCAGAGAGGCGCGCAGGCAGGAGAGGACGACGACGAAGGGCCAGAGCGACTGGATGGTCGTCACCGCGCGCTCGGCCACGCCGGCCACGCCGTGGGAATGCAGCTCGACCAGGAACCAGGCCGCCCCGGCCGCCATCACGGCGGCCGCCCCCAAGGAGGGGTAGGGGCGCAGGGCCCACGGCACGGCGGCACCGGCCCTGGCGGCCAGGACGGGCCAGGCCGCGAGCACGGCGAAGCCCACGGCGGCCACGGAACCGTGACTCAGGGAGCCTCCGCTGCTCGGCGCCGGAACCACCGCCACCACCAGCGCCGACACGCCCCCGGCCGCCAGCGCCATCCGTCCCGGGGTCGCGGCCGGACGCAGCCCCCAGGCCGTCAGCAGGTGGCAGAAGCCCAACGCGACGAACGCCGCCGTCATCACCCAGGAACCCGAGTTTCCGGGAGCCGCCAGGACGCTGATCGTCTGGGCGGCGGAGTCGTACGGGGGTCCCTGCAGCGACGCCGCCACCAGCCAGCCCATGATCAGGACGACCGGTGCACACCCCGACGACACCAGTGCCCACGTTGGTACGGATTGCATCGGGACACCGTAAAACGGTGGATCCGCGTCACCGAGTTCCTCCGTGGAGTGCGCCCCGCGTGGCGTAGCCACACCGTTCGCCGGCCCGGGAGAAGCGCAGGATGGAACCGTGCGGTCGGCGGTGAAAGGTGATCGGCATGGAACTCACTCTCGTGGCGCTGATCATCATCGGGCCTGACGTTCGACTTCACCAACGGCTTCCACGACGTGAAGTCGTCACACGGACCCTTGCCCGAGTATCATCCTATGGACATAAATCGGGTGATTCGCCTTCTCGGGTCGTCACCTACCGTGGCCATCCTCGCCGGAGTGATCCATGTCCCGCACCGGCACGACGGACGACGGCGACGAGCTGCTGACCCGGCTCGGGGCCCTGACGGCACAGGCGCGTGCGCAGGCCGAGATGCAGCGGTCCCGGGTCGAACTGGCGATCGCACTGCAGCGCGGCATGCTGCCGCGGGATCTGCCGCTCGCACGCGGGCTGCACCTGGCCGTGCGGTACACACCCGCCTGCCAGGGCCTCAACGTGGGCGGTGACTGGTACGACGCCTTCGCTCTGGGCGACGGCCGGATCGGTCTGTCCATCGGCGACGTCCAGGGTCACAACATCGAGGCCGCGGCCTTCATGGGGCAGGTGCGGGCCGGGCTGCGGGCGCTCGCCTCGGTCACCAGCGATCCGGGCGAGGTGCTGAAGCGGACCAACGAGCTGCTGCTGTCCTTGGGCGCCGACCTGTTCGCCACCTGCACGTTCATGCGACTCGACCCGTGTGCGGGGGTGCTGGAGAGCGCGCGGGCCGGGCATCTGCCCTGCGTCTGGGCCACGCCGGACGGGAAGTCCGGCATCACCGAGGACGAGGGCGGGCCGCCCCTGGGGGTACAGGTGGGGACCCCGTATCCGGTGGCCCGGTACGAGCTCACGGCGGGCGGTGTGTTCGTGCTGCTCACGGACGGCGTCGTGGAGGGGCCGTCGATGCGGCTGGAGGAGGGACTCGACCAGGTGACGCGACTCGCGGGCGTCGCGGCGGTGGCGGGTATGGACGTCGACGCGCTCGCGGCAGCCGTGATCAAGGGTGCCGAGCGCGTGGGGCACGACGACGACGCGGCCGTCCTCGTGGTCGGACTCGACGGCCCGGACGCTCAGCCATAGGGCCGCACGACACCGGCTCCCGCCTCGCAGAGGCGGCGGCCCCGGTGTCTCATGGCTGCTGTGGTGGGTAGCCAGGATCTGCGTACGCCGGTCGTCATCGCTCTGCAGACGCTGGCCGTCGCCGCCTGCTACTACGCCTCCGGGCGGCTGGGACTGCTGCGGGAACTGGTCGTCGAGGGGGCGGTCGTCACCCCCATCTGGCCCCCCACCGGCGTCTCGGTCGCCTGCCTGCTCCTCCTCGGGCTGCGCTGCTGGCCCGGAATCGCCCTGGGCGCCTTCCTCATCATCCTGTCCCTCACCTCCCCGACGCCCTCGGCTCTCGCCGTCCTGGCGGGCAACACGGCCGCCCCCGTCGTCGGGTACCTGCTGTTGCGCCGGGCCGGTTTCCGCACCGACCTCGCGCGGCTGCGGGACGGTCTCGCGCTGGTGTTCCTGGGTGCCTTCGCCGCCATGCTGATCAGTTCCACCACCGGCGCCGGGATCCTGATCGCCACGGGCAAGATCGAGTGGCCGAGCTTCTGGGCGGTGTGGCTGGCCTGGTGGGTGGGTGACGCGATGGGCGTGCTGATCGTCACGCCCGTCCTGCTCCTGCTGTCCCGCGTGCGCCTGCCGCTTTCCCTGGCGCGCTGGAAGGAGGCCGCGGGGCTCGCGGTCATCGCCTGCTGCCTCGTGCCGCTGGCCGCGCAGAGCTCGGTCAGTCTGCTGTTCCTCGTCTACCCCCTGCTGATCTGGGCGGCTCTGCGGTTCCAGCTGGCCGGCAGCTTGTCGTGCGCCCTGTTCGCCTCGGTGATGACCACGGTGGCGGCGACCGACCGGGCCGGGCCGTTCGTAGGGCTCAGCCGGGTCGAGGTGATGTTGAAGCTGCAGGCCTTCAACGGGGCGATGGCGCTCACCGCCCTGATCCTGTCGGCCGTGATCACCGAGCAGATCTACACGCGGCGTTCCGTGGAGCGCGCCTGCCAGGAACTGGTCGAGGTCCTGGAGCACCTCACCGCGGGCGAGGTCGCGGACGGCCGGGCCCCTGCGGAGGACGGCGGGTCCGGTCGACGGCAGGAGGAGTGACGGACGGGGGCGTCGACGGCGGTCACCTGAACGTAGGGTGGACGTCATGGCCGAGGTGGAGGTGCTGCAACTGCTGGTGTCACCCGCGCACCGGCTGGCCGGGCGGCCGTCCGACGGGCCGTCCCCCGGCCCGTCCGACGAGCGCGTCACCCGGGTGGAGGTGCGCCGCGAGCTGGGACTGGTCGGCGACCGCTACTACGCACGACCCGCCCACCGGAACGCGGCGGTGACCATCATGGCCGCGGAGAACCTCCCCGCGGACGCCGACCTGCGGCACACCCGCCGGAACATCCTGCTCAGGGGCGTCGACATCGACGCCTGCGTCGGTGCGACGGTCTCGCTCGACTGCGGCAGAGGACCGGTGCTGTTCGCCGTGAAGCGTCCCGCCCGGCCCTGCGGGTGGATGGACGTGACCATCGGTCCCGGCGCACAGCGCGCCCTGCGCGGCCGGGGCGGGGTGCGGTGCACGCCCCTGAGCGACGGGGTGCTCACGCTCGGCCCGGCCACGTTCCGAATCCTGGCCGGGGCCGACGCCACGCCGTGAGGGCGCCCCCGGGGCGGTCAGCCGCCCGTCGGCGGTGTCCGGATGGCAGCGATGTCGAGTTGCAGACGCACCTTCTCGCTCACCATCGCACCACCCTCGGCCAGCCTGCTGTTGTACGTCAGGCCCCAGTCCGAGCGGTTGATGGTCGTGGTGCCGTCGAAGCCGACCCGGTCATAGCCGAACGGGTCGGTGACACTTCCGATATAGGTCATGTCGAGTACGACGGGCCGCGTGACGCCTTTGATGGTCAGTTCGCCCGACATGCTGAACAGGTCGGCGTCCGTCTGCTCCACCGCCGTGCTGGTGAAGCGCATACGCGGATAGGTCACGGCGTCGAGGAAGTCACGGCCGACCAGGTGCGCGTCGCGTTGTTCCACCCCGGTGTCGACACTGGAGGTGAACAGCGTGATGTCGGCCCGTGACCGTGTGGGGTCGTACGCGTCGAAGTACAGCCGGCTCTCGTACTCCAGGAAACAACCGCGCACGGTGGTCACCATGGCATGCCGGACGGAGAAGCCGATCCTGCTGTGCGCGGGGTCGACGACCCATTCACCGGACAGATTCGTCAGGTTGGGGTCCGGCAGCACGGCGGTGGGGGATGCCGATGCGCCGACGGAGCGCTGTGGGGGGAGCGGTGCCTGCCGGCGGGACGGCACAACGCGGTTGAACAGGTTCATGATTCACCTGGGTACTTGACTTTGGTTATAGCCGCAAGTCCCCTTCCGATATGCGGCAGTTGATAACGAGCCTCTGACCCCCTTTTGCCGCCGCTTCGCACAGAACCCACACATGAAGGTCGCGGCGCATCACCGAAACGACCATCCGAAACTCCAGGAATTTTCATTTCGGGCATATCGGCGAATCGGTATTACGTCACCTCTATCGCGAGGTCGTTGTCGACGGTGTAGTAGGGGCGCAGGCTGGATCCGTCCGTCTCGAGCGCCGGATAGATGTGCACGTGCTTGCGGTCCGCCACGTCGTCGAGCAACCGGCCGACCCTGATCGGCGCAGCCTCGGAGGTGGGCCGGACGAAGACGTCCCAGATCCGGGCCGCTCCCCCGTCGTCGTCCGTCAGCTCGCCGGGGCCGGCGGTGAAGGAGAAGCCCCGGCCGTCCCCCTCGATCCGGGGCTGGAGCGTCCGTACGGTGTCGGTGCCCCGCAGACGCAGACGCACGGTGGCGCCCTCGTGGAGATCGGCACCGTGGAGGCGGGCCGTGACCGTCACGGCCCGGTCCGTGACGTCGATCGCGCGGGTCTCCGCGTGGGCGGTGCGCCGCCACACCCTGAGCGCGAGGAAGCCGTCCTTCGTGGCGTACGGGATCCTCACCGCGACCGGCGAGGGGCGGTCGCGCAGGTGCCCGTCGACGAGGGCGCGCAGGTCCCGCAGGCCGGGACGCAGCCGTCGGCGTTCGGCTCCCGGTTCGGGCAGGAGGTACACGTCCCAGCGGCCTTCGTCGAGGGCCGGGTGCGGTTCCAGCACGGCGTGCGGACGGCCGTCGGCCCGGTCGGGTTCCAGGTCGAGGACGTGACGCGTCGTCTCGGGCTGCCCCTTCTTGGGCCGCAGCCGCAGAAGCAGCCGGGGGTGCGCGGCCGGGGCCGGCGGCAGGCGGAAGGTGATCCGGCCGTCCGTGTCGATCGAGCAGTCGGCGCGCAGCTGCGCCTCGGGGGTGTCGGGCGCCGGGCTCTCCGGCGCACGGGAGGCCGCGCCCTGATGTGGCACAGCGCCTTCGCTCGGTGTCTCCGGCATCGCACCCTCGCGCCGCGCGTCCGCCGCGACGCCATGCGAGCCCGTACGCGACGCAGCGCTCTCGCGCGGCGATCCCGGCATCGCGCCCTCGCGCGGGGCGCCCGGCACGGTGTCCTCGGGCGGGCGGGTCGTCCGGTCTTCCGGTGTGTTCATCGGCGTCCCTTCCGTATCGAGCGCAGTACAGCGGCGGCAGTCGCGTGGGCGGCGTCACGGGCGGCATGGCCCCGGCCGGCCAGGGCGCTCAGGGTGCGGTGGCCCCGCGGGGCGGCCGTCCGGCCGGTGGTTCGGGCCGCGGCGGCGGTCTCCAGCAGGTGTTCGGCCTGGGCGACGACGGGGCCGGGGGCGAAGCGGCGCGCGTGGTCCAGGGCGGCCCGGCTCATGCGGCGGCGGCGCTCGTCGTCGCCCACCAGTTCGAGCAGGGCCGCGGCGAGTGCGTCGCTGTCCCCGACCGGTACGAGCCGGCCGTCGGTTCCGTCCTGGATGATCTCGCCGGGGCCGTAGGGGCAGTCGGTGCTGACGACGGGCAGTCCGCAGCGCATGGCCTCGACGATGGTCATGCCGAACGGCTCGAAGTTGGACGCGGCCGCGCCGATCGAGCCCTTGGCCCACTCGGCCTCCATGGGGGTGGCGGCGCCCATCAGGAACACGTTGTTCCACAGCCGCAGGCGCTCGATGAGCTCGCGGAGCCTCGGCTGCTCCTCGCCCTTGCCGTAGATGCGCAGCTGCCAGTCCGGGTGCGCGGCGGCGACCCGGGCGAACGCCTCGATGAGGAGGTCGTAGCGCTTGACGGGGACCAGGCGGCCCGCGGCGATCACCACCTTGGCGGTGCTGTCGGCGGGCGGCAGGACGGGGTCGGGGACGCTGTTCGGGAGGGCCTCCACATGGACGCCGGGCAGCCACATCGTGCGGCGGTAGGCGGCGGCGTCCGCTTCCGTGACGGTGGTGATCACGTCGAGACGGCGGTAGGCGCGGCGCAGGGCGGTGCGCAGCCGCGGGGAGTGGTTGTCGAGCGTGAGGTGCTCCTGGCCGACGCGCAGGGCGTGCGGTGGAGCCTGGCGGGCGATGTGCACATTGAGCCCCGGGCGGGTGCCGATGACGACGTCGGAATCGAGTGCTTCGAGGCACTCGCCGATGCGCTGGTCGGTCAGTTCGCTGTACTGGCGGTGGCGGTACTCGGCGGCCGGGAACACCTTGGCCGGTCTGTGGTGCCGCGGATCGTCCGCCTCCTTGCGCAGGTCGACCAGTGGCCGCAGCCGCACCCGGGGATCGAGGACGAGGTTGGGATGTTCGCGGTGCCGTAGCGCGGAGACGATCTCCACGTCGTGCCGCTCGGCCAGGGCCCCGGCCAGGTTGAACGTGGTGGTGATCGTGCCTCCGATTCCATAGGCGTTGTGAATCAGGAAAGAGATCTTCATGGTCGCCTAGACGGCGGCAACGCCGGTTTCGTTGTTCGTCGTTACCACTCTGTGGCCGCGCCCGGCGACCGGGCCCTTGCGGTCGTTTCCGGAATGATCTCGGACATAAGTGGTCTGAGCCATACCGCTTTGCCCTCGATGTGTGGATAGCTTGATGTGTTTGCCCGCGCATCGTCGCGTCTTCGGGTGCACCCTCATATCGATCCTCAGGAGACCCATGCGCCCCCGCACACCCTCCCTCCCGCGCGTCGCTTCCCGCCCGCCCGTCGCCCTCGTCGGCGGCGCGCTGGCCGTGGGGGCCGGCGGTCTGTATCTCGCCGGGCTGCTCCTCACGGGTGGGGAGATCGACTCCGGGACGACCGTGCGCGGTGTGGAGATCGGAGGGCTCAGCCGCGCGGAGGCGGTGCGGAAGCTGGAACGGGAGCTGGGCGCGGCCGGCGCGCGGGACCTCCCCGTGACGGTCGGCGACCGCGCGGGCACGGTCGACCCGCAGGACGCGGGCCTCTCCTACGACGTCCGGAAGACCGTCGACCGGGCGGCGCGCACCGGCGCCGATCCGGCCGACGTGTTCGGCGGCCTCTTCCGCTCGGGCGGCGACATCGAGCCGGTCGTCCGTCTCGACGAGGGCAAGGCCCGGGAGGCCCTCGGAGAGCTGGCGAAGGACCTCGACCAGAAGGTCCGGGACGGCGGGGTCGCCTTCGACGACGGGCGCGTGCAGACCGTCGCGCCGCGAACGGGATACACGCTGGACGTGAACGCCTCGGTCGAGCCGCTGCGCGACTCCTTCCTGGAGGGCACCCGAGCGCCCACTCCCCTGCCCACCCGTGAGACCCGGCCGAGGGTCACGGCCGACGAGGTGCGGCGGGCGGTGCGCACCTTCGCGGAGCCGGCCATGTCGGGCCCCGTGACGCTCACCGCGGCAGGCAGGCGGTTCGCGGTCGACCAGGACGCACTGGGCGAGCATCTGGCCATGCGGCCGGACGCGGGTGGTGAACTGATACCGGAGCTCGACGCGAAGGGGCTGCGCGCCGAGCCCTCCGTGGCGGGACCTCTGGACGACATCACCACGACCGCCGTGAACGCGAAACTGCGGCCGGAGGGCGACAAGGCCGTGGTGGCCGAGGACGCCACGGTGGGCCGGTCGGTCACCGACGAGGCGCTGGGCAAGGCGGTGCTGCCGCTGCTCGGCAGGTCGGGCGCGGCCCGCAGCGGCGAGGTGGAGGTACGCCGGACTCAGCCGGAGGTGACCCGCGAGAACGCCGCGGAGCTGGGGCTGACGGAGAAGATGTCCTCGTTCACCGTCCGCTTCGAACCGGCCGAGTACCGCACGAAGAACATCGGCCGCGCCGTGGAGCTCATCGACGGCTCCGTCGTCGGGCCCGACGAGACCTGGAGTTTCAACCGGACCGTCGGGGAGCGCACCGAGGCCAACGGCTTCATGGACGGCATCATCATCCTCGACGACAAGTTCACCAAGGCGGCCGGCGGCGGCGTCTCCTCCGTGGCGACGACCGTGTACAACGCGCTGTTCTTCGCCGGCGTCAAGCCCGTGGAGCACGGCGCGCACTCCTTCTACATCGAGCGCTACCCGGAGGGCCGCGAGGCGACGGTCGCCTGGGGCAGCCTGGACCTGCGGTTCACCAACGACTCCGGCAAGGCCCTCTCCATCCAGGCCGAGTCCACGGACACCTCCGTGACCGTCTCCTTCCTCGGCACCCGCAAGTACGAGGAGATCAAGTCGGAGACGGGCCCGCGGACCGAGGTGAAGAAACCGCGGAAGAAGGTCGTCGACGACGAGGAATGCGTGCCCCAGACCCCGCTGGAGGGGTTCGACGTCACCGTGGAGCGGGTCTTCTACAACGACGGCCGTGAAGTGAAGCGGGAGCCGTACCGCACGCACTACACACCGCGTGACGAGATCGTCTGCGAGTGATCCGCCCTTCGTTCGCCGCCCTCGGCAACTCTGCGTCGTGTAGCAGGCGTTGACCCGGACCGGGAGCGCCAGCACAATGAGCGCGCACCGCGTGAGAGCGCTCTCAAAGGAGATCCATGACTGGCAGACAAGGCCCGGCGCTCAGCCGGCGTTCGCTCATCGGTGCCGGACTCGGCATCAGTGCCGCGGGGCTCACCGCCGCCGGCCCGGGGCAGGCCTTCGCGGCCGGCTCTCCCCACCCGCGCCGCGCATCGGGCCCGGCCCGGGGGCACGCCTTTCTCGCCGCCGCCATGGACGCCTACCCCGATCACGGGGGCATCCGCCTGACGCAGAGCTACGCCGACCAGGCCGGCCTGTTCAGCACCGCGTTCACCTACGACAACGCCCTCGCGATCCTGGCCCACCTCGCGGCCCGGACCGCCGTCGGCCTGACCAGGGCCAAGGCGCTGGGCGAGGCGCTGCTCTACGCCCAGGACCACGACCCGGCCCACGACGACGGCAGGCTCCGGCAGGCCTACAACGTCGGGCCGTACACCTTCTACGACGGCTCGCCGCAGCCCGACGGCTTCGTGCGGGCGGACGGCACCGTCAATGTCGGCACGCAGTTCGGCTTCACCGGCACGGCCGTCGGCGACATGGCCTGGGCGGGCATCGCGCTCAGCGCCCTGGCCCGTCGTACCGGAGCACGCCGCTTCCTCACCGGCGCCGTGCGGATCGGCGAGTGGATCGAGCGGACCGGCCGGACCGACGAGCCCCTCGGCGGCTACAAGTTCGGTGTCGACGGGGCGGATCAGAAGTTGCCGTTCACCTCGACCGAGCACAACACCGATCTGATCTGTCTCTTCGGCCGGCTCGCCGGGCTCACCGGCGAGCGGGTGTGGCGGGAGCGGCGTGCGCGGGCCGCGGCCTTCGTGCAGCGGATGTGGGAGCCGTCCGGGGGCTTCTTCTACACCGGCACCGACGACGGCGTGACGGTCAACAGGTCCCCGATCCCCGAGGACACCCAGACCTGGACGTACCTCGCACTGGGCTCGCGCGCCCGCGGTTATGCGCGCTCACTGGACTGGGCCGCGGCCGAGCTGGCCGTACGCGACCACTCCGGGCGCCGGAACAGCACGGTGCCCGCGGGGCAGTCGTACGAGGGGGTCACCTTCAGTTCGGCGAGTCTGCTCGCTGACGAGGACGCGCCGATCGCGTCCGGCCAGCCCGAGCCGGACCGCAACGGTGTGTGGTTCGAGGGGACTGCTCATCTCGCTCTCGCCCTGCGTGAGCGCGGGGCGAGAGGTGACGAGGCACGTGCCCGGTGTCTGCTCGCCTCGACCGAGCGGGCGCAGGAACTGCTGGGCGGCGGTCAGACCGTGGGGGGCAGGGCGCTTCCCGAGCAGTCCGGCGTGGTGTCCGCGAGCAGTCCGCTGGATACCGGTTTCGGTTTCGGCTACTACCCTTACCGGCACACCGGGGCGACCGCGTGGTACCTGATGGCGTCGGCTCGGTTCAATCCGCTGCGGGCGTGACGGACGGCCCGGTCCCCTGCCGAGTGCAGCGGACCGGGCGGGCTCTCAGACCAGGCGGTGGACGGTCTGGGTCGTCAGCTCGTAGCGGGCGCCGACGATCGCCAGTCGGCCGGCGTCGGCCTTCGCGGCGAGTTCGGGCTCGGCGGCCAGCCGGGAACGCACGAGCCGGACGTTGGCGCTCACGGTCGCGTCGATCCGGGCGTCGCCTTCCTGACGGTGGTCTATGGCCGGGCGTATCCGGTCGACGAGGTACTGCATGTGGGCGGGCAGATGCTGACCGGACTGCTCCGCCTCGACAGCGGCTCGCACCGCGCCGCACGACTGGTGACCGAGGACGACGACCAGCGGGATGCCGAGTTCCAGGACGCCGTAGGCGACGCTGCCGAGCACGGCCTCGTCCAGGACCTCCCCGGCGGTGCGCACGGTCATCAGATCCCCCAGGCCCTGGTCGAAGACCAGCTCCGGGGGCACGCGTGAGTCGATACAGCCCAGCACGACCGCGAAGGGGTGCTGACCGGTGGCCAACTCCCGTCGTAGCGCGGGGTTCTCGTGCGGGTGACGTTCCCGGAAGGCGCGCCAGCGGCGGTTGCCCGCGGCCAGTTCGTTCCAGGCCTCGTCGGGGGTGCCGGGCCTCGTATGTGTTTTCCGGCCCGGGGCGGCGGCGGCCGGTCCGGCGACGCCCAGGCCCGCGCCGAGGGCCGCGGCCCCGGTCAGGGCGGTGCGCAGAAGGGTGCGGCGGTCGGTGCCGCCTGTGGTGGGCCGTGGACCGGCGAAGGGGTGCGGTGCGCGGCCGGAGCCTCTGGGGGCAACGGAATCTGTGTTCACGGCACGAACGTATGCCCGGGTCGCGGCACGCTCCGCGGTCCTTGCCGTTTCATGGTGAGAGTTGGGTGAGTGATGTTCTTACCTTGAACGCCTTTTGACGTCCCCTCAGGCAACCGGCGGAACGCCCGGGCCTCCCGGCCCGGGCGTTCTCCTCATGCGGAGGTGATCAGACCAGGTCGAACCGGTCCAGGTTCATGACCTTGACCCACGCGGCGACGAAGTCGTTCACGAACTTCTCCTTGGCGTCGTCGCTCGCGTAGACCTCGGCGAGCGCGCGGAGCTCGGAGTTCGAGCCGAAGACCAGGTCGGCGCGCGAGCCGGCCCACTTGACCTCGCCCGTGGCGGCGTCGCGGCCCTCGAACGTGGTCTGGTCCTCGGAGGTCGACTTCCACGTGATGCCCAGGTCCAGCAGGTTGACGAAGAAATCGTTCGTCAGCGAGCCGGGCGTCGTGGTGAGAGCACCGAGCTGGGTCTGCTGGTGGTTGGCGCCCAGCACCCGAAGGCCGCCGACCAGGACGGTCATCTCGGGGGCGCTCAGGGTGAGCAGGTTCGCCTTGTCGAGCAGCAGGTACTCGGCCGGCAGGCGGTTGCCCTTGCCGAGGTAGTTGCGGAATCCGTCGGCGGTCGGCTCGAGCGCCTCGAACGACTCGGCGTCGGTGTGCTCCTGCGTCGCGTCCACACGGCCCGCGGCGAAGGGGACCTCCACCTGGAAACCGGCTTCCTTGGCGGCCTTCTCGACGGCGGCGGAGCCACCGAGGACGATCAGGTCGGCCAGGGAGACCCTCTTGGCGCCGGAGCCGGCGTTGAAGTCCTGCTGGATGCCCTCCAGAACACGCAGCACCTGGGCCAGCTCGTCGGGCTCGTTGACCTCCCAGCCGCGCTGCGGCTCGAGGCGGATCCGGGCGCCGTTGGCACCGCCGCGCTTGTCGCTGCCGCGGAAGGTGGAGGCGGAGGCCCACGCGGTGGACACCAGCTGGGAGACGCTCAGACCCGACTCCAGGAGCTTGGTCTTGAGGATCTTGATGTCCTCGACGTCGATCGGCTCGCCCGCGGCCTCGGGCAGCGGGTCCTGCCAGAGCAGGGTCTCCTGCGGGACCTCCGGGCCGAGGTACAGCGACTTCGGGCCCATGTCACGGTGGGTCAGCTTGAACCAGGCGCGGGCGAAGGCGTCCGCGAACTGGTCGGGGTTCTCGTAGAACCGGCGGGAGATGGGCTCGTAGATCGGGTCGAAGCGCAGCGCCAGGTCGGTGGTGAGCATCTTCGGGCGGTGCTTCTTCGACGGGTCGTGCGCGTCGGGCACGATCTCCGGGGCGTCCTTGGCCACCCACTGGTTGGCGCCGGCCGGGCTCTGCTCCAGCTCGTACTCGAACTCGAAGAGGTTCTTGAAGAAGCCGTTGCTCCACCGGGTGGGCGTGCTGGTCCAGGTGACTTCGAGGCCGGAGGTGATGGCGTCGCCGCCCTTGCCGGTGCCGTACGTGCTGCGCCAGCCCAGGCCCTGCTCCTCCATGGAGGCGGCCTCGGGGTCGGCGCCGACGTGGTCGGCGGGGCCCGCGCCGTGGGTCTTGCCGAAGGTGTGGCCGCCGGCGATCAGGGCGACCGTCTCCTCGTCGTTCATCGCCATGCGGCGGAACGTCTCACGGATGTCGCGGGCCGCGGCGATCGGGTCCGGGTTGCCGTTCGGGCCCTCGGGGTTGACGTAGATGAGACCCATCTGGACGGCGCCGAGCGGGTTCTCCAGCTCGCGGTCGCCGGTGTAGCGCTGGTCGTCGAGCCAGGTGGTCTCGGGGCCCCAGTAGACGTCCTCCTCGGACTCCCACACGTCCTCGCGGCCGCCGGCGAATCCGAAGGTCTCGAAGCCCATCTGCTCGAGGGCGACGTTGCCGGTGAGGATCATGAGGTCGGCCCAGGAGATGCTCTGGCCGTACTTCTTCTTCACGGGCCAGAGCAGACGGCGGGCCTTGTCGAGGTTGCCGTTGTCCGGCCAGCTGTTGAGCGGGGCGAAGCGCTGCTGACCGGCACCGGCGCCGCCGCGGCCGTCGCTGATGCGGTAGGTGCCGGCGCTGTGCCAGGCCATACGGACCATCAGGGGGCCGTAGTGGTCGAAGTCGGCCGGCCACCAGTCCTGCGAGGTGGTGAGGACCTCGGCGATGTCGCGCTTCACGGCCGCGAGGTCGAGGGCCTGGAACGCCTCGGCGTAGTCGAAGCCCTCACCGAGGGGGTTGGCCACCTCGGGGTTCTTGGCGAGGATCTTCAGGTTGAGGCGCTCGGGCCACCACTGCCGGTTGCCGCCCCCCTGGGTCGGGTGCAGAGCGCGGCCGTGGGCCACGGGGCAACCGCCTTCTGTCTCCTGCGACTTCGGGTCGGTGACGATCGCGTCGTGGTTCTCAGTCATGGAAATCCTTCCGGACGGGGCGGATCACGGTGCTCGGGTGGATCACGTGCTCAGGAACTGCGGGCGGTGGAGCAGGTGGGGCACAGGCCCCAGTAGATGACCTCGGCCTCGTCGACGGCGAAGCCGCGGTCGTCGGACGCGGTCAGACAGGGGGCGTGGCCGACCGCGCAGTCGACGTCGGCGACGGCTCCGCACGACCGGCACACGAGGTGGTGGTGGTTGTCGCCGACGCGCCCCTCGTAGAGGGCCGGGCTGGCGGGCGGGTCGAGACGACGTATGAGTCCCGCCGCGGTGAGTGCGTGCAGCCCCTCGTAGACGGCTTGGACGGAGATGTGGCCCACGCGGCCGCGCACCTCGGAGGCGATGGCCTCTGCGCCGAGGTGGTCACCGTCCCGCACGGCCTCCAGCAGCGCGACGCGGGCGGCCGTCACCCTCAGGCCGGCACCGCGCAGCTCATCGGCGGTGGTCGGGTTCTCGGATGCGGTCATGCGGACAACCTAGCCACACAAACACGATTGGTTCAAGAAAACGAACGATTCAATTTTGGTGTCGTGCGGGTGAGGCTTTGCGGGACGGCCTCCTTGACCCCTGTGAGTTCGGTCACAGGTCCATGATCACGCTTCGACGGGCACCGGGCGTCGCGCACCGCGGCACCGGTCCGGGATCAGGCGTCCGATGAGGTCAGGCGTTCCAGCCGGGAGGCGGCCGTGGCGGCCTTGCGGCCGGCCTCGCGGACCCGGCGGTCGGCCGTGCGCGCCCGCTCCCGGGCCGTTCGCTCGGCGAAACGGGCCTGCTGGTGCTCGTTCCTGGCGCGTTCCAGCTCCCCGGTCAGTTCCTCCACGCGCCGCTGGAGATCCTCCATTCGGCGTTGCGCCTCCGCCACCTCCCGGCCCGCGGTCGCCGCCTCGTCCCGCAACCTGCCCAGCTCGCGCTCGGCGGCTTCGACGTCCTCGCGCGCCTGGGCGAGGAGGCGCCGTTGCCGCTCACCGGCCTTCTTACCCGGGCGGGAGGGCGCCGGGGCGGGTGCGGGGCGCTTCGGCCGGGCGCCCTCGGCCGCCGCGGGGAAGCCGACGGCCGCGCTCAGCGGCTTGGCCAGACGGCCGCTCGCCCAGACCGCCGCGGCCTCCGGGTCGGCCAGGACGGCGTGCAGGGTGTTCTCGACCTCGCGCTGCACGCTCTCGCCGATCGGATGTCCGGCCTCCTGGGCGAGCCGCCGGGCCCGCGCGGACAGGGCGCGGATGAGCGCGTGCTGCCGTCGGCTCAGCTCGCGCAGCTGCGCGCCGTCCAGGTCCTGGTGGGCCTGGCGCAGCCCCTCCCCCAGGCGCAGCAGTGGCTCGACCTCCCCAGGGCTGCCGCGGACCAGCAGGTTGCTCACCCAGGCGGCGAGGCTCGGTTTGCGCAACCCACGGATCCGCTCGGCGAGTTCCCGGTCACCGGCGGTGCGGGCGGAGGCCATGGCGGAGGCGCGGGCGGCGGTGAACTCCTCCGGGCGCAGGGCGTACAGCTCGTCGGCGACGGAGTCGTAGTCCATGAGCACCCCTTCGCGCGGAAGATCCGCTTTCGATCCTCCCAGGCCCTGCCCCGGGAGGCGCGCGGAGAGGCCGCGGAACGGGTCGGAGGCACCCCGTTCAAGATCAGGAAATCGACGGTTTAACATATGAGCGCCGCCTAGCTCGAAAGATGGACTCGTGACTGTCAACGACGACTCGTTCACCAACTGGAAGAACCGCGAGGAGATCGCGGAGTCGATGATCCCGATCATCGGGAAGCTGCACCGGGAGCGGGACGTGACGGTCCTGCTGCACAGCCGCTCCCTGGTGAACAAGTCGGTGGTCAGCATCCTCAAGACCCACCGGTTCGCCCGGCAGATCGCCGGCGCGGAGCTCTCGGTCACCGAGACGCTGCCGTTCCTGAAGACGCTCGCCGAGCTGGACCTCGGGCCGTCCCAGATCGACATCGGCATGCTCGCCGCGACGTACCGCGAGGACGACCGCGGACTGTCGGTCGCGGAGTTCACCGCCGAGGCCGTCGCCGGTGCCACGGGCGCCGACAAGATCGAGCGCCGCGAGGGCCGGGACGTCGTCCTCTACGGCTTCGGCCGCATCGGCCGGCTCGTCGCCCGGCTGCTCATCGAGAAGTCCGGCTCGGGCAACGGCCTGCGGCTGCGGGCCATCGTCGTGCGCGGCGGTGGGGAGCAGGACATCGTCAAGCGCGCCTCGCTGCTGCGCCGTGACTCCATCCACGGCCAGTTCCAGGGCACGATCACCGTCGACGAGGCGAACAGCACGATCGTCGCCAACGGCAACACGATCAAGGTGATCTACGCGAACGACCCGTCCGAGGTCGACTACACGGCGTACGGCATCAAGGACGCCATCCTCATCGACAACACCGGCAAGTGGCGCGACCGCGAGGGCCTGTCCGGGCACCTGCGCCCCGGCATCGACAAGGTCGTGCTGACCGCGCCCGGCAAGGGCGACGTCCCCAACATCGTGCACGGCGTCAACCACGACACGATCAAGCCCGACGAGCAGATCCTGTCCTGCGCGTCCTGCACCACGAACGCGATCGTGCCGCCGCTGAAGGCGATGGACGACGAGTTCGGGGTCCAGCGCGGCCACGTCGAGACGGTTCACTCGTTCACGAACGACCAGAACCTGCTGGACAACTACCACAAGGCCGACCGCCGCGGCCGGTCCGCGCCGCTCAACATGGTCATCACCGAGACCGGAGCCGCCTCCGCCGTCGCCAAGGCGCTGCCCGAGCTCAAGGCGCCGATCACCGGCAGCTCGATCCGCGTCCCGGTCCCGGACGTCTCGATCGCGATCCTGAGCCTGCGGCTCGGCCGTGAGACGACCCGCGAGGAGGTCCTCGACCACCTTCGCGACGTCTCCCTGACCTCGCCGCTCAAGCGCCAGATCGACTTCACCACGGCTCCCGACGCGGTCTCCAGCGACTTCATCGGCTCGCGCCACGCCTCGATCGTCGACGCCGGCGCCACCAAGGTCGACGGCGACAACGCGATCCTCTACCTGTGGTACGACAACGAGTTCGGCTACTCGTGCCAGGTCATCCGCGTCGTGCAGCACGTCTCCGGCGTGGAGTACCCGACGTACCCGGCCCCGGCGGTCTGACCCCGGAGGACGAAAGCGCGGGGCGTGCGGGCCCCGCGCTTTCGTGTGTCACCGGCGGGTCAGCTCGATCCGGTACTCCCGTGACCGTGAACCGTCTTCGCTCGTCACCGAGATGGTGCGGACCGTCCCGCCGCCGGGCGCGTCCTTGCCGACCGTCACCTTCGCGTAGGGGTCACGCGGCGTGGCGGTGATCTCGGCCCGGCCGGGACGGCCGACCGCCACCCGGTAGCTCGTCCGGTCCGGGTCGAAGCCGCCCACAGACGCGCCGTCCACCTCGATCGACGCCGCCGCGGCATCGGCGGAAGCGCCCGGCGCCTTGGCGTGCACTTCGATCTCCCCGAGCGTGATGTAGCCGCCCGGGCGGGCCGTCATGACCACGCGCACGCCCGTCGCCGGGCCGGTCGCCCGCACCGGGACGTCGACCACGGGCGTGCCCTCGGTGCCGACGGACACCTGGTCGCTCGCGTCGGACCAGGTGCCGTCGGCGCCGCGCACCTGCACCGTGAGGGACTCAGCGAAGCTGACGTTGGTGCCGTCGCGGTGGAAGTGGGTGACGACCCGGGTCAGGTCGCGTGCCTCCGGCAGGGTGAAGGTGATGGTGTCGGAGGGGTTCTTCGTGCCGGACCGCCAGTTCGACCAGGCCTTCTCGGACATGGTGCCGTTGCGCAGGCCGTCGGCGGAGTACCCGCTCTCGGTGTAGGTCGCGCCGACCGTCACGCCCTCCTCGCGTGCGGAGTTGGTCTCCCGGGGCGCGGTGACCTGGACGCGTACGCTCGCCGCGGCCGTGGCCCCGCCGGGGACCCGGGCGGTGCCGCGCAGGGTCACCACGCCGGTGCCGTCGAACGCGCCCTCGGCGGCGGGGTCCCAGGTGACCGGGAGGTCGGCGGTCCCGCCGTGCCGTCCCACGCCGGTGACCGTGTCGGGCAGGTCCGGCCGCCCTCCGGTCCAGGTCTTGGCGCGGGCCGGGAGGGTGGACGTGATGGTGTCCACGGTGACCACCGCCTCGGCCGGCAGGGTGCGGCCGAGAGCGTCGGTGGCCCTGCCCTTCACCCGTACCGTTCCGGGGGTGCGCCAGCGTGACGATGCGGGCAGCTTCCACTCCACCGGCAGCGCGCCCCTGGCGCCGTCGCGGAAGACGGGCCGCACGGTCCCGGGCAGTTCGGGGACGCGCCCGGGGACGGTGAACGCCGTGGCCGGCTGGGTGCGGAGCACCGTCTCGTCGGTCACGCCCCAGCGCTGGTTCGCGCTGGAGGTCGGGAGGAAGGCCGAGACCCGGGCGCCGTCAGCCGTCGACTGGCCGACGACGTCGAGAAGCCGGCCCGTCGCCGCGTTGACGAAGGTCCAACTGCCGTCCCCGGTGGTGGACATGATCCACTGTGCCGCCGGGGCGTCCTCCCTCGGTTCGAGTACGGCCTCGTTGTCGCGTACGGCGAGGCGCCTGCCGTCGGCGGCGTTGACGAGGGCGTAGCGTTCACGGTTGCCGTCGCCGCGCGTCAGCCGCTTCACAGACCAGAGCTGGGACGTGGCGGCCGGGTCGGTTGTGCGCACGACGACCCCGTCGCCCTCGGCGGACGGTGCCAGGGACTTGCCGCTCTGGGCGCCCTGGAGACGGTAGACGTGGCCGGGCTGGACGAGCGCGGCGTCCTTCGCGGTTCCGGACACACCGTCGACGAGGAGGGTGGTCACGGACTTGGCGGGGACGGTCACCGTGGCGGAGCCGTCCTGGACCCGCACGGGCGTGCCGCGGACGAGCGCTCCGTCGTCGCTGGTCACCACGGGCGTCACGGTGGCGCCGCGGGCGACCCGCCGGAACTTCGAGAGGTCCAGGCTGACCGCGCGCGGGGTCGTGCCGTTGTTGACGTGCACCACTGTCGCTCCGCGGCCGGACTTGCGTACGGCGGCGACGCTGGAGGGATCGTCGGAGGTGACGAAGTGGTCGCCGGGGCGGATGTGGTGGGTGAAGTTGCGCAGGGTGTGGAACTTGGTGTTGGTCTTGATCGGGCAGGTCCGCAGGGTGTCCTGGGCGGTGCAGTCGAACGGGATGTGGATGCTGCCCCAGTTCTTGCCGGCCTGCGCCTGGGGGATGGAGTCCTCGATCGGCTGCCACAACACCCAGGCGGACGGCTCCAGTTCACGGATGTCCTCGACGACCCGGGTGGCGATGCCGAGCCCCGGTTCCATGCCGGTGAAGTCGGTGCCGGTCCCCCAGGTGCCCTCGACCTCGCTCATCCACAACGGCCGGTCCGCGGCCTTGGCGCTGTCGCGTGCGCCGGTACGCATGCCGGTGCCGTAGGTGTGCACGTTGAGCTGGTCGACGGCGGCCCGGGCGGAGCTGTCGTAGGCGTTCCAGTTGCGGACGAAGGTGCTGGGGTTGGTCTCGTCCATCGCGGAGATCTTGGCGCGGGTCCTCGCCTTGTCCAGTGCGCGCCGCAGCGCGAGGACGACCTTCTGCTGGAGTTCCGGGCCGGCGTGGGCGCCCTCCTGACGGCCGCCGGTGGGCTGTCCGTCGGGGCCGATCCGGGTGCCCCAGTAGTCGGTGTTGGGCTCGTTGAGCGGGGCGATGGTGTCGAAGTCGATGCGGTGCTTCTTCTCCAGGTGTTCGGTCACCTTGACCAGGTAGGCGGCGAAGTCGTCGACGCGGTCCGCCCGTATCTGGTCGGTGTTGGCGTCGAAGCCTCCGGAGACGTAGCCGCTGACGGTCTGGAACCAGGGCGGCGAGTTGCTGAACGCCTCCCAGCGGGTCACCTTGTTCTTGACGCGGTCCACCCACCAGCGTTGACCCGCGTCGGCGGACCAGTCCCAGTGCGCCGGGTCGTCCGGGTTCCACCAGTCGGTGTCCTCCCTGGTGGTGCCCTCGGGTGCCTTCCAGAAGCCGTCCATCGTGGCGCCGGTCTTCATGTAGTCCTCGCGGACGTCGGGAGCGTTGCCGCCGCCGATGTTGTAGCGCGCGATGTTGAGGCGGAGGCCGGCCTCGCCGAACAGCATGTCGGCGAGCTTCTGCCGAATGGGTTCGGGGTAGCGGCCGGTGATGTTGGCGAACCAGACGAGGCTCGTCCCCCACCCCTCGAACTCCTGCTGCCGGTAGGACGGGTCGATCCGAACGGTGACCGCGCTCGCGGGCGGGTCCGCGGCAGCGGCGGCGGGAGGCACCGTCACGAGGCCCGCGCCGAGAGCCAAGGGGACGGTGACCGCCAGTGCCGTGCGGGTGAGGCGATGTCTGCTGGACATGGATTCCCTTCGGGAGCGAACAGAACCGCGCAGAACCAATCGAGCTTCCCGAATGTTTTAGGACGGCAATCAACACGTCAAGGGGGGGGGAACGCATGGGGAACCCGCGAGCGGACGATGCCGGGTGGTCCCGGCGAGCGTGCGTGGGGCCGACTGGGGCAAACGCGGCGGTGCCGCGTCCCGATCGGGAAACGACCGGGAGGCCTCCGCCGACCCGGCGGGCGCGCTCGGCGGCAAGGTGACCGTCGTCTACGGCGGCCCCGAGGGCCCGGACCCG